>JBGPKH010000062.1:0-22586 GCA_041485845.1 Bryobacteraceae bacterium
GCTGACGTTGAAGTCCGGTTGATAGAAATGGAGGCTGTTACCGGTCTGTTCGAACCTCGCGGGCTGCATGAAGCGCCGATGCTGCATGGGCCCTTCGCGGAAGAGAGTGCCTCCGC
This sequence comes from Bryobacteraceae bacterium, assembly GCA_041485845.1. GTDB lineage: Bacteria > Acidobacteriota > Terriglobia > Bryobacterales > Bryobacteraceae > OMOG01. The sequence goes on from JBGPKH010000062.1 coordinate 117, forward strand.
CGCCGTGAAGCTGGTTGGTGCCGCTCTTCTTGACGACCACGATGGCCGCCGCCGCCAGAGTGGCCGTATTCGGCGGGGAGGGCGGTGGTAATGACCTTCACTTCCTCGATGGTGCTGAGAATCGTATCGGTGGTGTTGGTGCCGCTCGGCTGGACACCGTACATGCCATCCTCGAAGTAGCCGATGTTGCTGGTGGCGCCGCCGTTGATCGAGAAGCCGCCGAGGGAGCCGGCATAAGCCAAACCGCCCGCATTCACACCCGGCGTGAGGTAGAGGACGGCGCGGGAGTGGCGCTGGTATAGCGGCATTCGTTGGAAGAATTCGCCAGTCACGATGGTGCCCGTGGCGGACGTCTCGGTTTCGAGCAGCGGAACCGCGGAAGTCACCTGGACGGACTCGGCAACAGCGCCGAGTTCCATCACGCCGTTAATCGGCAGCGTAGCTCCGACCCGCAGTTCCACGTTCTCCCGGATGAAACTCTTGAAGCCTGGAGCCGTGATTCTCACCCGGTAGGTTCCCGGACGGAGGAAAGGGATGCGGTAAATCCCTTCCGAATTGGTTACCGTTTCCGTCTCGAAGTTGTTGTCAACGTTGATTGCGGTTACCTGAGCGTTCACAACGACGGCGCTGCTGACATCAGTGACCGTTCCCGTTAGGACTGCCGTATCCTGCGCCCAACCCGGAACAACCGCGAATAAGACCAGAGTCGGGAAAAGGCCCTGAAGCCCTCTTTGAAGCATACAATTCTCCTTTATCGGCAACCACCATTGCGTCCCGCACGGTCTCTCGAACGCTGAGGCCGCATGCGGATCAGCCACCTGTCCGAAGCCAGGTGCGCAAATCCGCTCCCCGGATTCTCTTGAACGAAAATGCTTGAAACCCCAGCCTACGTGGCCGCAAAAACGCCGACACCAATGCTGGGAGGATCACCCCAACTTTCGTTAATCAAGGGGAATGTCGCGGCAGTCGCGGCAGTCGCGGCAGTCGCGGCATGTCGCGGCAAAGTAGAAATGTCCCCCTCCGGAGCAAAGTAGAAACGTCCCCTTGCAGCAGCGGTTTCCAAAAGCTCCCATTCCCTCTTGTCGGGAAAAATGGGTTCGGCTTGCGGCGGGTTCCGTCAAGGCCGCGCGCCGTCTTTGCGCGCGCCGGAGGGAAGCCTTGACGGGTTCCGCCGCAAGCAGCACAATGCGCGCAAGAGGGAATGGGAGCGATCCCTCTGAAATCGAGGGGACATTTCTACTTTGCTACCACAGGGGAATGTCGCAGCATCGCGCCGCGCGGATGACTGTCGGTAGTGGTCACCCGACCATCGCCCGCAATGACCAGGCACTTGTTGACATTGGTGATTCAGTAAGCCCGGTCGGCGCCCGACGCCACGCCCGTCAGCGCAAGGGCCGGCAATCCGACAGCAGTCTGACAGATCGGTGTTAGTCTGGAATTCGTGCGCAGGCTCCTCCTGTTCCTCTCGCGCCAGAAACACTTAAGGATGTGGATGGAAACCTCTCCGATGGCGCAAAGGCTCTCCACCCGGTTCGTGGCGGGCCAGACCCTCGATCAGGCCCTCGCGGTCGGCCGCAAGATCAACCCGGAAGGCATCACCCTCACGCTCGACCATCTCGGCGAGAGCGTGACCACTCTGGAGGAGGCCGCCGCGGCGCGCGACGTCTACGTGCGCACGCTTTCCGCCATCCACGACTGCGGCATTCAGGGCAACGTTTCGCTGAAGCTCACGCAGTTCGGTCTCGATTTTTCCTACGATCGATGCCGCGATAATGTCGAACAGCTTGTGCGGCGGGCCGCCGAATTGCAGAGCTTCGTCCGCATCGACATGGAATCGAGCGAGTACACCGGCCGCACTCTCGATCTGGTCACGGACTTGCACCAGCGGTACGGCAGTGTCGGGGTGGTGATTCAATCCTGCCTCTACCGCAGCAAAGACGATGTTGAAAATCTCTGCGCCCGCGGCATCCGCGTGCGGCTGTGCAAGGGCGCCTACCTCGAGCCGGCCAGCGTGGCATTCCAACACAAAGCCGACGTGGACCGCAATTACGTGGAGTTGGCGAAGCTTCTGCTAGACAAAGGCGAGTACCCGGCTTTCGCCACCCACGACGAAAAGATCATCCGGCAGACCGAGGAATACGTTGCCCTGAAGAAGATCCCCCGCGACAAATTCGAGTTCCAGATGTTGTATGGAATTCGCCGCGACCTCCAGCGTCGCCTGGTCGCCGAAGGCTACCGCCTGCGCCTCTACGTGCCGTTTGGCAGGGCATGGTACCCCTACTACATGCGCCGGCTGGCAGAGCGGCCGGCCAATATTTTCTTCATCCTGCGCAACCTATTCAGGCAGTAGCGGGAATTTAGGCAGTAGCGGGAAGCGCGATAGCTACAAAGAGCCAAGGACGCTGCCGTGACCGGGCCGGCGGCTGTGCTACCTTAGAAACGAAGTGACGGGATGGCGAGTCTAACGAGTATGCGCTACTGGTCGTATTTTGCCGCGAAGCTGGCGATCGCGGGCGCCCTACTTTATAGCTTGTTAGCGCTGTTGAATTGGAGCTGGCCCCCCGCACCCCGCCTCTTCACATACGTTCCGCCGCGGTTCGGCTACGACCTGGGCTTCACCCTGGCCGTCCTGGTCTGGTTCCTGCTATGCACGGGCACCGTGTACCTGATCGTCTGGGACCAGCGCTACCGCTGCCGTGTCTGCCTGCGGCACCTGCGCATGCCCATCGAGACCGGCTCGTGGAGCCGGATGCTGCAATTCGGCCGGCCGCGGATCGAGTACATCTGCCCCTATGGCCACGGAACGTTGAGGGAAGAAGAATTGCAGATCTCCGGCCTGGAGAACCCCGAATGGACCGCCCATTCGGATGATCTCTGGGAGGAGCTTTGCGCCTCCTCCAAGGAATCCGGCGACCAATCGTGAATGGCGTCCCGCGCTGGCGCATCGCAGCCGGCATCGCCATTCTGGCGGGTCTCGTTTTCTTTCTCGCCATATTCGCCCCCTATTACTTCCGTAACCTCGAATTGCAGAATTTCGTGTCGAAGATTACACACAGTGGGGAGAACCAGGCGAAATCCGACGACGTGCTGCGCACCTGGGTGCTGGATAAAGCGCACCAACTGGAGCTTCCCGTAATGGAAGATAACGTGCATATTACGCGGTCGCCGGGAACTATGCAGATCGACGTCCGCTATGCCGTGCGGGTGAATCTGCCGGGGTACACGGTGGACCTGCATTTCTACCCCGGTGCGGGCAGCCGGTAGGCCATCCTGAGCCTCCTGAGCCAGGGCGGGAGGTCTGTCGGGCCGGTTCATGCGAGAATTGAATTAGTGCCAAGACTAGCGGCCAGGCCGAAACGGGAAATGAAGGTCCGGGTTCCGGACAATGCGGGGCTGGCACGCTTCTTCTTCGGACCGTTCGGCCGCATCCTGATCATCGGGTTCACCCTCTTCGTCCTCATGGGGCTCGGGGTGTTCACGTATTTCTACGCCAAGTACGCGGGCGTGATCGATGAAAAGCTGCGCGCCGGAGTGTTTGCCAACTCCGCCAAGATCTTCGCCGCGCCGCAATCCGTGGGCGTGGGCGATGCCATGACGCCCGCCGAGATCGCCGCCGAGTTGCGGCGCAGCGGCTACAACGAATCGCGCGGCAATCCGGTAGGCTACTACCAGCTCGGGAAAAGCTCCATCGAAGTCTTCCCGGGCAAGGATTCCTACTTTGAGCAGGAAGCCGGACTGATCCGGTTCGCCGGCGGCAGGATCTCGCAAATCGTCTCCCTCCAGGACAACACCGCGCGCAACTTGTACCAGCTCGAGCCACAGCTCATCACCAGCCTCACCGGTCCGGCTCGCGAGAAGCGCCGCATGGTCAAGTTCCACGACATCCCGCCGATCCTGGTCCACGCGGTCACGTCGGCGGAGGACAAGCGCTTCTTCCAACATGCCGGTTTCGACCCCATTCGCATCATCAAAGCCTTTTATGTGGATGTGAAGGAGGGGCGCAAGGACCAGGGCGCCTCCACCCTGAGCATGCAGCTTGCGCGCATGTTCTTTCTCGATCAGGACAAGCGCTGGACGCGCAAGGCGGCCGAGGCGATTATCACGCTGCAACTGGAGCAGAAGCTCTCCAAGGAAGAGATTTTCGAGGACTACTGCAATCAGATCTACCTCGGTTACCGCGGATCGTTTCGCATTCGCGGTTTCGGCGAGGCGTCCGAAGCGTTCCTGGGCAAGGATCTCAGCCAGATCAGCCTTGCCGAAGCCGCTCAGCTCGCCGGCCTGCCGCGCTGGCCCGCCTACTTCGACCCATACCGCCATCCCGACCATGCCAAGGACCGGCGCAACGTGGTCCTGAGCCTGATGCGGTCGAACGGCTACATCACCGACCGGGATTACGCGCTGGCCATTGGGGCGCCGTTGACCGTGGCCAGGGGCACAGCGCAATCGGTGGAAGCGCCCTACTTCGTGGACCTGGTGAACGACGCGTTGGAAGCCAAATTTCAGGACGAGAATTTCCAGTCCAACGCGTTCCGCGTCTACACCACGCTTGACATGCACTTGCAGCGCGCTGCTACGGATGCGGTCCGCAAGGGTATGGCGCTGGTGGACGAACGGATTCGCAAGCAGCGACGCTACAAAGGCCAGACGCCTCCCGAGGCCCAGGTGGCGCTGGTGGCCATCGACCCCCACACGGCCGAGGTGAAGGCGGTGGTCGGCGGGCGCAACTACGGCGTGAGCCAGCTCAACCACGTCCTGGCAAAGCGCCAGCCGGGGTCGATCTTCAAGCCGTTCGTGTATGCCGCGGCGCTCGATACCGGCGTGGAGGGCGGCCCGCGCATCCTCACTGCCAGCACCATGATCGAGGATGCGCCCACCACCTTCTGGTTCGACGGCAAGCCCTATGAGCCCAGCAATTTCGAGAAGAAATTCTACGGGGACGTCACCCTGCGCACGGCGCTGGCGCACTCGCTCAACGTCGCCACGGTGAAGGTAGCGGAAATGGTGGGCTGGGACGCGGTGGTCGCCATGGCCAACCGTGCGGGCATGAACTACAAGATCCAGCCGACTCCCGCGGTGGCGCTGGGCGCCTACGAAATTACGCCGCTGGAAGCCGCCGGCGCCTACACCATGTTCGCCAACTACGGCAACTATGTGAAGCCCACGTTCCTGCGGATGGTCCGCGACGGCAAAGACGGCAAGAAACTCTTCGAGAACAAGGTGGAAGAGAAACACGTTCTCGACCCACGGGTGGCATACCTGGTGACCAACCTGATGGAAGAGGTCCTGCGGAGCGGCACCGCCGCCGGGGTGCGCGCGCGCTACGCCTTCAACGTGCCCGCGGCGGGCAAGACCGGCACCTCGCACGATGGCTGGTTCGCGGGCTTCACTTCCGAGTTGCTCTGCGTGGTCTGGGTGGGATTTGACGATAACGAGGTACTGGACCTGCAAGGTGCGGATTCGGCCGCTCCCATCTGGGCGGAGTTCATGAAGACCGCTCTCAATTACCGCGAGTATCGCGGCACCAACCCCTTCCAGGCCCCGGACGGAATCGTCTCCATCGATATCGATCCCGAATCGGGAATGCCGGCCACTCCGGCCTGCTCCAATACGCGCAAGGAAGTGTACATCGCCGGGACGCAGCCGGTGGGAGCCTGCCCGCTGCACGGCGGCGGGCGCCAGGGGATCACCAATGTCGCCGGCTGGGAGACGCCGGCGTCCGGGCGGCCGCCCTCGCGTTCGGGTTCCCCGTCGGCGGATACGGCGCCACGGATCATCGGCTCCGGCGGCGGGGATGGCCAAGTGTCGCCGGGCGCTGTCGCGCGCAGGGCCGCGCGCCAGGAACCCCCGGACCCGGAAGCCAGTTCCGCCGCGCAACCGGAGCCGCCCGACCAGCCCAGGAAAGACGGGAAGAAGGGCTTCTGGAATCGCTTGAAGGGCGTGTTCAAGAAGTAAAGGCCACTCCCTGCGGCCGTGGCTCAGAAAGACTCCGTTGACAGGGCACGACTTGTAGCTGAGCCGCGACCGAAGGAAGCGGTCCGCCGGCTTTAGAATAAGGCGTTAGAATAACCTCAGGGGGTGGGCCCTCATGCTCTCTCGACCGTTCGCCCTGTTGCTCGCGGCGGGGTTATGTCCGGTATTCGCACAATCGCAGACTAACGCCATCGTGGACGGCACCAAAACCACGGTGCCGCCTCCCCAGGCGGCCAAAACGCTAACGCCCGAAATGCGCGGCGACATCTTCATGGCGCGCAAAATGTACCGCGAAGCCATCGAGACGTTCCGCGAAGGTTCTCCCAAGGACCCCGTTCTTCTCAACAAGACCGGCATCGCCTACCACCAGCTCATGCAGCTCGACAACGCGCGGAAGTGTTACGAGCGGTCCATCAAAATCAGGCCCGACTACGTGGAGGCCCTGAACAATCTCGGCACGATCTACTATGCCAGGAAGAGCCCACGGCGGGCGATCGCCTGGTACAACCGGGCGCTCAAGATCGCTCCGGAAGAATCCAAGTCGGCGTCCATCTACATGAATCTCGGTACGGCCTACTTCGCTCGCAAGAGGTACGACGACGCCACTACGGCTTATCAGACCGCCATGCGCCTGGACCCGGAAGTCTTCGAGCGCCACGGCAATTTCGGGGTGATGCTGGAGGAACGCAGCGTGGAGGAACGCGGCAAGTTCCACTTCTATCTCGCCAAGCTGTACGCCAAGGGCGGCCGCAACGAGCTGGCTCTCCAGTATCTGCGGAAGTCGTTGGAAGAGGGCTTCCGCGATAAGAAGCTGGCCGAAATGCCCGAGTTCGCCGCCATGAAAGATTTGCCGGAATTCAAGCAGCTTCTCACGCTGGAACCGCGCGTATTGTAGGGCGCGGCAGAGCGTTGTCCTCCATTGCGCTGGTATCTCTCGGGGTGCGCGCTCCACCCACACCGCAGACCGGACGATTCTTGCGCCCGAAGGCGGAATATTCAGGCAAAGTAGTGGGGGCAGGCTGGTGCGGACGTATCGCCGAGTCGATCGCTCGGAGACCTTGATCCGTCACGCGAGCGCGGGTTCGAGCGTGGCGCTGCCGACAGCTTTTGCCGCCGGCGCCGGTGAGACCGGCTGCCTTGGCCGCTCTGCTGGCAGCGGCGGCGGCTGCGCGCGGTGGCGGTAGAATGATGGTTGATGACCAGCAAGATCAGTGTCGTAATCGAGCGGGACGAGCACGGCTGCTACGCGTGGTGCCCGGAACTCAAGGGGTGCCAATCGCAAGGCAAGACCGTAGAGGAGACTCTTGTCAATATCCGCGAGGCGATCGAACTCTTCCTGGAGACTTTGACCGATGAAGAGCGCTCGGCGGCGCTGAGCCAGGAGATTCTGACCACCGCAGTCGAAGTTCATGCCTAAACTGCCGCGCCTGACTGCGGCGGAAGCCGAAGCGATGCTGTTGAAGGCCGGCTTCGATTGGTTACGGTCCAAGGGCAGTCATCGGATCTACGCAAAGGGCGGGCGCAGGGTAGTGGTTCCGTGGCACAGTAACGCGGCGCTGCACCCGAAGATCGTCAAACAGGTCCTCGAAGCCATGGAGGAAGCCTCGATCCAGGCGACGCCTCCCGAATAACGCCGTAGTGTTTACCGATGAGGATCCAGTGGACGTAAAGTCACTGAACGCCCCTCAAAAGCGGAACTTCGAACGAAAAAGAATCAGCGCCCACCGTGAGTTCGGCGTGGGCTGCTTCGACATTGGGCGTTCACTTGTGCCGTTTATCGATATACAATATAAACGTGATTCGGTCTTTTTCGAATGCCGAGACCGAGAAAATCTTCAACGGCATCAGATCCCGGAGGTTTCAGGCCGTCGAGAAGGCCGCAATCCGTAAGCTGTTCCAAGTTCACGCAGCTAAGGGCCTTGGCGATCTTCGCTCGCCTGGAAACTCCCTCGAAGCCTTGAAGGGAGATCGCCTGGGACAGCACAGCATCCGGATCAACGACCAATACCGCGTGTGCTTCGTTTAGAAAGATGGAGACGCTTACAACGTCGAAGTAGCCGACTACCATTAGACTGGAGGAAAACATGATCAGACCGCCCCATCCAGGAGAGACCATCAAAGAAGACTACCTGGCGCCGCTGGGCATGAGTGTGAACCGGCTTGCCAAGGCTCTCGGTATCGGCACAGCCCGGCTGAACGAAATTGTGCGCGGCGAGCGCGGCATTACCGCGGACACCGCACTCCGGCTGGCACGCTACTTCGGGACCAGCGCTGAGTTTTGGCTGAATCTGCAATCACTCTACGATTTGCGCGTCGCTGAAAAAAAGGTCCGCGCCAAGATCGAACGGCAAGTCAAGCCCATGAAGGTGGCGTGACCGCCGGGCGCCCTATTCCGGCGGCGGCTTGCCTTTTGGACCAGGAACACCAGGCACATCGACACGAGGAAACGCAGTGTAGTGTGAAGTGGCCTCGTGGGGCAGGCTGGAAACTGTTGGAAACCTGCGGCGGGTTGCTCACCAGCCAGTGGCGCCGGTAAACAACCGGCGCGCAGGATGCCATCCTGCCCCACAAGCTCACCCTCGCAGCCGCGCGAAGAACCAGACCATCCCGAAGATCAGCAGCGCCGACGCCGAGACCTGCAGTGGCCGCAGCGCCCGCGCCCAGCGGCCGAATCGCGAAAACGCCAGCCCCAGAATCGCGATGGCGGCTACCTCCGCGAAACCCGCCCCCGCCAGCACAAAACCCGCCCGGTAACCAGTGGTCTGCACAAAGAGCAGGAGGTAAAGCCCGTGAAACGCCCCCAGCACACCGGCCACCAGCCACCGCGCGCCGGCCCCTGGCAGCAGCAGAATCTCCACCGCGAGGTACGCGATGGTGAGCGCCGCGGCGGCTTCCACGAAACGCGGAGCGGGCTGCCAGGCGGTGTGCGGCACTACCAGCACGGAGGCGATCTGGCCTGCCAGGAACGTGCCGGCGAGCGCCAGCAGTTCCCTGCGGCTGCGAGCCGCCAACGCCAGCGCCGCCAGGAACACGATCTGCACCGCGCCGCCCAAGGCCCGCATGAAGCCCGCGCCCGATTCCGTCACCGCCACCTCCGCCGGCGTTGGCGGCCGGAAGCGCAGCGTCGCGTGGGTGAACGAGCTGTCGAAGAGTCCCTGGTCGTGCTTGTCGCCCATGTCCGCGCGCAGCAGGTGGACGTGCGTCGGCACGGTGATGGCGGCGAAGGTGCAGTCCACATCCAGGCGGTCCACCGGCGCGGCGAACTCATAATCCGCAGTACACACGTAAAGCTGCCGGGCGTCGTCCGGCTGGCAACTGTTAGCCAGCAGGCGGGCAGCGCGACCCGCGCTCGAAAAACGCAGGTGCTCCAGAAGGGTGCGCTCGGGCGCCGGAACGTGCACCATCTCGTACAGCGGCATGCGCAATTCGTAGCGCGCGCGCGTGCCCGCGATGGTGAGATCGCCGGAGCTCATGCTAACCACGTGCGCATGAATGGGCCGCGCCAGCAGCACCAGCAGGAGACCACCGGCACACCTCATAGCATGGGGGTCGGGTTGGAGACCAGCCGCGCATTCAGGCGGGCCTTGCGAATTCGCACGTAGACGATCCGCACCAGCGCCAGCACCGGCACCGAAAGGAAAGTACCCGCGATGCCGGCGACTTCCGCGCCCGCGAAGACGCCGAACAGCACCAGCAGCGGATGCAGCTCCACGCCTTGCCCCATGAGGTGCGGCGAGAGGATATAGTCCTGGAACATACGAAAAGCCAGGATAAAAATCAGGATGGCCACTACGTGCGAGTTCGCCAGGATCGCGACGGCCATGATCATGATGCCCGCCGTGAGCGGGCCGATCATGGGGATAAACTCCAGCAGGCACGCCACCGCAGCCAGCAGTATGCCGTACGGCACACTCATAATAGAAAAGAAAACTCCATACGCCGAAAACGCGGCGAGCGAGAGCAGGAACAGGGCGCGCATGTAATGCGCCAGCAGCAGGTGGACGTCTGCCAGCACATCGTCGAGCAGCGCGCGGCGCGGGCCATCCTCCACTAAGTCCAGCACGTGCTCGCGGATGACGCGGCCGTCCTTGAGGAAGAAGAAGCCCAGAATCGGGATGATCACTACGAAGATCAGGTCGCTGGCCACCGAGATGAACTTCAGGCCCGCCTGCGGCAGGGCGGAAAGCAGATCGGTGGACCACTGGCCCACTTCTGTCTCGACCCGTTCGAGGACTTTCACCTTAATCTCGTTGAGTGTCGGAGACTGGCTCGGCGTCTCCATCCAGGTCCTCACCTTGGGAGGCAGTTCCTTGCCCAGCTTGTTGGCCTGGTCCACCACCCGCGAGCCGATCTCGATTCCCATAAGGACGGCCAGGCCGACAAAAATAATGTAGGCCAGCAACAGCGCGGGAGTGCGCGTGCGGCTGGCCGGCAGAACCCGGTCCAGCAGGTCGACCAGCGGGGACAACAGGTAGGCAAACAGCAGCGCCAGGATGAAAATGAACAGCGTGCTGCGAATCAGGTAGATCAGGTACAGAAGGAGCACGATCAGGACGGCGGTCCAGGCGGAGCGGGCGGCTTGACGATCGATGCCGAACATGAGTACGAGCCAATTCTACCCCGGCGCCGGCAAGAAACGCTCGGGAGCTTTCTCGATCCGCACGCGGGCGATCCGGTTTCGTTCCATTTCCAGCACCGTAAAACGCCGGCCGTCATATTCCACGAACTCCCCCACTTGCGGGATGCGGCCCAGACGAAAGAGCAGGAAGCCCGCCAGTGTTTCGAAACCGGCATCCGCCGGAATCCCGATGCCAAATTCACTTTCGAGGTCGCGAATGCGCGTGGCGCCGTCCAGCTCCACTTCATCGGTCTCCGCGGGTCGTGGCTGGGTCTTCTCGTCGTGCTCGTCCTCGATGCGTCCCACCACCTGCTCCAGAACGTCTTCCACGGTCAGCATGCCGGCGATGGTTCCGAATTCGTCCACCACCATCGCCATGTGCGAGCGCCCCTGGCGGAACTCCTCGAGCATGTGCGAGAGGGGCTTGGTCTGGGGCACTACAAGGTGCGGGCGGAGGAGCCGGGAAACCCGAAACGCACGGCTGGGCCGGCCCGAGCGGATGGCCTGGCGGCGCTCCTCCCAAACCGGCAAAAGGTCCTTGTAGTGCAGGATCCCGATAATCTTCTCGGGAGTGCCCTCGTACACCGGCAGGCGCGAGTGTTGCGTCTCGATCATGGCGCGCAGGACCTCGTCCAGCGTGGCGCCGGATGCGATGGAGACGATGTCGTTGCGCGGCACCATGATCTCGCGCACCGAGATGGCCCCCAGGTCGAGCACGCGGTGGATCATGTCTTCCTGGACTTCCGGCAGATAGCCCAATCCACGGCTGGAACTGACAATGAGCTTCAGCTCCTCGGCCGAATGTCCGCCAGCATGGGTCCCTCCCGGCAACCGCAGCGCGCGGGTGAGTGCCTGCGCGGACTTCTCGACGATCACCACGAACGCGATCGAAATCCGATAGAACACCAGCAGGGCCGGAGCGACCAGCGCCGCCATGCGGTCCGCCTTGGCGATGGCCAGGTTCTTGGGCACCACCTCCCCGATGACCACGTGGAGGTAGCTGATTACCAGAAAGGACACCAGCAGGCTGACCGCGTGCAGAAACCTCTCCGTGAGCGGAGTGGTGAGCGGATGAAACGCCGCAATCAAGATTCGATACAGCGTGTCTTCGCCCGCCCAGCCCAAGCCCAAGCTCGCCAGCGTGACACCGACCTGCGTCACCGAGAGCAAGCGCCCCGGATTCGACAGCAGGTTGAGTGCGGCCTGCGCGCCGGCGTGCCCCTGTTCCGCCATTTGCCGCAGTCGCGAATGCCGCACCGAGAGCAGCGCGACCTCAGCGCCCGCGAAAAATCCGTTGACCGCGATCAGCAGAATGACCAGCAGAATGCGAAATGGGGAATCAGTCACAAGGAACGCGGGCGGCCCCCTTACCGATAATAATTCTACCGGAGATCCCCTAACGAATGAGGGCTCGCCGCGTCTATTCAGGTAACCAACTAACTCCGTTACGTAGGTGGGCGCGCTCCAGCGTATCCCGGGAACGCGCCCATTTTTGTTTGTAACCAGTCTAGCACCTACATGTGCCCGCTTGGTTAGGGTAACTTCAACTCGGTTGCCGGCGATCTCGACTTCGGCCGGGGTGTTCAGGAAATGGCGGAACAGTTGGCGGGAGTGCGCGGATTCATATCCGGCGATCCTTCGGCCCAGCATCCGATACAGCCCGCTCGCCACTTCGGTCAACGTTACGTCGAAGTGGATCTTCAGGCGGACCGCGGAGACTCAACGCATCCCGATGAACGAACTTGACGGCGTGGGCCAGCCCGTTCCCGATCAACATGCGTTGCGCGTAACGGGTAATGCGTTGGGCCGCCGGGGTGCGCAGATCGTTGGTGAGCAGGACCGTGGGCTCCTCGTGCCCCAAGCCGGCGATCGGCCCTTGCCGAATCGGACCCTCATAGTCGCGCCAGCTCACCTGCTGGTCGATGACCTTGGGAGTCCGATACATGCGGTGCGGCACATCCAGGTGTACGGTGTGCCAGTCCGACCGTGGCGTGTTGGCCACCTCGCGCAAGATCGCCGGGGATCGGCGGCGCAGGGTCATGAAGGTGATGCCCATCCGTGCCTTTGAGGTATACTCGTTCTTGGATGAGCTGGGCGAACACGTCTACACTTCATAGACGGCTCCAGTTCCCCGTAAGTTATTGATTCTGCGCCAGCGTAGCTCAGTCGGCAGAGCGGCAGTTTTGTAAACTGCGGGTCGGGGGTTCGATTCCCTCCGCTGGCTCCAACACCCAGTAGGCGCTGCTAATTCAGCCCGCACATCCCCGGATTGCTGCATCTCCCGCTCGGGCAAGCCGGCATCTCGGCCGATTTCGAGCTCCCGCTGGCGTGAGCCGCAAACGTGGAAAGCTCCTGCGTCAGATGCTTTTGCCCGCACGACGGGCACTCGATTCCCGGTGCGTCCGACGTCCGGCGCACCAGCTTCTCAAACTTCGTTCCACAGTCTTCGCAACGGTATTCGTAAATCGGCATAGAGGGCCTTTACTCCACTATCAGATTACAAATTCGGTCCATCACGCCACGCACGTCGGCGATGCGCGCGTTGTAATTGTTCACCAGGATGGAAAAGACAACCCATCCTCCGCCGGCACGCTGCACGTACCCGGAAAGCGCGCTGACATGCGCCAGCGATCCCGTCTTGGCGTACACCCGCCCGGCCGCGGCGCTCTCCCCAAAACGCGAACTCAGGGTCCCGTCCTGGCCGCCCACCGGCAGCAGCGAAATCCACTGCTCTCGTAACGTCGAACCATACATATAGCGTAACAGCTTGACCACCGTGGCAGGAGTCACCAGGTTGAGCCGCGCGAGGCCCGACCCATCGTGAAGGCTGTACCCGTCCGCTTCGATGCCCGCTTCGGTCAGAAACGCCTTCAACTCCTCGAGGCCAGCCTCGAAGCTCCCGATGTTCCGCCGCGCGCGTCCCACCGCCCGCAACGCCAGTTCCGCATGCAGGTTCTGACTAACCTTATCGGTGATCCGCAAGTCCTCGATCAGGGGCGCGGAAAGGCGCCGCGCCAGCTCCGTGCCGGAAACGGACGTGCCGGCCGCGGCCTGAGTGAGGTCCGGCGCCTCATTGGGATACTGGTGCAGCGCGGCGGTATCCCCCCGCACCACGATTCCCCGTTCTTCGAGCGCCCGGCGCAGGGCCATGGCCGCATAGCGGGCCGGGTCTTCGATCCCCAACAACAGGTCCACGCCGCGGTCGCGCAGCGGAAGCGAGCCCCACAGGCGCGCCTCCAGACTGCCGGGAATCCGCGAGAAGCGGACGCGCCGCTCTCCGCCCACCGCGACCGTGCGCACACGGTTGTCGATGCGGTAATACTCCAGAGCCGGGTTTAGAGTCAGCGCCGCCAAATCGCCTTCCCGCGCTGCCGGCCGAACATTCAGCGACAGCGCGTTATCGTGGACCGTCAACGCCGAAACCGCGGGTCCGTCGTCGGATTGCGGATCTTCGATGGCCCACCCCGAGGCATAGGGCTGCCACAAGTACCAGGTGTCGTCACCCACGATGCCGCCGTCAACCCGCTTGACCCCGCGAGCCGCCACCTGGTCCGCGAGGTCTTCGATGGCCACCAGCGGATTGCCCGTCACCGGGCCTGCCTTGTAGGGAATCGCTCGCGCCGAGAGGTTGGGATCTCCGCCGCCCACCAGCTTCAGCGCGCCGCGAACTCGTCCATCGGCATCCGGCGGGCCATCGGCCAGCACCCGCGTCTGGAAGGCGAAATCGGGTCCCAGCCGCGTCAGCGCCAGCGCCGTGGTGAACAGCTTGGTGTTCGAGGCGGGCACGAAGAAATGATCGGCATTCAGCTCATACAGGGTTTTGCCGGTGGAGGCGTCGACAACCTGGATCCCCCAAAACGCCGTGCGCGCGCCGGGAGTGGTCGCCAACAGCCGCTCGATACTCTCCGGCAGCGACGCCGCCGAAAGACTGCAAGCCAGCGCGAAAACGAAAGCCCGGTAGCCTGTCCTCATCTTCCGGTCACCTTGGCCTCCAACCAGATCAGTAGAACCAGAATCATCACCGTGCACGTTCCAACCAGGGGAATCCCCATCACCACTCCCACGCCCAGTGACGCCGCCGCGTAACCGAGCGTCGCCGGCGCCACCAGTCCGCCCACCAGCGCCCAGGAGAAGATGCCATTGAAAAAGCCCGGATGATAATACGGAAACCGCCTCCCGATCGCCTCCGAAACCAGAGGATAGATGCTGGCGTAACCGCTTCCTACAAAAATGGTTCCCATAGTGGCCCCGAAGCCGTTATTCGTCAAATACAGGATGAGGCACCCAAACAGCGCCAGCAGGACGCTGCCCATGAGCAGGCGGCCATGGCGCACGCGAGGGAGAATCGCCACCGCGCCCAGACGGCCGGTCATGAGACACAACCAGTACACCGCCAATGTCAGAAGCGCAGCTTTGGGACTGAGTCCCACCCGGCGGATCAGCAGGATCGGCAGCCACCCCGCAATCGACCATTCATTGCCGAATTGAAAGAACAGGAGCAGCGCGAACATAATGGCGCCCGGGCTGCGGAAATCCGCCAGCGCCTGGCGCAGCGAGGGCTGGGTGACGGCGGGAGGCGCGGGGTGGACGCTTCTGACATAGATTCCCGCAAAAATGGCGGGCACCACCGCCATCAACATCAGGACGCCCGGCTGGATGTATGCCGCCACCAGCAGGGTCGCCGTCAAACACCCCAGGCCGTACCAGATGCCCCCTCGGTTCACTGTGGCCGCGGCATCCGACTGATAGCTGTTGGAAATCCCGTAAAACGACGCCATGTTGAGAAGGCCGGCGCCAATTCCGAGAGCCAGCAGGCCGACCACTCGCCACCATTCGGAGAGTGGCGGTTCAACTAGAGCCAGATAGGCCAACGCTACACACGAAAGCCCGCAGGCGAACACTCGAAGGAACGATAATCCGCGCCGCGCGATGATGCGACGAGCCAGGCTGGCGGCGGCGACGATCCCTACCGCCAGGCTGAGAAAGTAGTTGCCGACTGCGGTGAAATCCGGCGGGTCGCGATGGTACCCCCAGGCCGGCAGAATCGCCCCCAGCAAGGCCATCAGGAAACCCGAAAGCAGAAAGCCTGCCAAGGCTCTCCCCCCTCCGGATCGCGTGTCCGCCGGAGCCATGGCTGCGTGGGAGGGCGCGGAACTCACTCAATCCGATTGTACCTTGGCACATCGACTCCGGAATACTCCCGATCCGATTTGTGGAAAACTGTATCCGCTCTACGGAATTCGGAAGGCCAGTTCCACCCACACCAATGGAATCAGCGGCTTACGGCTGGTATTCGGCGTGCAATGTGAAGATTGGGTTTTTCTGTTTGAGGTTTTGTCGCTTTGGTGGGTTGCCTCGTCTGGGCTTTTCTAAGGCCCCGCTCCGGATTTCCATCTGCCGGCGCGGGGCTCCTTTATCTAAGGACATCTCGCCGCCCGCAGCAGTTCCTTATCCACCGTCAGCACCCAACACCCCGGCGCTTCGATCTTCTCCAGCGATAGCCCATTCCAGAAAAGCTTGGTCCCCTCGGCCCAATGCGGAGGAATGGTTACGCGCATCTCTTTGACGGTGCGGCTGACGATTTGAATCTCCTTATCCTGCGGCAGGTACTGCGCCTCCACCCGCGCCGTAATCACCGGGTCCCGCCGCGGCAGCACAATGCGGGTCTCCATGCGGATGCGCTCTTTACCTCGCTGCACCGCCGCCACCACCGCCTTCTCCTCCACGGCCATCGACATGTTCTCGGCGTACTGGCGCCCATTCTCGATCGGCTTTCCGTCCAGCGCCATGATCCGGTCCCCCATCTTCAACGGCCCGCCGTACTTCTCCGGGAGAAACGAGACCAGAATTCCGGGACCCGGATCGTCCAGCTTATAACCGAAGCCGCCCAGGTCGAGCCCCGCACGCGATCCGGCCTTCAACTGAGTCGAGGGGAGCACGTCGTTGCGCTCGTTCACGTCGAACTTGTCCATCTGGATCCAGTAGCAGCGCGCGAAACCGGGGGCACTCGTTTCGCAGTCGATCTCCGCCGGAAACTCGTCGCGCCGCCGTTTGGACAGCCACTCGAAGATTGCGGCGTTGTTCGTGGCACTCGCCGCACGCCACTCCAGATTCAAACCGGCCGCTTTGAGTTGACCGGCCAAACCCTCGTCATTGGCTCCGCCGCTCACCCATAGCACGGGCACGTTCGTAAAATTCGCGGTGAAAATGCGATCCGTGTCGATCGCCGGCTGCGGCGATCCGCCTAGCGCCACCGCTGCCGCCCACAGGTCCGGTACCCGCGAGATGGCATAAAAGACCCCGGCCGCCGCCTCGCCCCGGCCCGCCAGGTAGACGTGCCCCGGGTCGACCCCGCCCTTCTGGATCGCCTCCTGCACGGCCGCGGCCAGCGCCTGCACGCGCAGATCGATCGCCGCCGCCGTGCCTGAAGGCGCGATCACGCTCCAGCCCACCCCCTGCGCCCAGGTCTGCCACTGGGCGGCATCCGCGGCATCGATCAGGGCGATGGCTGGTGTCTTCGTCGCGGAAACCGCTGGCCGCGGCAGTTCCGCCGGAGTCTGCGCAGCCAGGCGGCCCCATGCCAGCACGCCAAGCAGCCCCGCCCTGAGCAGCGGCGCCCGTCCGCAGCGACTAATTGTGCCGCAGCCGGGTACGGATTTTCTTGACCAGTCTCTCGATGTCATCCGTCTTCTTCAGGGTGGCCATGGAGACCACGAAGCGGTCGTTCTTTTCCAGATCTTCCTTCAACTGTTCGGAAAGCTCGATCAACTGGGCCGCGTCCTTCAAGTTCTGCGCGTGCTCGGCCTTGAGGATCTCGTCGCGCTGCAACTTGCCGTTCGGCAGGTGAGCGTCCTCCTGTTCCGCACCGGGCGGCGCGCCCCGCTGCGCATGGATGGCCCACGGAACCAGCGGGACCATCGCCACAATCGCCGCCATTGACAATACCAGCGCGTAAAGCCGAAGCCACGTTTTCATGGGAAAACCTGATTTCATGATAGCCCCGAAGCACTTCTTCCCAAACAGCCGCGCAAAGACTCGAGCGTGCGCGCCGCCCGGCGGCTGGAAGCGCAGGGCTACCGGCCCAACCCCCAACCCCCGCCTTTCATGTACCATGGCGAGTGATGGATGCGCTCCTCCTGAAGCAGTACCTGAATCTCGAACTGGTGCCCATGCCGGTGCCGGAAATCGGTCCCGACGACGTCCTGGTGCGCGTGCGCGCCTGCGGCATCTGCGGCAGCGACGTCCACGGCTTCGACGGCAGCACGGGACGGCGCATCCCGCCCCTGGTGATGGGCCACGAGGCCGCCGGCGACGTCGCCCAAACCGGCGCCAACGTCCGCGACCTCGCCATCGGCGACCGCGTCACCTTCGATTCCACGATCTACTGCGGCCAGTGCTTCTTCTGCGCGCGCGGAGACGTCAACCTGTGCGACAACCGGCAAGTGCTGGGCGTCTCCCCGGGCGAGTATCGCCGGCACGGAGCCTTCGCCGAATACGTGGCGGTACCGCGCCGCACCATGTACCGCTTGCCCGACAACCTCACTTACGAACAGGCCGCCCTGATCGAGGCCGTCTCGGTGGCGGTGCATGCCGTGAATCTCACGCCGCTGCGCATGGGCTCGAGCGCCGTCGTGGTGGGCAGCGGCATGATTGGCCTGCTGGCGATCCAGGCGCTGCGCGCCGCCGGCTGCGCGCGTGTAGTGGCCGTCGATCTGGAGGAATCCCGTTTGAAAGTGGCGCGCGCGCTCGGCGCCACCGAGTCCATCAACTCCAAAACAGACGACGCGCCCGCTGCCATTTGCGAGCTCACCGCAGGCCGCGGCGCCGATGTGGCGATCGAGTGCGTGGGCGCCACCGAGCCGATCCGCACCGCCATTGCCAGCGTGCGCAAAGGCGGCGCCGTCACGCTGGTGGGGAACATCGCTCCCGCCATCGACCTGCCCTTGCAGGCCGTCGTCACGCGCCAGATTCGCGTGCAAGGCTCGTGCGCTTCGTGCGGCGAGTATCCATCCTCAATCGACTTGATGGCGCGGGGCGCGATCCGGGTGGATCCATTGATCAGCGCCGTAGCGCCGCTGTCGGAAGGACCATCCTGGTTCGGGCGGCTCTATCGTCACGAACCAGACCTGATGAAGGTGATCCTGAGGCCGTAGAGCGCACCCCGGCATTACACCGCCCCGGTCACCGACGGTTCCACTTCCACCGCGAAATTCATGGAACGGGCGATCGCGCACACCTGGTGCGCGCGCTCGTGGATGGCTTCCGCTTCCGCCATACGGCTTAGGTCGGTAATCGCGATGCGCGGCCGCAGAACCACGCGCGTGAACTCGCCCGACCCGTCCTCGTGTTCCGACATTTCGCCGATGGCATCATCGGTGTATGCAGTGACGACGATTCCGGCATCGGCACACAGGTGCAGCACCCACAGCATGTGACACGCGGAAACAGCACACACCAGCAATTCTTCCGGATTGTATCGTGTGCCATCGCCGCGGAACATCGGATCGGATGAGCCCGTGATCGGCGCCCCCTTCCCCGCCGCGCTCAACTCGTGGCTGCGGCTGTACGCCCTGTAAGCGGAGGTTCCAGTACCGAGGTTGCCGGTCCACCGGTTGGTGATCTGGTACTTGTGCAAGCGTGCGGTTCCCATGACTCGAGAGTACCCCGACTCACGTGCCCGCCATCCGAACTCGCCGTTGCGCGCGATCCCGGAGATGCCGCCACGCCATGCTCACCAGTCGGAATACCTCCCTCTCCTCAAGCGGTATGGCGAGCAGATTGTATCCTCCGCAGTTCAGCACATCCATCCACAAGCGATCGTCGGCGTGAGGCGCGACCACGATGAGCGGAGGCGGCAGAGGAAGCCGCAGCGTGTGATCGAGCAGTTCCCTCCAACTGCCATCGGGCAGCACGGCCTCACAGATCAAAACCACAGCCGGTTGCTCGTCGAGCGCGGCCATCGCGGCCGAGAGAGTTGCCGCTTCGCGAAGAGTCCAGCGGCTATGGCCCAAAATGCGCCGCAGTTGTGCCAGACCCGAGGATGAGGCCGCCGCCACGACCTGGACGGCCTCGCCGCCCGATGCCGCAGTGTCCGAAACCGCCGGCTTCCTTAAGGGTAGGGAGTATCTGGTCCGGACATATCACACCTCCCCACCCGCAGTGTATAGCGGGACCCTGACCCGCGCAAGGGCTTGCGGACGCTGGTTATTCTTGTGGCCCCGGACGCGGAATGGCGCCGCACCGCACGCCGGAATCTCACATTTCCTGTCGCCGGGACGTAAATTGCCTGATAAGATGAATGCTCGAAAGGTGGTGGAGTTTGACCGAAACCCTCGCTTCGATTCTGAACGGCAAGGGGAGCGACATCTGGTCCGTCGCTCCCGATGCCACCGTCTACGATGCCATCGCCCTAATGGCGGAACATAGCGTGGGAGCCCTGCTGGTGCTGTCCGAAGGCCGCCTCGTGGGAATCGTTTCGGAACGCGATTACGCCCGCAAAGTCATCCTGCAGGGAAGATCCTCCAAAGATACTCCGGTTCACGAGATCATGACGCGCCACCTGATCACCGTCACGCCGGATCACACCGTGGATCAATGCATGAAGATCATGACGCAGCACCACATTCGCCATCTGCCGATACTGGCTTGCGACCTCGTGGTGGGAATCGTGTCCATCGGCGATCTGGTCAACGCCATCATCTCCGCGCAGGCGCACACCATCCACCAGTTGCACACATATATCAGCGGCACATACCCATCGTGAAGGCCTGTGTAAGTTTCTGTAAACATGAATTCTCTTAACGTGAATTCCCTTTCATCCCGATAACTATTCCTGTCCGGCGTGCGTTATTCCAGGTGAGGGCGGCAAACGAGGCCCTGGAGAGGGGAGACGAAGATGAGAAATTCCAAACTGTTTGTATGGCTCGCGCTGTCGGCCGGTATGGCGCTGCCCGGCGCGTCGACTCTTGCGGCGCAGGACTGGCGCGATGTGTTCCGCGAGCGCCGCGATGTGCGCAGTGACTATCGCGACATGGGGCGCGACATGGGGCGCGACCGCGATAACCTGGACCGGGCGCGCGCCGATATCGCGCGCGATCAATGGCAGCTCAATGAAGCCATCCGCTGCGGCCGGTCCGCGGAAGCCGCCCGCATCGCCGCCGACCTGGCTCGCGATCAGCAGGCGCTTCGCGCGCAAATGCGCGACACACAGGGCGACCGCTACGACGCTTACTACGACCGCCGCGATCTGCGCCGCGACTATCGCGGTACGCGCGACTATCGCTATGGGTGGAGATAAGGCTCACCCCGGGTGAGGGCTCACCCCGGGTGAGGGCTCACTCCGGGTGAGGGCTCACCCCCCGGTTGCATTCCGCGTGCGCAATGACTACTGTGGAATGCAGCCGGGGGTGAAACTTGCAGGCTGCTCTTGAAACTCCGATCGTCGCGCACCCGACGCCGGTTCCCAAGGCGGTGGCGCGGAATATCGCGGTAGACGCCTATCGCGGCCTGGTCATGCTGCTCATGATGGCCGAGGTGCTGCAATTGTCGCGCGTCGCCCGCGCCTTTCCCGGAAACTGGTTTTGGCACTTCCTGGCCTACCACCAGACTCACGTGGATTGGGCCGGCTGCTCGCTGCACGATACCATCCAGCCCGGATTCTCCTTCCTGGTCGGTGTCGCGCTGCCCTATTCGATCGCCAGCCGCATGGCGAAGGGCGGGACCTTTCCCCGCATGTTCGTTCACGCGCTGTGGCGTTCGTTCCTGCTGATCGCGCTCGGCATCTTCCTGCGGTCCCTGGCACGTCCCCAGACTTACTTCACGTTTGAAGATACCCTCTCCCAGATCGGGTTGGGATACCCCATCCTGTTTCTGCTCGGCTTTCGTCCCCCGCGCTGGGTGTGGACGGCGCTCGCCGCCATCCTCATCGGCTACTGGCTGGCGTGGGCTCTGTACCCTGTGGCGGGCGCGGGATTCGACTACCAGGCGGTGGGCGTTCCGCCCGATTGGCAGCATCACTACTCGGGATTCGCCGCCCACTGGAACAAGAACTACAACCTGGGAA
This sequence comes from Bryobacteraceae bacterium, assembly GCA_041485845.1. GTDB lineage: Bacteria > Acidobacteriota > Terriglobia > Bryobacterales > Bryobacteraceae > OMOG01. The sequence continues at coordinate 21,767 of JBGPKH010000062.1, forward strand.
ATGCGTTCGACCAGTGGTTCCTCAACCGGTTCCCGCGCACGGCGCCGTTCGTGGCCAACGGAGGAGGATACCTGACCCTCAGTTTCATTCCCACGCTCGGCACCATGATCCTGGGATTGGTCGCCGGCCGCTGGCTCCGGGCAGCTTCGCCGGCCATTCCCATGAAGCGCCTGCTCATGGCCGGCGCCATCGGCATTGCCGCCGGCCTCCTGCTGCACTTCACCGGCACCTGCCCCGTGGTGAAACGGATCTGGACCCCGAGTTGGACGCTCTTCAGCGGCGGTGTCTGTTTCCTGTTCCTCGCCGGATTCTGCTGGCTGATCGAGGTGAAAGGCTACCGCAAATGGGCCTTCCCGCTGCTCGTGATCGGGATAAACTCGATCGCCGCCTACCTGATGGCGCACTTGTTCGAGCGCTTCCTCATCGATTCGTTCCGCATTCACCTGGGGCAGCACGCCTTCCAGATCTTCGGAACCGGGCCGGAGCCTTTCGTGCGCGGCCTGGCTGTCTTGCTAGCCTACTGGCTCATGCTCTACTGGATGCAACAGCGAAAAATCTTCCTGCGCATTTAGGCGGCGCGTTTCACGGGGAGCTCGATGAGCTTCTGAAAGCGGCAGCGCGCAACGCATCCCTTGTTCTTGCACGCAAGACAGACACGCTTCTGAGTCATTTGAAGCCAGATTATCCGACCTTACCTTGACCAGCGCGGCCGGCCTGGCGACCGCCTACCGCATTGGTGGCCGGTATACGCAGGCGGAAGTTCCGCTCAACAAGACGCTGGAGTCACAGCGCCGAGTTTGGGGGGAGGAGCACCCCGACA
>JBGPKH010000063.1:0-22283 GCA_041485845.1 Bryobacteraceae bacterium
CATCAAGTGCCCTCACTGAAACCACTATGGGATGCTCCCGGCCATTTCGACCGAGTCGCTTGAATCGGGATTTCTCCCGCCGTGCGGATTCGCCTATCGGCGTAATGAGGCTCTAACCTCGGAGACCGGTCCACGGTTTTTGTATTTCCATGTTAACCCCATCTCCGTTTTGCGTTCTTTGCGTCCTTGCGGCTTGGCGAGAGAGATCTACGGCCGCCGCCTTGCGCGATACCTCGTCGGTTTGAGGTCGAAGACCTCGCTAGGAACTCGTCCCAACATTGTCCATAACGGTCCGAAAACTGTTTGTTACTGTTTGTAAAAGAAAGCCTTGACCGCAGGATCTCTTCCGTAGGACCGCCACTTGGGAATCGGGACGTAAAACGCGTTGCATGGATGGATGTTTCGCAGGAGCCTTACCTCAACCTCACGCCTGGACCAGCGCTCCGGCTTAGAGTTATCACGGCCAGCCTGCACATCAAATAAGTGGGCAACGTGGTATCTGGCCTTGTTAATTGCTTCCTGCTTGCTCGCACGCGCGACGTTGAACTCAATCGGCATTTTCTTCTCCAACCAATCCGCAAACGATGGCTGATCCAGGAACTGCCCATGTAGGAGAATCGAATGAATTGCCCATGGGGGCGAATTGTCGGTCCAGATGATCTGATCCCCGCTATCAGTGCGGATGGTGCAGCACCGTTCGGACTGAACTCTGTTCCGAATTGGGAAAACACGTGCTCCCCGACGATAAGTCATGAGCGTCCTATGCAGTCTTTCAACGCTATCCTGGGACGGCAGGAGAGGAGCCACGTGCTTCCTGAAAAGCACGCTGAGGTTATCATTGAAGGTAGTCGGCGCCTTCGGCAGCACAGATGCATTATCGCGCCCCAGCGACGCACGCCGCATCGCAGTACCGTGATTTCCTTAGTTGGACGTTGACACCTCCCGAAAGATGAACTATATATCGTCTGGCGCCCCGGAAGTCCCGTTGTGGGAAATTTGGCCGGATTGCTAACGATAAACGCGCTTGCGACCGTTTATGGCGTCCCACATCAACATGCACTCGTTTCTCGAAGCCCAAACTCTCGAGCAGATGACACAGGTCGTCTACCAACAGCCCAGGTGCCGCGCATCGCAACTACTGATTCAGAACGAACGCGAACAACTGATCGCCGCCGGTGGCGAGTACGTACTGGCGGCCGTCCAGCATGTAAGTCTCGGGCGCGTTGCCGGCCGATCCGATGCGGGAGTGCCAGAGCGGCTTGCCCGTGGCGGCCTCGTAGGCCACCAGATTCTGACCGTCACCGCTGAAGAGCAGGCCTCCCGCGGTGGACAACAGTCCGGCGCCCCCCGAGATTTCATGGCGCCACGCGACCTTGCCGGTTTTGTAGTCGATCGCGTCGATGAACGAACCGTACGAAAGGCCGCCGCCCCCGGCAGTGCCGCCCAGGCCCATGGAGCCGCGCGGATCGGGGTCGATCAGGTAAGTGATCCGCAGTGAGTTATTCTCGGGAACATAGAACAGGCCGGTGTCCGGTGAGAAGCTCGGCGGCGGATAGTTCGTGACGTCGCCCGAGACCAGCGAACCGGGGATGGTCGCGTCCTTGGCGGGGTTGCGCTTGGGGCGGCCCTTGTCGTCGAGGCCCAGAGCCCAGTTGTTGTACAGGCCGAATTTGCCGGTGACCAGGTGCTCGCCGGTGACGCGGTCCAGCACGAAGAAGTAGCCGTTCCGCTCCGCCGTCATCACCAGTTTGCGCGTGCTGCCGTTGAACGGCATATCGGCAAAAACGGGGGTCTGGGTGGAATCCCAGTCGTGCGTGTCGTGCGGCGACGTCTGGTAATGCCAGGCGATCTTGCCGGTGTCCACGTTCACCGCGACCAGGGAACAGGTGTACAGATTGTCGCCCTCGCCGCGGCCGGTGGTGTAGGCCGGCGTGGGGTTGCCGGTGCCGAAGATGTAAAGGTGGGTTTCGGGATCGTAAGAGCCGGGAATCCAAACCTGCGCGCCGCCGTGACGCGCGGCGTCCAGGCTGGCCCAGGTTTCGACGCCCGGATCGCCGGCCTTCATCGGCACGGTGTAAGCGATCCATTGGCGCTCGCCGGTCTCCGGTTCGAAGGACTGGAGGAAGCCCGGGGCATCCATATCATTGCCGGTGCCGACCAGGATGTGATTGCCCACCACGATCGGCGCCATGGACGAGAAGTACTGCTGGTCGAAGCTCGAGATTTCCTTCTTCCAGCGCTCCTTGCCGGTCTTGGCGTCGAGGCAGATCAGATAATCGTCGTGGACTTCGAGGTACAGGTAGTTGTGCCACATACCCATTCCGCGGTTGCCGGTGTGCGTGCCGCCGCGGGTCTTCCAGTAGTAGTGCCAGAGGATCGTGCCGTCGCGCGCATCGACGGCCCAGGCGTTATCGGGCGAGGACATGTAGATGACGCCATCGACCATGAGAATGCCGCCGCCGAGACGGGCGCCTCCGCACGTGTTGAGGTCGCCGTTGCCCAGTCCGCCGGCGTTGATCGGGGCCGGTGCGCCGCCCCCACCGCGTCCGCCAAATCCGCCGCCACCCGTGTTGCTCACGCCGGTCGGGCCGCAGCCCGTAGTGAAGCGCGCGACCCAGGCGAGGCTCAGGTTCTTGACGGTTGACTGGTTGATCTGTTTGAGCGAACTGTAGCGTTTGCCGGTGTAGTCGCCGGAGTACGTGCTCCATTGATCTCCGAGGGGCTTGAGGATCTCGGTCTGATCCAGGCCGCCCTGTCCGAAGACGAGACCGGGGACCAGCAATAACGAAGAGGCGATGATGAGCCGTTTCATGAGAGTAACCTTGTCGATTCACTTCACGGTTGCCAGATATGCCGTCACGTCATGCATGTCCTTGTCGTCCAGCGTGGGGGCCAGCTTTTTGTGCGCTTCGTCGGGATCATGCACTTCGACCTTGGGCACGTCGCCATTGCGCGTGACGGACTTGCGCGTGCCATCGGCAAGTGTAAGCGTCACGATAAAGTCATCCTTGCGAACCAGGAGGCCCTCCAGCTTCTGCCCACCGGCGAGAGTCACCGTGACGCGAGTCGGTTTCGTGGGGCCGCCGCCACGGCCGCCGCGTCCGCCGCCGCCGCCACCGGACACCCAGGTGTTCTGGAGCGTTCGGGGATCGGAATACTTCGAGGCGATGCTTTTAAGATCACCCGCAATCGAGTGGCAGCTTGCGCACTTCGCCTTGAAGTACGCCTCCCCGGAGGACGCGCTGCCGACCAGCACGTTGAGCGCGGATGGATCGGCCGCCCCTGGCGGGCGCGCCTGCGAACCCACCATCGCGAGCACGCTGTGGATGTACTCGGAGATGGCGGTTACGTCGGAATCATTGAGGTTGAACCCAGGCATGCCCTTGTCCTGGCGGGCGCCGCGCACGATCGGCGCCATCAGTTCGCCATGCTGATCGCTCAACGCAACCAGCGAGCGGAGCAGGCTGGGACCGCCCTGGTCGCCGCCGCGAAGGTCGGCGCCGTGGCAGGCGGTGCAGTTGACGCCGTAGACGGCCTTGCCGCGGGCGATAATCTCCGGGGAAGCCAGTGGTCGCGTCTGCTGCGGGAAGTTCGGGCCCCGGCGACCTCCGCCCGCCCCGCCGGGTCCCGCGGCGCCACGTCCTCCGCGTCTGCCGCCCGGGCCGGCCGGCGGGGTCTGCTGCTCCTGCGCCAGCAGTAGCGAGGCCGCAAGGGCTCCGGCCAGTGCCGCAATCATCAAACGGTTGGGTGTACGCATGTCAGTCCTCGGGATTCAGGCCTCGCCACGAAGAACTCTCTGGGTAGGCCGAATTATATCATGCGCGTGATTTGACAGACGGCCCCTCTGCGCTAAAGTGATCCTTTGGCTACTACCATCCAGCCTGAGACCAAATCCCTCGCGGCCAGCCGCACCGAGTGGTGGCGCTGGGCCGTGGTCCTGATCCCGGGCGCCTTGGTCTCCTTCTTCCCTCTTCCCGGATTGGATCACGAACAGAGCCGCGTGCTGGGCGTCTTCGTGGCCACCATCGTCGCGCTGGTCGCGCAGCCGGTCAGGATGGGGGTCAGCGTGGTGATCGCCATGACCGTCCTGGCGGTCACGCGCAGCTTGCCGCCGGCCAAGATCCTCTCGGGGTTCAGCAACGTCACGGTGTGGCTGGTCTTTACCGCGTTCCTGTTCTCCCGCGCGGTTACCGGGACGGGTTTCGGAACACGCGTGGGCTACCTCTTCATCCAGCGATTCGCGCGCACTCCGTTGAGTCTGGCCTACTCGCTCGCGGCCGCCGACCTGGTGCTGGCGCCATTCATTCCTTCCGACACGGCGCGCGGCGGCGGCGTGGTCTTCCCCATCACCCGTAGCGTCGCCGCGGCATTCGGTAGCGAGCCCGGCCCGACGGCCAAGTTGATCGGCACGTTCCTGGTGCTGGTTTCCTTCCACACCACCTACACCGCTTCCGCCATTTATCTCACCGGCATGGCCGCCAATCCGCTGATCGCCGAGTTCGCCCTAAAGATCGCCCACGTGGAGCTCACCTGGCTGCGGTGGTTCTCCGGTTCGGTGGTCCCTGGCTTCCTCACGCTGACCATCGTTCCCTGGCTGCTCTACCGCTGGGTCAAGCCCGAAATCCGCGACACCTCTCCCGCGCGTGAGCTGGCGCGCGCCGAGCTCGCACAACGCGGTCCGCTGAGCCGCGAAGAAAAGTGGCTGGTTGCGATCATGATCGGCGTGATGGCCGGCTGGGTGACGTCGCCGTGGCACGGCATCCCCAACACGTTCGTCGCCCTGGCGGGCCTCTCGGCGATTCTGCTGGCGAAGGTCCTGACGTGGGACGATCTGCTGGCCGAACAGCGCGCCTGGGATGCGCTGATCTGGTTCGGACCGCTGGTGATGATGGCCGACCAGTTGAACGAGATCGGCGTCATCAAAGTCCTATCCGGAAAACTCTTCGGCCTCATGGCCGGGTGGCCGATGGCGCTGGTTCTGCTGGCGCTGGTGGCGGCGTACTGTTACGTGCACTACAGCTTCGCCAGCATGACCGCGCACGTCACGGCACTTTACCCCGGGTTTCTGGCGGCAGCGCTGGCGGGCGGCGTCCCACCCATGCTGGCGGCGCTGCCGCTGGCGTATTTCTCAAATCTGAACGCCGCCATGACGCACTACGGCACCGGATCCGCGCCGGTCTTTTTCAACGCCGGCTACGTGCGCCAGGGCGACTGGTGGCGCTACGGATTTCTGATCTCCCTGTTCAACCTGGCGATCTGGATGGGGATCGGGCCGCTGTGGTGGAAGGTTATCGGAATCTGGTGAGCTGGGCCGCGGCCGGCGTCATGGCTCTTCGACCGTCACCTTCACCGGCTGCTCGATCAGCTTGGGTTCCTTGCCGGCGGTCAGGACCATGAGTGCGACACGTCCCGGCTTGGCTTTGGCAGGAATCTTGAACTTGATCGTTGTAGCGGTCTGCTCCGAGACGTCGACCTGCAAATCGTTGGTGCCATCGGTGAGGTAGACTTTGGCGACCGAATCCTTCGCCAGGTTCTCACCGGTGACCACGATGACATCCCCCACCTTCCCATTCATGGGCTCGACCGAAGCCATCCGCGGCATCGCGGTTTGGGCGTAGACCGCGGAGCTCGCGGCTACCAGAAGCGCAACGGCAAAAGACAGTTTCATCTGATTATCCGGTCCTTTGACTCTAATGCTATGTCCATTAAGCCACAAATACAAGCCCTGTTTCGAAGAGAGTGGTTGGGTCGCGCGGCCCCGGAGAAACCCGCCGGAGGCACAGATCCCCCCGGGGTGTGCGTGTCGAAATGGCGTTCGACGCATATGATATCCCAACGCGGCCTCGGCGCGAGAATGGGTGATTCACAATTGAATGCCCGCCCCGGGTGGCGTATCATCAATCGCATGGCCGCATTTGCGGAGGCTCCGACGTTGATCTCCCGGCGGGAGCCCGGATGGATCTATAAGCCGTCCTGGGACCTGCCGTTGCTCATCTTCAGCGCCGTGTTGGTACCGCTTCCGTTCCTGATGGCATGGCTGGCGCAAGCCGCCGGCTGGAAGCAGCAACAGGCAGTGAACATGATCAACATGGCGGTAGCTGCGCTGATCGGCGGACCGCATCTTTTTTCCACCGTCACGTATACGTTCCTCGATCCGAACTTCCGGTCGCGCTATCGCTGGTACGCCTACCTGGCGTTTCTTCTTCCCGTGTTGGTGGTTTACCTTGGTGTGTACCACTACACCTTCCTGGTGACGTTTTTCTTCTCGTGGGCATCGCTTCACGTGCTCCACCAGATCATCTACCTCACGGATTGCTACCGCACGCGCAGCTCCTTCGCGGAACAGCGCTGGTCGCGCTACGTGGATTACGGCCTGATTCTAACGGGACTCTATCCCGTCGGTCTCTACAAGCTCTCCCTGCGCCAGTTTCTGGTCGGAGGCGTGGTGCTGCCCTATCCGGACTTCGTAATGGGCCTTCACCTGCCGCTGCTGGCAGGCACCGTGTTCGCGGCCTTCCTGGCGGCCTGGATCTTCAAAACGGTGACGGAATTCCGCAATGGCCGCGGCAGCGTGCCCAAGACCCTGTTGATCGGCATCACAACCGTGGTTTCCTTTTGCCTGCCCATGGGCTCCAATCTGGATGTCCTGTTCCAGGGATACAACACCTGGCATTCCTTCCAGTATCTGTTCCTGCTGTGGCTGGTGAACCGGCTTCGCGACCAGCGCGGTGAGATCGAGAATCCGTTCGTGCGGCGGTTGGTGCGCCGCGACAACATGGCGGCCTACTACGCCTGCTTCCTGGGAGCCACGGGAGTGATGGTGCTGTTAACCCTGGTGGTCCGGGCCCTTACCCCGATGGCGGCGGACCAGAGTTACTTTGTAGTGGTGCTCACCGTATTATTGATGCACTACTACTTCGATCATTTTCTGTTCTCGCACCCGCAGATGGTCGAGTAACAGGCCATGCCCAGTCCATCATTTCAGGACGCCGAGCGCAAGCAGCTCAGTTTCCTCGCCACCGCCGAAAAGAAGATGCTGATCTGGCTCGCTCACCGCATGCCGATGTGGGTGAATTCGGACCACCTCACGCTGCTGGGCTTCGCCGCCATGTTCGCCGCGGGCGCATGCTACTGGGCCGCCAGCCGGGACCGGCGGGCGCTGATCGGCGTGATTGTGGCCCTGGCGGTCAACTGGTTCGGCGACAGCCTGGACGGAACCCTCGCCAGGGTCCGCAACCGCCTGCGCCCGCGCTACGGCTTCTATGTCGATCACGTCACCGACGCCATCGGCACCTTCTTCCTGATGGGAGGGCTGGCGCTCTCCAGTTATATGCATCCGTTCATCGCGCTCGGGCTGTTGATCGCCTATTTGCTGCTTTCCATCGAAGTCTATCTCACCACTTACACCATCGGCTCCTTTCACCTTTCTTTCTGGAGCTTCGGCCCTACCGAGCTGCGGCTGCTCCTCTGCATCGGAAACATCGCGCTGTTCTACCGCCCCGTGGTGACGCTGTTCGGCCGGCATTTTCTGCTGTTCGATATCGGCGGGTCGATCGGGATCGCGGGTATGGCGGCGATGCTGATCTGGGCGGCGATACGGCACACGCGGCAACTGTACAATGCCGAGCGGCTGCCGTGAATCCGCTGGCCATCCGGTGGCTGAAATTCAATTTCGTCGGCGCCGTGGGGATCCTGGTCCAGCTCGCCTGCCTCGCCCTGCTGGTGAGCGGTCTGCATATGAGCTATCTGCCGGCCACGGCGATCGCCGTCGAGACCGCCGTGCTGCACAATTTCGTCTGGCACGAGCGTTTCACGTGGAAAGACCGCACCCGGCAGGTGGTCCGCAGCCGGGCGCGCGATGCGGCGCTTCGTCTGGTGCGCTTTCACGCCGGCAACGGCGCCGTGTCCCTGCTGGGGAACCTGGCCTTGATGCGACTATTGGTGGGCACCCTGCACCTGCCATACCTGCCGGCCAATATCGCCACCATCGGAGTCTGTGCGCTCTTGAACTTCGCCGCCAGCGAGTGGTTTGTGTTCCGGCGATGAACGCTCAAATCGACGGACGAAGGATTTCCGATGTAGCGGTGGGCGCCCCGTTCGGTGCGCGGAGGCGCCACACGCTGGACCAGGAGGGCGGTTTCGCGGAAAAGCGAGCTTCGAACTGGCTGGGTGGTGCGTGCGCGCGACGATCTACAATCGGGATATGACGGATGCGGCCCTGCTCGACCACATTTCCAGCCTGCCGCACGCCCGGGCCAACTTCAAACAGCTCGTTCGCGAATTGGGAGCCAAGGGCGTCGAACGCGTCGAGCTGGAAACCGCCCTCGCCCGCCTCACCGCCCGCGGCGACCTCATCGAGCTTCGCCCCGACCACTACGCCGTCACCGCCCGCAGCCGCGAATTCGCAGTCGGACGTCTCCAGATGCACCGCGACGGTTACGGCTTCCTGATCGCCGAGCGGCCCATCGAAGGGATCGCCGGGGACGTCTTCATCCCGCCCGAATCGGCGGAGAAGGCCATGCACGGCGACCGCGTCGTGGTGCGCGTCACCCGTATCCAGTCGGACGGCCGCGCCGACGGTGAAATCGTAAAGGTGCTGAAACGCGCGCACCCCACCGTGGTCGGCGAATTCCGCATCGGGCGCCGCGGGCAGTACGTGGCGCCGCACGACGACCGCATCCAGCAGTGGATCGAGATTCCCGAGGGCATGGAATTCCCCCAGCCCGGCCCGTCCCTCGACCGCATTGGCGTCGAACCGCCCAAGGTCTACGCGGTCGCCGAGCTCGACGGCATGGTGGTCAACGTGGAGCTGCTCGAATACCCGGAGAAGGGCGAGAACCCGGTCGGCCGCGTGATCGAGATCCTCGGCCGCCCCGACGATTTCGGCGTGGACGTCGAGATCGTGATCCGGAAGCACCACCTGCCGCACCAGTTTCCTCCGGAGGTCGTGGAGCAGGCGCAGATCGTCCCCAGCACGATCGACGCCGGCGAGCTCGCGGGCCGCCGCGATTTTCGCGCGGTCGATATCGTGACCATCGATGGCGAAACCGCCCGCGACTTCGACGACGCCGTGTGGGTCGACAAGCTGGCGAGCGGCAACTACGCGCTCCACGTTCACATCGCCGACGTCAGCCACTACGTGCGGCCCGGAACCCCCATCGACGTCGAGGCGCGTCTGCGCGGGACCAGCGTTTACTTCCCCGACCGTGCGGTGCCCATGCTGCCCTACGAGCTCTCCACCAACATCTGCTCGCTCCTTCCCAAGATGGACCGCCTGGTGCTCTCGGCGCTGCTGGAGATCGATCACCAGGGCGAGATCGTGGCGCAGGAGTTTACCGCCGGGGTGATCCGCAGCGCGGAACGCATGACCTACACGAGCGTGCACCTGCTGCTCGAAGGCGATGAGGCCTTGCGCGAGCGCTACCAGCCGCTGGCGCCGCGGTTCGAGCTTATGCGGGAGCTCGCGCTGGTGCTCAACCGCAAGCGGGTGAGCCGCGGGTCGATCGATTTCGACCTGCCCGAGCCGCTCATCGAATTCGACCAGTTCGGCGAGATGACCGGCGTGAAGCGCGCGCCGCGCAACATCGCGCACCGCCTCATCGAGGAGTTCATGCTGGCCGCCAACGAGGCGGTGGCCTCGCACCTGGCGCACTCGGTGGAGGAGTCGATCTACCGCATCCACGAGAAGCCCGACCCCAAGCGCGTGATGGAATTTGAAGAGGTGGCCGCGCACTTCGGCTATTCGCTGGGAGTCGGAGCGATCCCGGTGAAGAAGTTCGGCTATACGGACCGGCACCGCGACGGCTCGAAGCAGCGGCGCGAAATCGTGATGGCCGAGTCCGGACTCAAGATCTCGCCGAAACACTACCAGCGCCTGGTAGCCAAGATCGAAGGCAAGCCCGAGGAGCGCATTCTCAGCTACCTGATGCTGCGCTCCCTGAAGCAGGCGCGCTACAGCACCGATAACGAAGGCCATTTCGCGCTGGCGGCGGACACCTACACGCATTTCACCTCGCCCATTCGCCGCTATCCCGATTTGATGGTGCATCGCCTGCTGCGCGGCGTACTCGTGGGGCAGCCCCAACCCCTGGCCGGCCTCTCCGAGATCGCCGGCGAATGCTCGCAATCCGAGCGCCGCGCGGCCGAAGCCGAGCGCGAGCTGGTGGAGTGGAAGAAGGTGAAGTTCATGGCCGAACGCGTCGGCCAGAACTTCGACGCACTGATCATCAGCACCACCAAATACGGGCTGTTCGTCGAGCTTGCGGAGCTGTTCATCGAAGGACTTGTCCCTATCGACACGCTGCCCGGCGACCAGTACACTTATCAGGAGAACGTCCGTAAAATCGTGGGCAAGCGCACGCGCCGCGAGTTTTCGATCGGCGGCCAAGTCCGCGTGATCCTCGACCGTGTGGACGCCAACGAACGCAAGCTGCAGTTCTCCCTTTTGGAAGATGACCCCAAACGATCTGGTTCTCATTCCCGGCGGCGAGTTTCTCATGGGCCAGGACGACGGCCGCGATGAGGAGCGCCCGGTACACCGCGTCACCGTGGCGCCGTTTCGTCTGTGCCGCTATCAGGTGACCAACGCCGACTTCGCCCTATTCCGCAAGTTCGCCTTCGAATGCCCCACGCTGCCGGCGACTTCGGTGAGTTGGTTCGACGCCGTAGAGTTCTGCCGCTGGCTCTCGGCCGCATGGGGCACGGAGGTTCGCTTGCCGACGGAAGCCGAATGGGAATTCGCCGCGCGCGGCGGCCTGGAGCAGAGGCTCTATCCCTGGGGCGACCAGCCGCGCGACTATGAAGCGGGCCGCTGGCAAAACGGTCCCGAACCGATCGGCATGACACCGCCGAACGGTTACGGCTTGTTCGACATGTGCGAGAACGTTCACGAGTGGTGCTCGGATTGGTACGATCCTTTGTACTACTACGCTTCCCCCTTGGAAGATCCGCGGGGACCGGACTTGGGCAAACGGCGATCCTCGCGCGGAGGAGCCTGGCGCCACCACATCAAGTTTTCCAGGTGTGCCGCGCGCAGCAGCATTCCACCGGAGTTTCGATACGCGGACTATGGGTTCCGGGTGGCTGGCGGGACATCCCTGATTTCGGACCAAAACCGCAAATAATTTGCGGTCCGAGATGCTCCGGGATGGCCACCTGAGAGCCCGACAGCCCGACCTTGCCAAAACGGCTACAGGCATTAAATCAGCCGTTACGGTAACCTGAAAACAGGAGCACTCTATGAGTATCGAAATTTCGGGTGAAACCGAAGCACGGCTCACTGACGAAGCCCGGAGACAAGGCATTTCTGTGGATGTACTGCTCGAACGGCTCATGAACGAACGCGAGCCGACAGCCCCCGCCGCCAGCACCGGCTCAATCCCCGAATTGCCGATCTTGCACCTCGGTGCGATGGGCGCTCTGCACCGGCGGGACATCTACGACGATGTCCGTTGAGCCGGGGATGCTCGATGCGAACGTTCTGGCTTATGCCGTGAACGCAGACGCCCCGCAGCACGCGGCCTCACGCGCTCTGCTTGAAGCCGCGCGTGACCCGTTCACGACGCTGTATGTGACGTCGCAAATACTTTGCGAGTTTTATTCGGTGATAACCAATCCGCGCCGCGTTGCCGTAGTCTCTTCTCCGGCAGAAGCACTGCGAATAATTTCGGCTATGCTGGCTCTTCCCGGCCTGCAGGTGCTGCCGATCCCGGCGCGTGCAGTCGAGGGTTGGATGGAACTGTTGCAACGGCACCCCGTGACTGGGGGAAACGTATTTGACCTGCAAATCGTCGCGACCATGCAGGCCAACGACGTCAAGCGAATCTACACCTTCAACACCGATGACTTTGAGGTGTTTCCAGAACTCGCGGTCGTTACCCCGTAGGCCATCGGATTGGGCGGGTCTCCGGAGGGCTTCCAATTCTCCTCCAGCCATCTCACCGAGAATCATCTTGGCTGTCGAACTGCATCTCCCGGAGCTTGGATCTCTTGGCTGCCGCTTGCGATTCCGATAAAATATGGGAACCCATGTCGATGCAATCCATTGGTCCCTACCAGCTTCTGGAAGAACTGGGCCGCGGGGCGATGGGCGTGGTCTTCCGCGGATTCGACTCCGCCATCGGCCGGTCCGTGGCGATCAAGATCATCCGGGCCGACCAGTTTGCGAGCCCGGAAGAAAGAACTGAACTCAAGCTGAGATTTGCCCGCGAGGCCGCGGCCGCCGGCAAGCTCTCGCACCCGAACATCGTCACTGTCTATCAACTCGGCGAAGAGGGTGACCTGCAATACCTGGTCTTGGAGTTGGTCAACGGCTCCTCCTTGGAAAAGACACTTTCCAACGGCCAGCCGCAAGACCAGAAAGACCGTGGTCTCGATTCTCGCCCAAATGGCCGATGCCCTGGATTACGCCCACAGCGAAGGGATTGTCCATCGCGACGTGAAGCCGGCGAATATCCTGGTCCGTCCGGACGGCAAAGCCAAGATCACCGACTTTGGAATCGCGCGCATTGCGTCCCAGCCGGTCACACGAACCGGATTCACTTTCGGAACCCCGTCCTACATGTCGCCGGAGCAGATTATGACGGCCAAGGTGAGCGGCAAGGCGGACCAATTCTCGTTGGGCGTGATCGTCTACCAGATGCTCAGCGGCAAGAGACCTTTTGCCGCGGACACGGATACGGCCCTGATGTTCCAGATCAGGGAGGCACAACCGCCACCCCTGCATACCGTGAATCCGGCTGTATCGCCGCGAACCTCGGAGGTGATTGCCAAGGCGCTGGCGAAGAAGCCGGAAGATCGTTTTGCGAGCTACATGGAGTTCGCGGAACGGCTGTCGGAGTCGTTGAACGCGGCAAAGGCGGGGACCCGAGATTCCGACCCGGAAACGACCTCGACCATGCCGACAGTTCGGACATCCGGAGTCGGAGTTCCCGAACAGGAGGGCCTGCGAGGGGAGCGTCTGGCGTCCACGACCGGGCCCCCAACGCGAAGATCGCCTGCCGTTACCGAACTGGTATGGTCGCGGATGGAAGTGCAGCGCTTCTTCGAACTTTTGGCCCCGTGAAGGACCTCTGGACGTCGGCCGATTCACTGATTCCCAGTTAGACGAGTTGGAGCGTCATCCTGACGTAGTGGAGTATAAGAACATTCTGTGGGAAATGGAACTATCACGTCAGGCCAAGGAACGCAATATTGATGTTAATGCTCCAGGAGTCGTACGGCTGATAAAAGACTGGTTTGACGCCCATTGGAAACTGCGGCGGGCCAAGATTATCGTGGAAGACGTTCAACCCGAAGGCTGCAACCTAAGAGAGCAAGAGGAATTTTTCCGGCAGGCACGGGCTACAGCTCTCACTCACTCTGAGCTGACTGAGGAGCAGCTTGATGAGTTGGAAAACCACCCAGTAGTCAAATCTTGCGAGCAAGCTGCGTTAGAACGTTGGGCAAGACAGAGCTCGGAGATCGGCAAGCGGTACGACAAAAACGAAGCTACAGAAACCTTCGATGAGTCGTACTGGAGCGGTAACAGAAAAAAAGACATTATGATGTTAATTGAAGAAGGATATATACAGGAACAGGACATCAGAGGTTAGGTGTCTTCAAGATACGTACGCATTCGATATTGGACAACATACCTGTTATCAATAACATAGGTCCTGCTAGTATAAAGCGATTCGACTGAGGGCCTGTACCTTTGGTGCGCGGTGTTGAGTATAGCGCTTCCAAGACCTCCTTTTCCCTTTTCAATGTCTCTTTTGAAGCGGCTGCGACTCAAAACTGCCCAGCAACTTGCGGAAATACGGGACCGCGTTGTACCGTAGCAAAGAAAAGGCGAAACTAAAACATGGACCTCTCGCTCGGATTTCCCGAATTCTCCCAGGAACTGGCGGTCTCCACCAAGCCGTCGCTCGAAGTGGTCCTTTCGCGCTTCCGCTCGATCCACCAGCAGCCCGACTCCCCCGTCCGCGCCATCCACCACGAACCCGCCACCGAAGGAACCTTCGCCGATATTCCCGCCGCCGTGGACCCCCGCCTGCGGTCGGCCCTTCACCGGCGCGGCATCGAACGCCTCTACGTCCACCAGGCCGAGGCCTTCGAGCAAACCGAAGCCGGCAAGAACGTTGTGATCGTCACGCCAACCGCCAGCGGGAAGACGCTGTGCTACAACCTGCCGGTGCTGAACCTGCTTCTGCGCGACGACGGCGCGCGCGCCATGTACCTGTTCCCCACCAAGGCGCTGGCCGAGGACCAGCTTCACGAATTGCAGACCGCGCTCGAAGAAATGGGCTCGGACATCCGCGCCTTCACTTACGATGGCGACACACCGCAGGACGCGCGCAAGGCCATCCGCCAGCGAGCCAACGTGGTGCTCACCAACCCCGACATGCTCCACAGCGGAATCCTGCCGCACCACACCAAGTGGGCGCGCTATTTCGAGAACCTGCGCTACATCGTCATCGACGAGCTGCACTACTACCGCGGGGTCTACGGCAGCCACCTGGCGAACCTGTTCCGGCGCCTCAAGCGCATTTGCGAGTTCTACAACTCGCAGCCGCGCTTCATCTGCTGTTCGGCCACCATCGCCAACCCGCGCGAGCTCGCCGAGGCGCTCACCGGCGACGCCTTCGAGCTGGTGGAGCGCAACGGCGCCCCGCGCGGCGAGAAGTATTTCATCTTCTACAATCCTCCGGTAGTGAACCGCCAGTTGGGCATCCGCCGCAGCTACATCAACGAGTCGCGGCGCATGGCGCTGGAATTCATCGAGCGCAAATTGCAGACGCTGGTCTTCGCCAACAATCGCCTGGCCACCGAGATTCTGGTGACCTATCTCAAGGACGCCTGCGATTCCGGCCCCATTCCCAGCGAGACCGTGCGCGGATATCGCGGAGGCTACCTGCCGCGCGAGCGCCGCGACATCGAGCGACGCCTGCGCGATGGCCAGATCCGCGCGGTGGTGGCGACCAACGCGCTCGAGCTGGGCATCGATATCGGATCGCTCGACGCCGTCATCATGGCCGGTTACCCAGGCACCATCGCATCGAGTTGGCAGCGGGCGGGCCGCGCCGGGCGGCGTCAGAGCACTTCGGCGGCCGTACTGGTGGCCTCCAGCGCGCCCCTCGACCAGTACATCGTGGAGCATCCCGACTACTTCTTCGGACGTTCGCCGGAGCACGCATACGTCAATCCGGAGAACCTCGAAATCCTGCTCGCCCATCTCAAGTGCGCGGCCTTCGAGCTGCCCATCCGCGATGGCGAGAAGTTCGGCCGCCATGATACCACGGAGATCTGCCGCTTCCTCGAAGAGAGCGGCTTCCTGCACCATTCCGCCGCGGCCTGGCACTGGACCTCCGACACCTACCCCGCCGACGCCACCAGCCTGCGCTCCATCTCGAGCGATAACTTCGTGGTGGTCGACACCACTCACGAGCCCAAAGTGATCGCCGAAGTCGCCTTCACCGCGGCCTTGACCACTTTGCACGAGAAGGCCATCTACCTGCACCAGGGCCTCCTCTTCCACGTGGACCGCTTCGATTACGGGCAGCGCAAAGCCTACGTCAGCAGCGTGCAGTGCGACTACTACACCGACGCCATCGATTACACGCAGGTCAGGGTGCTGGAAGAATTCGAGGGTGAAGCGCTGGCCGCCGCGCGGCGCGTGCATGGCGACGTGCGGGTGAATCGGCAAATCGTGGGCTTCAAGAAGATCAAGTTTTACACCATGGAAAACGTGGGCTCGGGGCAGCTTTCGATGCCCGAGCAGGAGATGCACACCACGGCGTTCTGGCTGCACTTCCCCGCGGCCTTTCTCGCGCGCCTGAGCGACTACACTCCCACCGAAAAGCAGAGCGGCATTGCGGGCCTGGGCAATGCCCTGCGAACCGTGGCCTCCCTGCTGCTGATGTGCGATCCCCGCGATCTCGGTGTGGCCCTCAGCGAGGAGATCGCCGGCGGCCTGGAGACCTTCGAGCCCAACCTGTATTTATACGATGCGTACCCCGGCGGCATCGGGCAGAGCGCGCCGCTGTACCGGCTGACGCCGCGGTTGCTCCGACAGACCGCGGAACTGCTGGCGGCGTGCGGGTGCGAAGCCGGCTGCCCCTCGTGCGTGGGGCCCGTCGGGGAAGTCGGCGAGCGCGGTAAAGAAGTGGCCGCGCGCATCCTGGCGGAGCTGTTGGCGACATGACGGGGGATCGGAAAGCCCTGGCGAGCGCGGTGTGCGGGGCCTCTCGCTTGTGCTGCCCATTTCTATCCTGATCGCGCTCGGCCCTTCGCGGCAGCAACTCGCCACGACCTCCGATTGGGTGTTTGGAACGGTCATCGTCACCACTCTCGGGTCTGCCGTGGCAGCCGTGGTGCTCGGCCATCTATCCCTCGGATACGGCCCTCTCCTGATTCCGGCTCTGCTATTGACATCCGCGATTGCCGGGCGGTTAGCGTTAGCCAATACGCCGCTGCGCACCAGGCCTCGATCGGGGTCTCCTTCAGATCGTCGCGGTGGCTTAACCGAATCGGGGGAACTGCCCTGAGGAAGTTTTGTGGGGCAGATTGTCAATCTGCGGCGGATTGGCAATCCGCCCAGCGACGTCCAGAGCGATCCCCGAGGCGCTCGTGGGGCCAGCGGATTAGCAATCCGCCGCAGGTTGCCAACCTGCCCCACAAGCTCGTTCAAACGTCGAAAAGGTTGTCTTTTAGCCTTAGCGGCCGCCGGCCGGAGAGGGTGGTGCGGAAGGACCAGAGAGCCAATCCAAGCACGATGGCGATGGGGAAATACATGGCGCTTGCGTACCAGGCGGAGAGCCCCCACGCGCCGAAATAAACCGGCTGGCCCATATGGACCGAGGACCTGATTTTTGGGCGGGAAGGGCGCCAGCAACGGGTGTAGAGGTCCGTCCGGCTCGCAGTTGAGAATCCCAGTCGCAGGGTATCGCCCGCTCCCGCTCTTGGGCGCGATGGCCGATGGATCATCCGGGAACTCGCGATCGAGTCCGGTCTCCTCCAAGCCTGCAACTGCGGGGGAGCCGGCCAATCTTGACGTGAACCGCGGGCGGGGCTAATCTGGCCCATATGAGATCAACCGCGTTCCTCCTCGTCCTGGCCGCCTCGATCTGCGCAGGCCAAAAGCTCGATCCCAATTACCCCACGTGGTGGGCCAAGTATCAGTACCTGCTCCAGAATGCGGCTGAAGCCGGCGGTCCTTCGGCTTCCCTGGCCGTGGGGCCGAACGTAAACGTTTCGACCGAGTGCGGCCCGCAAAGCGAGACCTACATCTCGTTGAACCCCAACCAGCCGAAGATACTGGCGGCCGGCTCGAACGAAATCTTCCGCCTGCCCATGCGCGGCTACTCCTCAACCGACGGCGGCGTGAACTGGGGCGGCGTGGATTTGCCGCTGCCGCCGCCATTGGCGGGTACTAACGACACGCGGTTCGGATCGGACCCGACACTTGCTTTCGACACCCAGGACAACGTCTTCTACGGTTATATCGTGGTGTTCTTCTCAGCGGGCAACGGCATCAAGGGAACCCAGATGGCCGTGGCGCGATCCACCGACGGTGGCAAGACTTATCCGACCTCTACCTTCTTCGCATTCGAATCCGGCTCTAACCACTTTAATGACAAGCCCATGATCACGGCCGACACCAGCCCCAGCAGCCCGTTTCGCGATCGTGTGTACATTGCCTGGGACGCGGCGGCCGGTGGCTCGAGCGGCGGCGGCGTGCGGGTGGCGCGCTCGGCCGACCAGGGCCAGACCTTCGCCATCGCGCGCGCGGACAATTCCACCGGGCCGGGCAAGGCCATCGGCGCCGTTCCGTTCGTCGGGCCGAACGGTGAGGCGTACGTGGCCTGGAACGACTACGAAGCGAACACCATCGCTTTCAACCGCTCGTTCGACGGTGGCCAGACGTGGGGGAGCCCGGTGGTGGTTGCTGACAAGGCGCTGGCGTTCGACGCCGCCATCCCCGCCGAGCAGGTACGCGGCGCCCTGGTGTACCCAGCCTGCGACACGGACCGCTCCGCGGGACGTCGCCGCGGCCGCCTGTATTGCTCGTGGATGGACCTGATCGCGGCCGGCGTGACCGATATCCTGCTGGCATACTCCGATGATCGTGGGGCCACGTGGTCCAAGCCGCGGCCCGTAACCGACCAACTCCCCTTCCCGGTGGACCGCTTCAACCAGTGGCTCTCGGTCGACCCCGTTACCGGCGACGTGAACGTTTCGTTCTACGATACGCGTCACGACACTACCGGCGCGCGCTTCATGACCGATATCTTCCTGGCGCGGTCGAGCGATGCGATAAGGTGGCCCGCCAACGTGCGCGTCTCCAGCCAGATTTCCAACGAACACGACTGTAACGGCCTGTTTCCCTGCCTCGGGATCAACTACGGCAACCAGCAGGGCGACTACTCCGGGCTGGTGGCCTTCGGCGGCGTGGCGCATCCAATCTGGACCGACACGCGCGACCAGATGAAGCCCGCGCCGGGTTGCCGCACAGGTCTGGCTATGGAGGAGGTTTTCACGGCATCTGCGAGGTGACCTAATTAGCTAGGCAAGGGCTTCGGTAGAGCAGACGGCTGACTTCTTCCGGCGTGCTGGAGAGCTTGGTGGCGTCTCCGTATCCCAGATCCTGAGCCAGGATAAGGTAGTAGCGACATTCTTCCAGCGATCCTTCCGCCAGGTTCATGAAGCGCGCCTTGTCGGCCTTGCCGCGACGGCGGAATCCCTCGGCGATATTGGCCGGAACCGCCACTGCCGCCCGCCGCATTTGCAGCGCCAGACCATACGTTTCCTGCCTGGGAAAGCCCGCGGTGAATGCATAGACCGCGAGGACGAGCTCGTGGGCCTTGCGCCACACCAGCAGGTCGCGAAAGCTTCGGGCCGGAGGTCTCGGCGTGGACATAAACACGGAGGCGTCCATGGGAGTATGCTCCAGGTATTCCACCCCACTCTTGTATAGGATCAGCAGCTTATCTGCAAGAACCGCTCATCTGTGAGCGGGTTTTGGCGGCCTACAGCAGCCGGAAATTGACTTCGATGGTGGCGGCCACCGTCACGGGTTGGCCGTTCCGGTAACCGGGCTTGAACTTCCACACCTTTACGGCTTCCATGGCCTTCTCGTCGAGGCCCAGCCCCAGACTCCGAACTACCCGGATGTTAGTGGCCTTGCCGTCGGGGCTGACTTCGATGGCCAAAAGCACCGTGCCCTGGTACTTGGCCTTGCGAGCTTCTTCGGAGTACTCGGGGTCTTTCTTGTAGATCACGACTGGAGCGGTCACGCCGCCGCCGACTTTGTAGACACCGCCGCCGACGCCGCCGCCTTCACCGGGACCGAAGCCGCCGCCTTTGCCCGAACCGACGCCGCCACCCGAACCGGAACCGATGCCGCCGCCGGAGCCCGGTCCGTTCGAAGCCGGTCCGAGTTTTCCGAGCGGGTCGCCGTACTGGGCCATATTCACGTTCGGCAGGTTCACATCCGGCGGAACGATAATGCTAGGCTCCATGGTCAATTTGGGATTGGGGTTGTTCACCACCGCCATGGGCGGGGTAAACTGCCGCAAAGACTGCTTTGGAAGGCGCCCCTTGCTCGCAGGTAGAGGAGACCGATCGCCGCCACCGCCACCGCCGCCCATGGCTTGCTTCTTCGGCGCCGCCTTGGGTTGAAATGGGTCGATGTCGACTGGGGTGAAGAGCGTCACGGCCTGTTTGATGGCCTGTTGCCCGGGCTTGGTGATGGAGAGCACAAACACGATCCCGACTACCAGAACCTGAAACCCAGTGGACATCATGAAGGACTTCTTCTGGCGTCCGTAGAGGCCCCAGATGTCCTTGACTGCAACGGGCTTAGACGTCACCTGAAGGGGTGGGAGCTGGGGTGGGTTAATTGCTTCCTTGACGTTTTGGATGAAAGACCGATACCACGGTTCTTCCACCTCCGACACCAGCAGGCGCGACAAATGAACGTCGGCGTTTGAGAAAAACGGGTTATTGGGTTGCGACAGATCAGCCATTTTTTCCACCAGCTCTCCCGGAGAGCACCGCTGTCTACAGCTATTTGACGACTTCCCGGATCAAGGCGTTACACTTTTTGGTAATACCTCACCCAAAGATTTCTACCTTACTATACCACGGTTTTCCAGAGGGGCGTGTAAAAACAATGAGATAACCCCCAAATAGGGGATGATCCCACCCCGATTGCGGATTCCAAAAATGGAAGAAAGGCAGGCGCAACGGTGCCGTGGGCTGTGGGCTGCGGGCTGTGGGCCGCGGGCCGTGGGCTGTGGGCTGTGGGCCGTGGGCTGTGGGCCGTGGGCTGTGGGCTGCGGGCCGAGGGCTGTGGGCTGTGGGCCGCGGGCAGTGGGCTGTGGGCCGTGGGCCGTGGGCTGTGGGCTGTGGGCCGCGGGCTGTGGGCTGCGGGCTGTGGGCCGTGGGCCGTGGGCCGTGGGCTGTGGGCCGCGGGCCGTGGGCCGTGGGCTGTGGGCTGCGGGCTGCGGGCTGTGGGCCCTGGGCTGTGGGCTGTGGGCCGCGGCGGGCCGTGGGCCGTGGGCCTTGCACTCGACGGTGGCTGGCGCGCGAACTTCGGGTTTGCACGGCGCTCCTGACTCCTGCACAATTATGGTGATGCAGATCGCGATCGAAAGAAAACCGCTGGAACAGATTGAGGCTGACGCACTGGTGGTGCCGGTCTTTGAGGGGAGGAAAGAGGAACGATTTGGCGCGGGCGACCTTACGGATACCGGCGAAGTTTCCGGGAAATCGCTGGAATTGACCCTGCTGCACCACGTGCCCGGCATGGCTGCCACGCGGATCCTGCTTGCCGGGGCGGGCAAGCCCGAGAAGCTCGACGCGGCGGAGTTGCGCAAGCTGGCGGGAGCGGCACTCCGGCACCTGAAATCAAAATCGGTGAAAAAGATCGCATTCGTACTCGAATCCGGTCTGGCGAGTCCGGAAAACGCCAGCGCCGCGGTGGAAGGAGCGATTCTGGGAGATTACGAAGCGAACCGTCACAAGACCGATAACGAAAAAAAACAGGTGGCGAGCTTTGCCGTGGCGGTAACCGGCAACGCACCCGGCCTAGACGCGGGAGCCGAGCGCGGGCGCATCATCGGGGAGGCCCAGAACTTCGCGCGCGACCTGGTGAACGAGCCGGCCAACCTGCTGACCCCGGCGAAGATGGCCGAGGCCGCGCGACACGTTGCGTCGGCATACGGCCTCGGCTGCGAAGTGCTGGAACGAAGCCAAATGGAGCAACTCGGCATGGGCGCGCTGCTCGGGGTAGCGCAAGGGAGCGCGGAGCCGCCGGCCCTGATCGTAATCCGCTACAAGCCCGAAAACGCGAAATCCCAGGCGCACCTCGGACTGGTCGGCAAGGGTGTCACTTTTGACACGGGCGGCATTTCGATCAAGCCCGCGGACGGCATGGAGAAGATGAAGTACGACATGGCCGGGGGCGCCGCCATGATCGGCGCCATGCGGGCCATCGCGCAACTGAAGCCGGCGATTCCCGTGACGGCCTTCATACCGTGCGTCGAGAATATGCCGGGCAGCCGGGCGCAGAGGCCGGGAGATATCGTCGCCGCCATGTCGGGGAAGACGATCGAAGTGATCAATACCGACGCCGAGGGCCGGCTGATCCTGGCCGACGCGCTCACCTATGCGAGGCGTCAGGGCTGCACTCACCTGGTAGACGCGGCCACGCTGACCGGCGCGATCGTAGTGGCGCTGGGTCATCTGAACGTGGGGCTGTTCGCCAACAACGATGCGCTGCGCGACCGCGTGCTCCAGGCCGCCAAGGCGGCGGGGGAGCGGATGTGGGCGATGCCGCTCGAGGACGACTACAAGGACTACCTGAAGAGCGCCTTCGCCGACCTGGCCAACGTGGGGGGCCGATATGGGGGTGCGGTGACGGCGGCGATGTTTCTCAAAGAGTTTGCCGAGGACACACCCTGGGTCCACCTGGATATTGCGGGCACCGCGTGGCTGGACGACGCCAAACCGGCGATGGCCAAGGGCCCCTCGGGAGTGGGAGTCCGGACGCTGGTGCGACTGGCGACAGAATGGAAAGATTGACAGGGGCAGGGGGCCGGGGGCCAGGGGCCGGGGGCCGGGGGCCGGGGGGACGGGGGCCGGGGGCCGGGGGCCAGGGGCCGGGGGCCAGGGGCCGGGGGCCAGGGGCCAGGGGCCGGGGGCCAGGGGCCAGGGGCCGGGGGCCGGGGGCCAGGGGCCAGGGGCCGGGGGCCGGGGGCCGGGGGCCGGGGGCCGGGGGGACGGGGACGCGTTTCAGGCGG
>JBGPKH010000064.1:0-22267 GCA_041485845.1 Bryobacteraceae bacterium
GAATCGAAGCAGGCATTCTAGGCGCCACCGGGATGGTGGGGCAGCATTTCATCAAGTTTCTCCAGGGCAACCCGTGGTTCGACCTGAAGTGGTTGGGAGCCAGCGATCGCTCCGCGGGCAAGAAGTACCGGGACGCCATGATCTGGCACCTGGCGGGCGGCACGCCGGACACGGTCGCCGACCTCACGGTGGACGATTGCCAGCCGGGCAATGCGCCGCGATTGTTGTTCTCGGCGATGGATGCGTCGGTGGCGACCGATATCGAGCGCGCGTTTGCGCAAGCTGGGCACGTGGTGGTCTCCAATTCGCGGAACCACCGCATGGAGCGCGACGTGCCGCTGCTGGTGCCGGAGATCAATCCCGACCACCTGAAGTTGGTTCCCGCCCAGCAGCGCGCGCGCGGATGGAAGGGGCAGATTGTGACCAATCCGAACTGCTCCACCATCGTGCTCACCATGGCGCTGGGGCCGCTGAAGCAGTTCGGCATCACCAGGGTCGTCACCACCACCCTGCAGGCCATTTCGGGCGCGGGCTATCCGGGCGTGGCGTCGATGGACATCGTGGGCAACGTGATCCCCTTCATCGGCAACGAAGAAGAGAAGATGGAGCAGGAAACGCAGAAGATCATGGGCGAATTTCGCGGCGACCACATCGAGCCGCTGGCTGCCAAGGTGAGCGCGCACTGCAACCGCGTGCCGGTGGTGGATGGGCATACCGTGACGGTGTCGCTGGAGTTTCGCTCGAAGCCTTCGGAGGCCGATCTGCGCCATGCGTTCGAGAGCTTCTCCGGCGTTCCGCAGCAGCGGCAGCTTCCCAGCGCGCCGCCGCGTCCGGTGATTTACATGGAAGAGACCGACCGGCCGCAGCCCCGCAAAGACGCGGAGCGCGAGCGCGGAATGGCGGCGTTTGTGGGCCGCCTGCGCGCCTGCCCGGTGCTGGACTACAAGTTCGTCGCGCTGGGCCACAACACCATCCGCGGAGCGGCGGGCGCCGCCGTCCTGAATGCCGAGCTGATGCATTCGGAAGGGATGCTCGACTGATGATCGTGATGAAGTTCGGCGGCACGTCGGTGGAGTCGGCCGCCGCCATCGAGCGCGTGGCGCGCATCGTCAAGGCGCGCGAAGAACGCAGGCCCGTGGTGGTGGTCTCGGCGATGGGCAAGACCACCAACAAGCTGCTGGCCATCGCCGACACCGCGATCCGCGGGGAGCGCGAAGAATACATACGCCAGATCCACGACCTGCGCGATTTTCACTCGCGCGAGGCGCGCATGGTGGTGCCGCTCTCGGAGCGCGCGGGACTGGACGGTTTTCTGGACGAGCACTTTCAGGAACTGACCGAGCTGGTGAAGGGCCTGGCGGTGTTGGGCGAACTGACGCCGCGCTCGATCGACGCGATTTCGAGCTACGGCGAGCGCCTGTCCAGCTACATCGTGACCCTGGCGTTCCGCCATTTCGGAATGAACGCCCAGCACCTGGACTCGCGCGACTTTATCATTACCGACAAGCGCCACACCCAGGCGGCGCCGAACTTCCCGGAGACCTACGCGCGCCTCGCGGCGACAGTGTCGGCGCTCGCGCGCGAGAGCGTCCTGGTCATGGGCGGATTCATCGGCTCCACACCGGAAGGCGTCACCACCACGCTGGGACGCGGCGGGTCCGATTTCACGGCGTCGATCGTGGGCGCGGGAATCCGAGCCGAGGAGATCCAGATCTGGACGGATGTGGATGGCATGCTCACGGCCGATCCGGCAATCCTGGCCGGCGGCCATCGGGTGAAGGCCATCTCGTTCGCCGAGGCGGCCGAGCTGGCGTATTTCGGCGCCAAGGTTCTGCACCCGGCCACGGTGGTTCCGGCTATCGAGCGGAACATTCCGGTGCTGATACTGAATTCGCGGCGGCCCGATGTGGCGGGGACGCGCATCACCTCGGAACGGGTTCCCTGCGAGAACATAGTTAAATCCATTGCGTGCAAGCGGAAGATCACCCTAGTAAACATTCACTCCACGCGCATGCTGATGGCGCACGGTTTTCTGCATCGCATCTTTGAAGTATTCGACCGCTACGAAACGCCCGTGGACATGGTCTCGACCTCCGAGGTCAGCGTTTCGTTGACGATCGACAACCGCAAGAACGTGGACGCGATCCTGTCGGACCTGCGCCAGTTCGCCGAAGCGGATGTGGAACATGATAATGTGATCGTCTGCCTGGTGGGAGAGAATATCCGATTCACGCCGGGCGTGGCGAAACGCGTTTTCAATGCTCTCGACGGCATCAACATTCGCATGATTTCGCAAGGAGCGTCGTTGCTCAATATCAGCTTCGTAGTGGCCGAGGCGGACCTGGCCGGCGCGGTAGAGGCCCTGCATGGCGAATTTTTCGCCGAGCTCGACCCGGCCGTATTCGAGCGCAACGAGGCAGTACATGCCTGAACCGAAGCGCCTGGCCATCGTAGGCTACGGCAAGATGGGCAAGCTCATCGAACAGCTTGCGCCGCAGTATGGTTTCGCTGTGGCGCTGAAACTCGACGAGTTCAACAACAGCAACTTCGAAGGCATCACCGCGGAGAATTTCCGGGACATCGACGTGGCCATCGATTTTGCGATTCCCGCGGCCGTGTTGCGGAACGTCCAGGGCATCGCGGCCCTAGGCGTCAACATCGTGATCGGCACCACCGGATGGCTGGAGCACGTGAACGACGTCCAAGCTGCAGTGGAGAAGAACGGGATTGGGCTGGTGTGGAGCCCGAACTTCTCGGTGGGCGTGAATGCATTCTTCCGGCTCGTGACGGAGGCCGCTCGTCTGTTGGCGTCGGAGACGGAATACGGTGCGTGGGCCTGGGAGATCCACCACTCCACCAAAAAGGACGCGCCGTCGGGTACACTACTGAAGCTGGTGGAGGAGATGAAGAAGGCGGGATACGCACGGGCGATTGACGCCGGTTCAAATCGCGCAGGGGCGCACCCCGGGACGCACGAGATCGGCTTCGATTCCGCCGCGGACACGATCACGCTGCGGCACAGCGCTCGCAGCCGCGAAGGTTTCGCCCGCGGGGCGTTGAAGGCGGCGCAGTGGGTGATCGGCAAAAAGGGTTTTCATGAGTGGGTAGGACAGGCCTCCCGGCCTGTCTAGCGTGACAGGCCAGGAGGCCTGTCGTACGGGAGGTGGCACATGTTCACAGGATGCGGCACCGCGCTGGTCACTCCGTTCCGGCGCGATCTTTCGCTTGACGAGGAAACGCTGCGGCGCCTGGTGCGGCGGCAGATCGAGGCGGGCATCGACTTTCTGGTTCCCTGCGGAACCACCGGCGAGAGTCCCACGCTCACGCGCGCCGAGCACCTGCGCGTCATCGAGATCGCGTTGGAAGAAGCCCACTGCAAGGTTCCGGTGCTGGGCGGCGCGGGCGGCTACAACACCCACGAGGTCATCGATCTCGCGCGCGAGCTGGAGCGCATGGGCGTCAGCGGCATCCTCTCGGTGACACCGTATTACAACAAACCCACGCAGGAGGGCCTGTATCAGCATTACAAGGCGATCGCTTCCGCCATCCGGCTGCCCATCGTGGTGTACAGCGTGCAAGGCCGCACGGGCGTAAACGTGGAGCCGTCCACACTCGCGCGGCTGGCCGAGATCGAGAACATCGTGGCGGTGAAGGAGGCATCCGGCAACATCTCGCAAATGGCCAACGTGCTGCACGAAGTGCCTTCCAGCTTCACGGTCCTCTCGGGTGACGACGCCATCACCATTCCGCTGATGGCACTCGGCGGCCGCGGCATCATCTCGGTGGTCTCGAACCAGATTCCCGCCGAGATGACGCAGCTTGCCCAGGCCTGCCTGAGCGGCGACTTCGAAACAGCCCGACGGATTCAGACGCGCTACCTGCCGCTCATGAACGTGAACTTTGTGGAATCGAACCCGATTCCCGTAAAGGCCGCGATGGGCCTGATGGGGCTGCTCGAGCCGGCCTGGCGCCTGCCGATGGTTCCGCCGAGCCCGGCCAGCATGGCGAAGATCGAGAAGGTCCTGGAATCGGTTGGCCTGCTCGGGAGGGTTCCCGTTGCAGGCTGAAATCGAAAGTCTCTACGACGAGAAACCGTCGGTCTATTACGATCGGCATTTCCGGCTTTTTGCGGAGTTCAAGGCCGCGCTCAACCAGGGCATCATCCGCGCGGCGCAGCCGGACCCGGCCGCGCGCACCGGCTGGCACGTGAACGCCTGGGTCAAAAAAGGCATTCTCCTGGGTTTCCGCATGGGCGGAATCGTGGACATGTCGGTGGATTCCGAGCGCCAGCCTTTTTTTGACAAATCTACTTACCCTGTAAAGCACTTTACGGCGAGTAGCGGCGTCCGCATTGTGCCCGGCGGATCGAGTATCCGCGACGGCTGCTACATCGGCAAGGGCGTCACGTGCATGCCGCCGATGTACATCAACGTGGGCGCGTACGTGGACGACGGCGTCATGGTGGATTCGCACGCGCTGGTGGGGAGTTGCGCGCAGATCGGGAAGAACTGCCACATCTCGGCGGCCAGCCAGATCGGCGGCGTGCTGGAGCCGGTGGGCGCGCTGCCGGTGATCGTGGAAGACGAGGTGCTGGTGGGCGGCAACTGCGGGATCTACGAAGGCACCGTAGTCAAACGCCGCGCGGTGTTGGGCACGGGCACGATTCTGAATCGCTCCACGCCGGTCTACGACCTGGTGCGCCATACTGTTCACAGGGCTACCGACGATGAGCCTTTGGTAATCCCCGAGGAGGCGGTGATCGTGGCGGGTTCGCGCGCGATCTCGAGCGGTCCTGGCAAGGACTGGGGGATCTCGGTGTATACGCCGGTGATTGTGAAGTACCGCGACGCCAAGACCGACACCAAGATTCAACTGGAAGATCTGCTGAGATAATGTCCCGCATTCTGGTGGCTGACGACGACCTCGTGCAGTTGGATCTGCGCAAGACCGTGCTGGAGTCCGCGGGGCACGAAGTCGCAGTGGCATTCAGTCCGCGGGAAGCACTCCGTCACTTGGAACGAGGATGGGCGAACCTGCTCATCATGGACCTGCGATTTCCGAATGCCGCCGGCGAGCCCGATGCCCGAGAGGGCCTGACGCTGATCCGCCGCATCCGCGAACAGGGATGCGACGTGCCCGTGGTGGTGCTCTCGGGATGGCCCGAGGACCTCTACGGGCAACCGGAGGAGAAGATGGTGTCGCGCGTGATGGTGAAGCCGGTGGCGTGCCGCGACCTGCTGGAGACGGTTGAGGCGTTGGTGTTGGTGTGAGCGCGGGTCACATGGCAAGGCGGACCGGCTGATCTTCGATGATGCCGCGCACCGAATCGGATTGTGCCAGTGCGCGTATGCCGGAAGAAGTGGTTTCCACCGGGATGTACCCGAGCGCATTCGGCCCTTCGGCCAGGCGCCGCCCGTGGAAGCGAGCGAGAATGGCGTCTACTTCCTGCAAGGCGGTGCTAGCCGATTCCCTCACGCGGCGAACCTGATCGGCCCTTTCGTGTGTTCGACCGCCGGTGGGTCGCTCCCGGCGGAGCATCACGACAGCTCGCACTTTCGCGTTCGCTCTGAGTCCGCGCAGACGGGCTTCGAACACGTCGCTTACTTTGCTCCCGGTGCCTGGTTCACCCAAGTGCTTTCAGAGCCTCTACCGGCTGAACGATTCCGTAACCCCATCGATTGTCCGGGCGATTCGCTGGGGACGAGATGTGCTTGGCCGTCGTCTTGATCACTTCGATTATATCCCGCGCGGGTGTCTGGGGCTTCGCGCTCATCAGCAACGCCGCGACTCCAGCCACATAGGGAGTCGCCATGGAAGTTCTATCCATATAGGAGTAATCGTACGTTCCATTTTCCCGCTTCACGGGCGGGCTGCACGACAGGATCTGAACGCCCGGCGCGACCACATCGGGCTTGATCACCAGTGCAGTATCTTCTCAACAACTCCGAACGAACAATGCATTCCAGGCGTTTCCCGGCGAAGCTCAGAAGCAAAAGGTTGATGCCAAACTCGCAGACGTGCGCCGGGAATTGGCAAAACGGGAACTGGTTGGGGCCTTACCTTAGCTTCCGCGCCTTCTCGAAATCTTCCTTCAGCTTGCCCGTGATCTTGTCCGCCACGTCCGCGCTGGCGCCGTGGAACTTCGCGCCGAGACTCTCCTGGGTGGTGGACCAGATGACGTCGCCGTCTTTGTTCACCAGACGCACGGCGGCGATGGCTTCGTGCCGGCGGTCGGCCGATCGTTCCGATTCGTTATCGCCAACACTAAGGCCGCCATATGCTCCGGTCGTTCTGGTCGAGCTCCGGCCCGTGCCGGCGGTCATGTGTGCGTTGATGCCGTCGGACGACTGGTGTGTTTCCGTGAAGACCAGGTCCTCGGCCGCGCCCCGCAGCACTGCGTCGGCGCGCTCCTGGTTCTCGGTGAGGATGAAGAGTTTGGAGCGCTCCATGGTGCTGATGAGGATATCGCGCATCTGCGCGGCGGTCTCGCCGCCCGTAAGCCGGTCCACAAATACCCGGCGGATGGTCAGCAACTGCCGCAGGCTGGTCTCTTCAATTGCGGCCGGCGACGGCTGGGCGTCCGCGGCTGCCAACCCGCAGAACAGGACGATCGGGAGCAGGCTCATCCCTTGCCCGCCTTGCGTGCTTCTGCGTCCTGATACTCGATGCGCCGGCCGGTACGCGCCTCCAGACCCGCCAGCACCGAGCGGATGTCGCCTTTGTTCACGCGGAACACGAGCGCCTGCTGCTTGCCCTCCGTGTCCACATAGCCGAGCGTGATGAAATGCTGGCGAGACTTGCTGAGCAACAGAACGGGGGAGATCAGAATCGCAGCGGCATAACGGCGGCTCACGTTTTGGCCGTACTCCACCGTATTGATCCGCTGGTAGGCGATGTGCAACTCGGTTGTCCCCGACCGGAAAGTCAGCGTGTCGGCGCTGGTGAGGTCCAAACGCGCGGTCGCTTTGACCTGGACACCGGGAAGCGTTCCCCCTACGAACTGGGCTCTAACACCCGGCATAGCGGCCGCAACTGCCAGGGAGAGGACGAGCCCGCCCACCGGCAACCAGCTTCGAAACATGGATTGTACTGGTGTAGTGGCGCGAGCGGGCGAGGACTCTCAAGAAAAAGCCGTCTCTCGCGGCGAAAACCGCTCCCTTTGATGGACTGAAAGCATTCCTGACCGGCGATCAGGATCGTAGCGCGTATCATCGCGTGGCCATAGAGTTGAATCTGAGCGAGGCGGCTGTAAAGACCGCTGTCCACCGCTTGCGCAGGCGGTACGCCGCGCTGATCCGGGAGGAGATTGCGGAACCGTAGGGCCGCCGAAATCGCCAGGCTGCGCAACACCGACGCCAGTTCCCTGCACAAACAAGTTCGCGGAGACCTGGATTGGATCACGATGAAGGCGCTGGAGAAAGACAGCGGGCCGGTATCCCTCGGTGTCCGAACTGGGCGCCGACATCGAGCGGTATCTGCGCGACGATCCGGTAACCGCGCGGCCGGCGAGTACGGCATACCGCCTTCGCAAGTTTATCGGCAAGAACCGGCCCGCGGTGGCAGCGGTAGCGGCCATCATCATCGCGCTGGCGTTTGGCTTGGGACTCAGTTCCTTCCTGCTCTTGAAACTCAATCGGCAACAGGCGCAGTTACGGGGGAGCAGCTATGTGGCCACCCTGGCGGCAGCGCAGTCGGACGTTGATCGTTCCGCGATCGAGGAGGCTGCACGGCGGGTGGACCAGTGTCCGCGCTATTTGCGCGGCTGGGAGTGGCGGTACCTCAATTCCCGGCTGGACTCCAGTGCGCTCACTCTGGTCGGCCGCGGCGAAGCCACGCGCGCGGCGGCACTCGCTTTCACCGCGGATGGGAGCCGCACCTTCTGGAACTCCGGCGAGGTGCTGAATGTGTGGCCGGCCGGCTCGCACATTCGATCCGGCCAGTACGGCGGATTCGGTGAAATCCTGGCCGCCAGCCCGGATTCCGGACGGATCGTTGTACGCTCGTATCGCGATCGCCAGACGATGCGAATCCTGGACCCGGTTTCGCGCGGCGTCATCGCCACGTTGCAGGGGGGACGCGACGAACGTGGAATGCACGGCCATCAATCGGAACGGCACACGCGTGGTGGCGGGCCTGAGCGATGGGACGCTGGCGACTTGGGGTGCGCAGTCCGGCCGCAGTACGGCCCGCGTCCGGGCGGCCG
Organism: Bryobacteraceae bacterium; assembly: GCA_041485845.1. GTDB lineage: Bacteria > Acidobacteriota > Terriglobia > Bryobacterales > Bryobacteraceae > OMOG01. The sequence continues at coordinate 8,204 of JBGPKH010000064.1, forward strand.
CCAACGCGGTTACGGCCGTCGATTTCAATGCCAGAGAAGACGCCGTTGTCTCCGGCGCCAAAGATGGCTCGTTGGGGGTGTGGAAGGTCGATGAATCGACACCCTTCGCCCATTTCCAGACCCACGGCGAAGCGACAAGCGCCGCGTTTTCGCCGGACGGCAAACGCCTGGCGGTCGCCTCGCGCGACCGCACTTTGGCGGTCCTGGAAGGGGCCACCGGGGTGGCGGTCAGCCGGTCCATGGAGCGCGAAATCACCTGCGTAACTTTCAGTCCCGATGGTGAGTACCTGGCGTACGGCGCCGCGGATGGTTCGGTGCGCGTGCTGGAGGGCGCTTCGGGCAAGATGCTGGCCCTGCTGGCCGCGGGATGGGGCGTGTGGCGGGGGGTCCGCGCCGGCGCCGAACGCGCCCGGTTCAACTGGTCCGAAGCTCGCGGCGCATTGTGGGAGGCGAAATGGGAGGTGGCGCTCCCCGCCATTGTCCTGGCCGGTCTGTTCGGCGGCTTGGGTACCCTCGTGGAGGCCGGCGCCATCACGGTGCTCTATTCGCCGGCGGTCGAGGTCCTGGTCTACCGGGAGTTGTCGCTCCGTCGCGACTACGCGGCAGTCGCCACGGAATGCGTGACGGTCATCGGCGGGGTGCTCATCATTCTCGGGTCGCGGTCGGCCTGACGAACTACCTGGTGCATGCGCAAGTACCCCCGATGCTACAGTCCTGGGTCCTCGATCACATCCACTCCAGGTACGTGTTCCTGCTCATCGTGTGTTTCTCATTCTTAAGGGGTCATTCATGGACGTCTTCTCCGCCATCATCGTGGTGGTCCCGCTGATCACGCCTGTGGCTGAGCAGTTCGGCATCGACACCGTGCAACTCGGCATCATCTTCCTCGCCAATCTGGAGCTCGGCTATCTTACACCGCCGGTGGGGATGAATCTGTGTCTGTCCGCGTATCGATTCAAACAGCCGATGACGGCCATCTACCGCTCTACCGCACCCTTCTACCTGATTCTGCTGTTCGGGGTCCTCTTGATCACCTACATCCCGGCGATCACCATGGCGCCGGTGAAATGGCTTGGGTACTGAGGGCCACTTCGCCCGCCGCGGGCGGTTCGCACCGGCGGGTTCTGTTCTTTCGGGTGAGCTATCTCGCGGGCGTAGCTCCTGTAGTACGATACGGACAGGAGTAACTTCTGACCAAGGTAGACCTGAAAGAAACCGCCGAATCCTCAACTACTATCCCTTCCTGGCTCGTTGCCGTGCGCGCCGCCGAATCCAAGAAAGCAAGCGATATCCGGGTGCTGGACCTGACCGGTATCACTTCCTTCGCGGACTTCTTCGTCATCTGCACCGGCGGCAACCAGCGGCAGGTCCAGGCCATCAGCGACGAGGTCGGCCTGCAGTTGAAACACCAGGCGGGAGAGTTGCCCACCAGTGTGGAAGGATACACCCAGGCGGACTGGGTGCTGGCCGATTACGGCGACCTGCTGGTCCATATCTTCTCCCCGAAGGCGCGCGAATACTACAGTCTGGAGCGCCTCTGGCGCAGCGCCAAGACGCTCGAGATCCCGCCCGAGTGAAGATCTACCTTTACTTTACCGGCAAGCCCAGGGACCCGCACATCAACGCCGTGGCCGAGGACTTCGTAACTCGTGCCGGGCGCTATGCTCCTACGGAGATGCGCGAGATCCGGCCGGACCGCATCGACCTCTGGAGCAAGCATCCCAGCGCGCGCAAGATCCTTCTCGATCCCGCGGGGAAGGCGATGGATTCCGCTGCCTTCGCGAAGTTGATTTCCCAGGGCGAGATGCAGGGACGCGACCTGGTGTTCGTCGTCGGCGGCCACGACGGACTGCCTGCCGGATGGGCCGCCCGCGCCGACCTCCTGGCTTCGCTTTCGTCCATGACGTTTCCACACGAGCTGGCCCGCGCCATGCTCGCCGAGCAGATCTATCGTGCGTTCGCAACCTTGCGGGGCCATCCCTACCCGCGCTAAGGTGAACGTTGCATGTCTTGGTTCAAGCGAGACAAACCGAACGACGAAAAGCTCCCCAAGCTGGAGAACGGCGAGCGCCGCGTGCGCACCGAGGGGCTCTGGCAAAAGTGCGAAGGCTGCCGGCAGATCATCTGGAAAAAAGAGCTTGAAGCCAACTGGAACGTCTGCCCGAAATGCGGAATGCTCACCCGCCTGGACGCAGTCGCGCGGCTCAAACTGCTGGTGGATGACGGGGAATACGAGCCGTTCGACGCCGAGCTCAGATCCTCCGATCCGCTCGGCTTCGTCGACAGCAAGCCCTACCGCGAACGCCTTCAGTCCATGCGCCAGGCGACCAATCTGTCGGACGCGCTGATCTCGGCAGCGGCGAAGCTCGACGGCCGGCCGATCCAGATCTGCGCCATGGAGCCGCGCTTCATCGGCGGCAGCATGGGCTCGGTGGTGGGCGAAAAGATCGCCCGCGCCATCGAGCGCGCCATCGAACGCCGCACGCCGCTGGTGATCGTCTCCGCGTCGGGCGGCGCGCGCATGCAGGAAGGCGCCATCAGCCTGATGCAGATGGCCAAGATTTCGGCCGCGCTCATGCGGATGGATGAAGCCCGCCTGCCGTACATCAGCGTGCTCACCGATCCCACTACTGGAGGCGTAACCGCCAGCTTCGCGATGCTGGGAGACCTCAACATTGCCGAACCCGGCGCGCTCATCGGTTTTGCCGGACCGCGGGTGATCGAGCAGACCATTCGCCAGAAGCTGCCCGAGGGCTTCCAACGCGCCGAGTTCCTCCTGAAGCACGGCATGCTGGATGCCGTGGTTCCGCGCCTGGAACTGAAATCGTACATTTCCAAAGCACTCCGGTTCTTTTGCTGCGCAGGATGAACTATCCCGATTCGGTTCACTTCCTCTACGCCCTCGGCAACGAAATCAAGACTGCCAAGCTTGGCCTGGAGCGCATCCGCACGGTGCTCGACGCACTGGGCCGCCCGCAGGACCGCCTGCGTTTCGTGCACGTCGCGGGCACCAACGGCAAAGGCTCCACCTGCGCCATGATCGAAACGGCGCTGCGCGCCCGCGGCCGCACCGGGCTGTTCACTTCGCCGCACCTGGCCGAGCCCACTGAGCGCATTCGGCTGGATGGCCGCCCCGTCGACGAGGGCCGGTTCACGGCCGCATTCGACCGGGTCCACGCGGTAGTGGAAGAACTGCTGGAAGCCGGAACGCTCGATCTGCACACGACCTACTTTGAAACCGTGACCGCCATGGCATTTCTGATCTTCGCGGAAGAGCGTACGGATCGGGTGGTGCTGGAAGTCGGGCTGGGAGGGCGCCTGGATGCCACCAACGTGGTCGATCCGGAACTGTGCGTCATCACCCCGGTGGATTTCGATCACGAGGCTTTCCTGGGCAAGAGCCTGGAATCGATCGCGCGGGAGAAGGCGGGGATCCTGAAGGCGGGAGTGCCCGCGGTCTTTTCCCGCCAGCGCACGGAGACGGAGCAGGTGCTGAACCATCGCGCGGCCGAGCTTTCCATACCCGTGGCGCGGACCAACGCCTGGACGATCCACGATCTCAATCTGGACGCTCGCGGGAGCCGGTTCCTGCTCTCGGGCGAATGCGATCTGCGCATCGAGTGTCCGCTCGCCGGCGAGCACCAAGTGGAGAACGCCGCCACCGCCGCCGTGGCGCTGACGCGCCTGGGGGTGCCGGATTCGGCGATCGAAGCGGGGATCGCGCAAACCCGCTGGCCCGGACGCCTGGAGCGCGTTTCCGAGCGGCCCGAGATCATCGTGGATGGCGCGCACAACCCCGCAGGCGCGCGCGCACTGGCCGCCTACATCGACCGGTTTTATGCGGGCCGCCGCGTGCGGCTGATCTATGGCGCGATGCGCGATAAGGCCGTCGCCGAGATCGGCGGCATCCTGTTTCCGCGGGCGGAGCAGGTGATCGTCACGGCGCCGCAACAGGCCCGCGCCATGTCACCGGAGGCCCTGCGCGAGGTCGCCGACCATCCCGATCTGCGCGTCGCGCCCACTCTGGGCGAGGCGTTGTCGCTGGTGGCGGACGGCTCGGACGACGTCGTGGTGTTCATCACCGGCTCGCTGTTTCTGGTGGCGGAAGCGCGGGCGCTACTGGGGGTATGTGCTGGAGACTAGCGATGGCAGAGCGATTACAATTCGAAGGAATTCGGTGCTTCTCGGAGCCTCAGGATGCGATCGTGCGCCCGTTGACGCCGCTTGTGGGCGAGAACAGTTCGGGAAAGTCCACTTTCTTGGCCTTGTGACAGATCGCTTCTTCGATCATTAATGGCTGGGACGAGGAATTCCCATTTCACGAACCGCCGTTCTTACTTGGAGCGTACGATCAGATTGCTACCTACCGCGGCGGCCGTGCAGGACGGGCCAAGATTTTTTTCGATAGCACTTGGCTTGGCCGAAGCGCGGAGCGGCGCGATTCATGCGGAATTCGTGTCCCGCAGCGGCCAGCCCTCGCTCCGCGTGTGGCGCCTGACCGTTGGCGGCGCGATGATGCAAGTAAGCACTTTTAGAGCACTACCGGGCTGAAGCCAAAGTCGCCCCCGGCCGATCCCGCTGTGATACCCTGCCTGCGTGGACCGCAAATTATCTCTCCCCTTATCCGCCCTCCTAATGGTCTGTCTCCTCACCGCCCAATCGCCCAAGCCCGCCCAGCGCCCGCTCGCTTCGCTGCCCTACACCCCGAGCCTGGAACCCGCCTTCCTCGATCGCTCCGCCGACCCCTGCGTGGACTTCTACCGCTTCGCCTGCGGCAACTGGAACAAGCTGAATCCCATTCCGCCCGACCAGCCGCGCTGGGACGTCTACGCCAAGCTGGGCAACGACAACATGCGCTTCCTCTGGGGCACGCTCGAAGGGGCCGCCAGACCTGCGCCCGGCCGCACACCATCGCAGCAAAAGATCGGCGACTACTTCGCCGCCTGCATGGACGAAGCCGCGGTCGAAAAGGCCGGCGCATCGCCCCTCGAAAAGACGCTGGCCGATATCGCCGCGCTCAAGGTCCCCGCCGACCTCCCGCCGCTGCTCGCGCGCATGCACCTGGAATCCGGCGGCGGCGCGCTCTTCGGCTTCGGCTCCAACCAGGACTTCGCCGATTCCAACCAGGTGATCGCCTTCGCCTCCGCCGAAGGTCTCGGCCTGCCCGACCGCGACTACTACGTCAAGACCGGCGCCAAATCCCAGGAGATCCGCGCCAAATACGTCGAGCACGTGGCGCGCACGTTGCAGTTGCTCGGAAATTCCGCGGCCGCCGCCAAAACCGGGGCGCAAACCGTCATGGCCATCGAAACCGCCCTCGCCAAGGCGTCGCTCACCATGGTGGACAAGCGCGACCCCTACAAGCTTTTTCACAAAGTCGCGCGCGCCCAGTTCCTCGCGCAGACGCCCTCCTTCGGGTGGGCCGCCTACTGGAACGCCGCGGGCCTCCCGGCGCCCGCGCAAATCAACGTCACCGAGCCCGAGTTCTTCAAAGAGGTCGAACGCCAGCTCAAAACGCGCGCCATCGCCGATTGGAAGACTTATCTGCGCTGGCACGTGGCGCGCGCCAAGGCGCCCTATCTCTCGTCCGTTTTCGTGCAGGCCGACTTCGATTTCTATCGCAAGTACCTGCGCGGCGTCACCGAAATGCAGCCCCGCTGGAAGCGCTGCGTGCGCTACGTGGACCGCGACCTGGGCGAGGCCCTCGGCCAGGTATTCGTCGCTAAAACCTTCACCGGCGACACCAAAAAGCGCGCCCTCGACATGACCAAAGAGATCGAGAAGGCCATGGAGGCCGACCTCCACCAACTCGCCTGGATGGGCGAAGAGACCAAACAGCAGGCCCTCGTCAAGCTCCACGGCATGGTCAATAAGATCGGCTACCCCGACAAGTGGCGCGACTACAGCTCCGTGCGCATCGAACGCGGCGATTTCCTGGGCGACGTCAATCGCGCCATCGAGTTCGAATCCAGGCGCCAGTTGAACAAGATCGGCAAGCCGGTGGACCGCGCCGAATGGCAGATGACTCCGCCCACTGTCAACGCCTACTACGACTCGCAGATGAACGACATGAACTTCCCCGCCGGTGTCCTGCAGCCGCCGCTATTCGACCCCAAGCTCGACGACGCGCCCAACTACGGCAACACCGGCGCCACCATCGGGCACGAGCTGACGCACGGCTTCGACGACGAAGGCCGCCAGTTCGACGCCAAGGGAAACCTGCGCGACTGGTGGACCAAGAAGGACGCCGCCGAATTCGTCAAGCGCGCCGCCTGCGTCTCCGAGCAGTATTCGCATTACACCGTGGTCGACGACATCAAGATCAACAGCAAGCTGACCCTGGGCGAGGACGTCGCCGACCTGGGCGGCACCATCCTCGCCTACATGGCCTGGAAGGAAGCCACCAGGGCGCAGACGCTGAAACCCTCCGGCGGATTCACTCCGGACCAGCGCTTCTTCATCGGTATGGCCCAGTGGGCCTGCGGCGACGAACGCCCCGAGAACAAGCGGCTCAACGCCGTGACCAATCCGCACTCGCCCAACGAATTCCGCATCAACGGAGTCGTCTCCGACATGCCCGAATTCTCCAAGACCTTCTCCTGCAAACCTGGCCAGCCCATGGTCCGCGCCCAGGCCTGCCGGGTGTGGTAGCACAGCGCGGCTTCGCCGCAAACTGACGATACTCGGTCTCGAACCGGCGTGGTTGCTCGCCAAAACTCCGAATGAGAGAGGGTTTCTTTGCGTCTTGGCGGCCTTAAGTGAGATCGGGTCTCCACGGAATCCCATCTCGATCCGGGCGCCTTGATAGATAATGGGAACCGCCGGTTGCCGGGGCGTGCGCAGATTTCTCCAGTTCCTACGCCAAGACCACTTCATCAACCTCCTGAACGGACCCGCAACCGGGGATTCCAGCAGAGCCGGCCCGAGGCCGGTATGAATGCGGCAGGCCGCGTCCACGATCTGCTTCGCCGGATTCTGGAATACAGTTCAAGCAGTGTGCGAAACTGTACACTCGCGGCCGTCTGGGCTGGATTTGAAACGTGAGCTCCTTCCGCCGTATACTGAGCCCAGTGTTTCGATCGTTCTCTCTGGTGTGGATCGCTGCCTTCGCTGCCTTTGCCGCAACCGACCGCGAGGCGGGTGAATGGGTGATCCGCAAAGGCGGGCGGGTGATGGTCAACGGCGGCCGCCAGCCGATCGCGTTGCTGGCCGAGCTTCCGGCCGGGGCGATTCAAATCACCGGAGTGGATCTCACCGGAACGGTGCTGGAACCCAGGGAACTGGATCGTCTAGCCGGCCTGGAGCACGTGCGCGAGCTGTTCCTCCCGGGCTCGGCCTTCACGCCCGGCGCGGGCAGCAAGCTCGAAGGCAACGCGGAGCTCAAGGCGATCGGCGGGATGAAGGATCTCCAACGGCTGCAGTTCTCGTTGCACTTCCTGCCTTATTTTAATGTCACAGACGCCGGGCTCGCCACCTTGAGCGGTTTGACCAATCTCAAAGAACTGCGCTGCGAGCAGTGCCGGGTCGACAAACGCGGGCTCGATCCATTCGTAAACCTGGAGTCGCTCGACATGAGCTACTCGGCGTTCGGGAACAACGCCATGTCCAGCGTCGCGGGCATGCGCAATCTGCGGAGGCTTTACCTGCGCGACACCAGCGTCACGGATGATGGACTCAAGCACCTTGCGGGCCTGACGAAGCTCGAAGAGCTGGATCTCTACGGAGTGAAAGTGACCGACCGCGGCATCGCCTGGTTGAAAGACCTGAAGGAGCTGCGGAAGCTCATCCTGTTGGGCGCGCCCATCACGGACGAAAGCATTCCAGTGCTCGCCGGAATGACTCGCCTGCGCGAGCTCAATTTGTACCGCAGCCGGATCACCAACTCCGGAATTGCGCGGCTGGCCGCGCTGCGCGACCTGAGCATGGTGGACTTGCGATACAGCCGCGTAACCGCCACCGGCGCCGATCTTCTGCGCGCGTCGGTTCCCGGTTGCGAAATTGAATTCGTGGGCGCGGCCCCGGCCGCCGCCGGCGCCAAGACCGCGCGGCCCAACGGAAGCGGCGACAAGGCGCTCGCTCAATGGATTTCCGCGCTGGGCGGCAAGGCGGTGCTGGCGGGTGGCAAGCTGCGGGAGGTTTCGCTGGCCACGGTGCGTGTTGGCGATGCGCAACTCGCCGCGCTTTCTGGGGCAGGCGCGGGAGCGGGCGCGATCGAAAAGTTGAATCTGGAAGCCACCGAGGCGGGCGATCTCGGACTCCAGCATCTGCGGGGATTGAAAAGCCTCCAGGAACTGAATCTGGGCTACACCACGATCTCCGACGGCGGACTGGCGAACCTGGCGGCGCTCACCAATCTGCGCGTGCTGCGGTTGAGCGGGACCCAGGTGAACGGCTCCGGCCTGACGCACCTCTCCGGCCTGAAATCGCTGGCGGAGCTCGATCTGACCGGCTGCCCGATCGGCAACGAAGGCGCCAAAGAGATCGCGGGGATCGCCTCGCTGGAACGGATCTCGCTGAGCGGCTCGGATATCACGGATGCCGCGCTGCAGGAACTGGTCAGGCTGCCGGCATTGAAATCGCTCAACCTCAACAGCACCGATATCGGCGACGCCGGACTGCGCCACCTGGCCGCGATGGTAAACCTGCGGGAGCTGGGCCTCAACTACGGCCGATTCTCGGACAAAGGACTCGACGCGCTGAAGACCCTTGCCGGGCTCAAGCGGCTCGACGTGGTACGCACGCGCACGGCGGCGCTCGGCCTGGCGGCGATCTCGACGTTGCGCAACCTGGAAGAGCTGAGCCTGGACTACACCGCGGTGGACGCGAAGAGCTTCGCCCTTTTCCAGGGCATGCCGCAACTCCACGAGCTGCACCTGGATTCCGCCGACATCGGCGACGAATCGATCGACGTGCTGGCCTCCATGCCGAATCTTCGGATGGTCAACCTGTACCACACGCTGGTCACGGAAGGCGGCGCCAGGCGGCTGAAGGAGAAGCTTCCCAAGTGCCAGGTGGTTTGGGATCGCGATTCGGCGCGGCCCAATCGCAGGAAAACATGATGCGGCGCGGGTTGGCGATTCTGGCGCTGGCGGCGGCTGCGCTGGCGGCGCCTGCGTGGGCGGCGGCTGCATCGGCAGTGGATGCCGGCTGGATCGAGCGCGCGGGCGGGGCGATCGCGCGCGACGGCGGCGGGCGGATCGTCGCGGTGGATCTGCGGGCGAGTTGGGCCACCGATTCGGACATGCCCCTGCTGGCGCAGATGAAGGACCTCAAACGCCTCGACCTGTCGCTCACGCGCATCTCGGACCGCGGCCTGCGCGCGCTCAAGGCCGCCCCCGCGATCGAGGAGCTGAATCTCTATTTCGCCGAGCAGATCTCGGACGAAGGCGCGGCCATCGTCAAGGGCTGGAAGCAGCTCCGCGGCATCAACCTGCGGGGCACCAAGATCACCGATTCCACGCTGGAGTTTCTCTCCGGCGTGCCCACGCTGGAATGGCTGGACATCGGCTGGGCGCAGATCACCGATACGGGCCTCGGCCACCTGGCGCCGCTCAGCAGTCTGCGCCGGTTGACCATGGGCGGCAACAAGCTCACCGACACTTCGCTCCAGTTCCTCCGCCAGATGCCGCAGATCGAGTATCTCGACGTGGGCGGAACGCAGCGCACGGACTCGGGCTTGTGGTCGCTGCTGCTGACCGATACCGGGGTGCAGGCCATCGCGACCGTAACGGAGCTGCGCGATCTGCGCCTCGCCGGCACGGCGATCACCGGCCGCGGATTGGAGCTGCTCAAGCCGCTGGCGAAGCTCGAGCGGCTGAACCTGCAAGGCTGCCGAAGGCTGCGCGACGATGCCGCTTCGGCGCTCGCGGAGTTCCGGCAGCTTCGGGTGTTGGACCTCAAGGACAGCGGGCTGAGCGAGCAAGGGGTCGCGCGCATTCGGGCGGCGCTGCCGGGTTGCGGGATTCTGTATTAGACGCTCGAGCACCGGCCGCAAGCGAGCATGCCCGGACCGGGCTAAAGTTGCCCCACCAGCCGGTTCTCTATAGGCTCCAGTTCGAAGACGAGCTGATTTTGGCGCTCAACCCGGTCTTGGGCGGAGCGAAGCTCGTATGTAAAGCCTGGCGGATTGACGGAGTGTGTTCCCTCGGAAACGCGTTCGGATATTGGAGGTGCTCGATCGGCTATCTCGTTTCTCCCGTCCGATAGCCTGCCGGTTTACCCGGGGTGGGCCTGGCGTTCTTCGCCCGCTTGCCCGCCTGTTCCACCTCGCTTGCCCGCCGGGCGCCTCCCCATCCACGGCACGGGTAAATCCAAGAGAGCACTCGACTGGGCCACGACTCCGCCGCTCGGAACCGGCTTGGAACACTCAGCACTCGTCGCGAATCGATCCCGCTGGTAACGCTCATGGCGCCTCCGCTATGGCCGGAAATTCGGTTTGTTGACAATGCGGGCCTTTGACAGAGCGGTTTGCTCATCTTCGGCCTGCTGTTTTTGCCGGGCAGCATCGCGTTGTGGCGCTTCCTGTTCCTCGATGCGCCTGGCTTCCACCTCCGCGCGCTCGGCCATGCTCTCGTAGCGCTTGGCCGTGAGCAGCAGCGCGATGCGGCCCCGGTACGAAATGCGGACCAGGCGCAATAAGCTGCCGGCATCCTCCCATTGTGAAAGAACCGACGCTTTTTCCTCGATGCCCTCGGAGGTAATCGTAATGCTTGCGGCGGGATGAGCGGCAGATCCATAGGCCGCCGCAAGCGCATCGGTCAGGTCTTCGGGGGTTAGTCCCGCAGTTTTGACATCGTCATAGGTGATCAGCACCCGGTACAAAGCGCCATCGTAGAAGCTGAAAACGCCGGCCCGCACGGGATCGGATTGTGAGGACGATTCAGAAAGGAATTGGGGACGCCATTCTATTTCTTCCAGCAGTGCCGGCTTGCGGTGGAGCACCTTGGTCTGTGCCGGCGAGCTTTTCGCGAGGCGGGCAACTGACTGTCGATCCATGCCCAGGCGGAAGTCCCGATATTGCGAGAGATCCCCGGCGGATGCGACGGATAATCCGGCAACGAAGAAGATTCCGCAGCACAGCACGAAGGCGATACTCCCATAAGACCGTCCCAACCGGGGATCGCTGTTCGGCCGGCCGGTAGTCAAGCTTGCTTCAGAAACAAGCGAACGATGTAGTTTCAACATGCCACACACTCCTACTTATCTGGCTGGCTACTCGATCTTCAGCGGCTGCGAAACCGGCATCCATCCTGAATATGCCGTGCGTGCGCGGTGATGCTCGCGTAAGGTATTCCCAGAAAGAACTTGGTTGCGAGGTGAGTAATCTCCAGGCTATTGCAATTCTGCGATCGCACGTCTTTGATGACGCGGCCGACTGCCGCGCGCACTCTCTTTTCCTGGTCGAAACCGAAGGCGTGTTTCTTGACTACTCCCGCCATATAGAAGAAAGTCCAGCCCGCTTCGGCAAGCTGTGCCTCAAGGCCGCTGCGGTCGAGCTTGGGCACGGATCTCCAATCTTCCGAAAGCGCGTTTCGCCGTAGCGACATGGCGCCCGGCAGGGTCGTGCCGTTCTCCACCAGAATTGCGCCTTGTTCAAACGCCGGAACCGCCATTTGCTCGCCCCCCTTCAGTAATAGAAGTCTTCAGCCGACTCGCAGCCGGGGTTTTGGAGCGACGGATCGGCCTGTAGCGGTTGGGTTTTCAGGACTGTCCACTGGCTCACCCATGCCACAGCAGTCATCAGTGTGAACAGGAGTACACTTTCCATTGGTGAACAGATGCCGTTGGGAAACATTGTTACCCTTCCCGAATTGGCTAGGCTAAGAGGGAGAGCTCAGGTGAGCCGACTTAGTTCGGATCAACTGCAGATTGGGCGGGAGTGCTCAGTCAATCACTACGGTAGGCTAATTCGATCGGCTTGTCAAGCGGAATGCACCGTAGCTCACCACCGTAGCTTCGCAAGTCGCTCATTCAGGATGGGTTCGGCTGCCAGCGCAAGATTCTATGTCCCCCATGTCCCGAATACTCATGGCGGCCTCAAAGCCACCGGATATTGCAGAGACGGTCGAGTCGCCGGATGGCTGCGCTGAATGTCCCGTGGAAACTGGCCGAGGGCCATTGGGCTTCGGAATCCGAATGCACCACGACCGAAACCCTCTGCGCAACGAATACGAATTCCACCTTGGTCTCCCTATTGAGAGCCGGATCGCTATGCCAGGATCTCTCGAACTCGGTCTTATCGATTGGACTGCTGAGTTCTGCCACGAATCTCTGCATCAAGGCCGCCTTGGTATCGGGCATCCTGTATAAACGAAGGACTCACCCAACCTGCTCTTTCCAAACAATAGCAGACTTTCGAAGGGCGAACTGTTATATTTCGGCCGGACCCAGGCATATCTCACCGCGGCGGGGTCCGGCTTGGGGCTGGCGCCGGCCAGGTCGGGAAGTGGCCTCCATGGCCGGCGCTGCTTGTTTCGGGGGTCGTTGAGGCGATTCCGAATTTGCTCGGGGAGGTAGGACGCGGAAGAGGGTTCCTCCGTAAACCGCTTTCGCCTGCGCCGGGCTGCGAAAATCGCAGAACCCGGCAAAGCATCGGGCGCCGGCCCTGCGTAATGGTCTGGCAGCTCCGGCGCGACGCCGGGAGATGCGTTTCCGTGTAGGGTTCGTCTTGAAATTGCATGGAAATTGCCGGCGGCCCTAAGGAAAATCGAAATTGCGCCGATATATTCCTTAGTTATGACTACAAAGCCAAGTACGTTGCAATTGCTCGGACGAGCGAAATTGATTTTGCTGGCCATCGGTGCGATCGGCTGGCTACCTGCCGCGGATACAGCCATTGGGATGGCGGTGGCAAATGGGAGTTTTCAGGTAGATCACTCGCGGGTATGGGGTAATACCACCCTGTTCGATGGGAGTATTATCGAGACCGCAAAGGCTCCCTCACAGCTTCAACTGAATGGCGGCGTGCAGGTGCGGCTGTCATCTGACACTCGCGTCCAGGTCTACCAGCGCAAACTGGTACTGGAAGCCGGATATGGCCAACTGGAATCGGCCGCGGATTACGAAGTAGAAGCGCGCTCCCTGCGCATCACTGCGGCAACTCCACATAGCGTGGCACGGATCAGGCTGGAGGGCGCCCGAAAGGTGACGGTTGCGGCGGTGCGGGGGACGGTCCGGGTAAGGAACGCAACTGGCCTGCTGGTGGCCAATGTCGAAGCCGGCAAGAGCCTGGATTTTGAGCCACAGGCTGCGGGTGCTGCGGCGCCGACGAGAATATCCGGGTGTCTCCTGGCGAAATCTGGAAAGATCATTGTGGTAGAGCAAACGACCAATGTGGTCATCGAGCTTCAGGGACCCGGCCTGGATAAGCAGGTCGGCAACCACGTCGAGATCACGGGGGTTGCCGCAGACACGCCGGCCTCAATTCCCGCCGCATCCCAATTGATGCGAGTGGCAGGGCTGAAGCAAGTGAGCAAGGGTGGCTGCTCCGAGGTCGCCAGGAAAGTAGGCGCGACTGCGGCAGCCGGGGCCGCCGCCGGAGCCGGTTCGGCCGCAGGCGCCGCGGGTGCCGCCGCAGGCGCGGGTACGGCTGCCGGAATCGGCGCCGGCACTATTGCGGTGATCGGCGGCGTCGCCGCAGCCGCTACAGTCGGCGGTCTGGCCGCGGTAGGCAGCCTGCCGGGCCAATCCGATACTCCGGCATCCGCGAGCCGTTAGTTTCCTGCACCAGCACTGTGGTCCTTTTTCGACGGGCTCCAGGAGCATCCTGGAGCCCCTTCCTGCAAGTCTGTTCCATCTCCAATTCGCGACGCCAGAGTCGCACGTAAACCCGCAGGTCTCACCCGCCAGGCCCCAGGAGGGCTATCGGCGCGACAAGCACGCGTGCTTCCCGCCGGCACTTGCCCGGGTCGGCGACGCGGGTCAAAGGGCGGCCTCCCCGGATCAGGCCGTGCTCCCAACCTGTCGCGGCCCTACCCCAAGGTTACCCCTCGACTACACTCCTCTCTGCTCCCCCTGCGCTCGAACCACGATAACGACACCAAAGCCACAAGCCCCCACCGGCCC
>JBGPKH010000065.1:0-22118 GCA_041485845.1 Bryobacteraceae bacterium
ATGATCATGGTACTCTCAAGTAATAAGGAAGCCAACAGAAAAAGGCGTCTGCGCGAGCAGGCTAAACAAGGACCAGGTGGGGCCAAATGAGAGCATCAAAAGGGGCCAAATCAAGTTGACAAACGCAGGTTGAGCTACGCGACTGAAGGCGTCGGGGGCCGAGAATCGCTTCGGTTCAATATATCGATGCACCTCCTCGCAGATCGACACCCCAGGCATTGCAGAGACGACTGTTGGATCGCTGGCCGTCTCCGCCGTCAACCAAACAGGCCTATTCTATGTTGTTTCAAACATTTTGTCGCGATTTGATTCAACATTCAACTGCTTCGGCTCATAGTGATGCACCGTCACGGTTATCCGGTGCCGACCGCCCTGTCCGTGGCCCGCCGGTTTTGTACAGGTCAGCCTAAACGAGGGTAGACGCTTGACGGAGAGATCGTGGCGCTGGCAGATCAATTTGAGTTTGATGTCTTCTTCAGCCAGCCGAGGGACTCTGGACTCCTCGACCGCGACGATTGAACATATCACAAGCAAAAGGCCCGTGCGCTTTGAGTCAGCGTCGAGTCAAGTGCACTGGATTTCGCCAGCCGCCGCACGTCTTTCTGATCCGGGCTGCGAACTCCCGCGTGGTCTGGCACTCTTCCACGGCTCCGGGCCGCTATGGAAGAGCGCGCCGTCATCGCGGCGTACTACCGCGAAGTCTGCGGGCGCTGATATTGGGTCAGGTTCTGTTTCGTGGTGGAGCGCCATTCTTCGATGGGCGGCGCGCCATTCCCCTCAAAGAAAACCCTGAGGTCCGTGCGTAACGCTGCGAGCTGTTTCCGGTGGCGTGGGTCGTCGATCGCGTTACGTGTCTCGCCGGGGTCGGCTTCCAGATCGTACAACTCGCTGGGCCACTCTTTGGTTCGCTCAACGTACTTCAGGTTCTCCGTGCGGATGCCGCGCACGTACGAGTATTCGAAGTAGAGCCGGTTGCGCCACGGCGGCCGGGTGCCGCGCAGGAACCCGGCATAGCTCCTGCCGGGGCGGCGCTGGTCGGGCGGCGCGCCGATGCCGAGGTAATCCAAAATCGTCGGGAAATAATCGTAAGAGGAGATCATGGGGTGAAGCGTTTGCCCGGCGAGAATCCTGCCGGCGTGGTTCCAGATCATGGGCACGCGCAACGACTCTTCGTACATGTTGAACGGCACGCTGCCGTTACCCTTGCCCCAGATTCCGTGGTGGCCGGCGTTCCAGCCCTGGTCCGCGGTGAAAATCACGAGAGTGTTCTCGCGGACGCCCATCTCCTCCAGGCGCTTCAGAACGCGGCCGACATTGTGATCCACGCCCGAGATGAGCGCCGAATAGGCATGCATGCTCTGAACGTTGTTGTGATGGTTGGCCAGCTCGCGATTCTGCCAGGGGTTCATGGGGGTCCGCGGAAAACAGGAGAATCGCGACCCCTCGTACCATTGGCGGTACTCTTGCGGCTGGTAATCGTACGGCGTGTGCGGGGCATAGAAAGGGACCAGCAGATAGAAAGGGTTGTCCCGCTTCTGCCGCGACAGGAAATCCAGGGCGAAATCCGTCACCAGGCCGGTCTTGAAACCCCGCATGGCACGCGTTTCCCCGTTGACCACGAAACTCGGATCGCGATAGGGTCCGCCGCCTCCCGGGATGGTCGCCCAGTAAGAGAAGCCGGCCTGCGCCTTGTCGTCATTGCCCATGTGCCACTTGCCGCACATGCCGAGCGTGTAGCCATTGCTCGCGAGGATCTCGGAATACGGTGTAAGCCCCGCATACCAGTTGCGGGTGGTCGGCCCGAAGCTGTCCGCGGGGACCAGCCAGTCCTGCACGCCGTGGCGCGAGGGGATGGCTCCTGTGAGATACGTGACGCGGCTGGGCGAGCAGACCGGCGTACAGGCGAACGCTCGCGAGAACTTCACGCCCCCGGCGGCGAGGCTGTCGATGTTCGGCGTGTGCAACTCGCGGCAGCCGTACGCCCCCGTGGCCCAGGCTCCATGATCGTCCGTCATGAACATGACGACGTTGGTCCGCGGGGCGGCGGCGCGTCCCGGAGTGTGCACGAAAGGAGCGGCGGCGAGGAAAGAGCGTCTGGTGATCGGCATGGTCCGTCCGTGAACAAGAATACCCCGGCGGCCCGGCAGACTACCAGCCGGTTAGCCATATGGTACAGCCACGTCCCGCAGATCGCGTCAATATGAGTGTGCAATATTCTCATCCAGGAAGCATGGATATGCGGCGCATGAGAAAAGTGCGCTGTCGGCAAGACTCTACCCGTGACGTCGATCGCGAAGATCGCTGGATCGCCTGGTCTTCGGAGATTGGTCTCAGAGCGGCAGTCCCCGGTACCTCCGCTTCCGTTCTCTCGGGTGTGGACTCTCTCTCTCGATTTTCTCTCTCCGCGTTTTTCTCCGCGTGCTCCGCGCCTCCACGTCAAATACATGGCTCCCTGGTCCGTTCCGGCTCTGCCGGTCTAGGGAGTGGTCTTGCCGGGACGGCGGAGATTGCCCGGCCCTCACCGGCTCACGAAGCGGTTGCCTCGGATCAGGAAGCGGAGGGGGAGGTCGGCGCCCTGTATGATCCCGATGCGCGGGGTGACCGCGATCTCGATGTGGCGGGGTTCGGCGGGTTCTCGAACTACCAAGGGGCCTCGGGTGACGTCGGCTCCATTCTGGCCTCGGGTGATGGCGAGGGCGAGGGTCAGTTTGCCCGGGCCCGAAGCCAGGTCTTCGGGCTTGCGCGCGGCGGGACGGCGATGCTGCATGATCTGGATGCCGGCCAGCGGTTCGAGCGCGCGGATGAGGATACATCCCGGTTGGCCGGGTGGTTCGCAGACCAGGTTGAGGCACTCGTACATACCGTAGATGATGTAGACGTAGGCGTAGCCGGGAGGGCCGAAGATTACTCGAGTGCGGTTGGTGATGCCGCGAGCGGAGTGCGCGGCCAGATCGTCGCCGCCGAGGTAGGCTTCGGCTTCCACGATGACGCCGGCGGTGGGGCCGTGGACCAGCACCTTTCCCAGAAGGTCGGGCGCCACTTCGGTGGCGGGCCGGTTGTAGAAACTTCGCTTGAGAATCGGTCCGAAAGGTGCATTTGTTCTACTGTGCGCCACTGATAAGGGACGTTATCACATATTCTTTCGATGCCCACGATTCGACCACTCCCGCAAGGCGTACTCCACTCGATTCGCGCCACCGCCTCCAGCGCCGGGAGCTGTGCCCACCCTGCGGTTTGAACCATAAGTCAAACTGATCGGATGTACATATAATGAAAGGCTCATGCGGTTGTTCATTGGCCTGGATCTGCCTGGTGAGGTGGTCCGCAACCTGGAAGAGCTATTGAGCCAACTGCGTCCCGCGGCACGCATCCAATGGAGTCCGCCGGCCAACCTGCACATCACTACGAAGTTCATCGGCGAGTGGCCGGAGGAGCGGCTGGAGGAACTGAAGGCGGCGATCCGGACGGTGCCCCCGAGGGCCGCGATCGGGGTGCACATCCACAAGCTGGGGTTCTTTCCGAATCCGCATTCGCCGCGGGTGTTCTGGTGCGGGATCGAAGCGCCGGACCTCGATGCGCTGGCGGCGGACACGGACCGCGCTACGGCGGCGCTCGGAATCGAAAGCGAGAAGCGGGCGTTTTCGCC
This sequence comes from Bryobacteraceae bacterium, assembly GCA_041485845.1. Taxonomy (GTDB): domain Bacteria; phylum Acidobacteriota; class Terriglobia; order Bryobacterales; family Bryobacteraceae; genus OMOG01. The sequence goes on from JBGPKH010000065.1 coordinate 3,647, forward strand.
GCACCTGACGCTGGCGCGCATTAAGGAAAAGGTGAATTTGCAGCCGCTGCGGGAAAAGGTCGCGGCGCTGCCCTCGCTCGATTTCGGGCGGTTCGAGGCGCGCCGCTTCTTTCTGTATCGGAGTCAGTTGCGCCCCACCGGTTCCGTGTACACTAAACTTGCGGAGTTTCCGCTCTCCAAGCGATGATTGCGCTACTTGTTCTGCCTGCCGCCTACCTGCTCGGCGCGATTCCTTTCGGGTACCTGCTAGTCAAATGGAAAACCGGCGCGGACGTGCGCGGCGCCGGGAGCGGCAATATCGGCGCCACGAATGTGCTGCGCACGAGCGGCCGCGCGGCGGGGGTGGCGACGCTGCTGCTGGATATCGCCAAGGGCTACTTTGCGGTCTGTCTGGCGGGGCGTCTGACGGACCACAGCGAGTTGTGGACGAGCGTCGCGGCGCTGGCCGTGATGGCGGGTCACGCCTACCCGGTGTTTCTGAAGTTCAAGGGCGGGAAGGCAGTGGCCAGTTTTGTGGGAGCCTTTCTCTGCCTGACGCCGTGGGCGATGGCGGCCGTGGCGCCCGTGTTCGTGGTGACAGTGGCGTGGACCAGACACATCTCGATGGGCTCGATCGTGGGGGCGGCAGCGTTTCCGCTGGGGGTCTGGCTGATTTTGAAGCCCGAGCCACCGGTGGTCGTGGCGGCGATTCTGGCGTCCGGGTTTATTATCTACAGACATAGTAGCAATATCCGGAGGCTGCGGGAGGGATCCGAGAACACCTTCAGCTTCGGGGCCGGAAAGAAGTGAAGAACCTCGCGATCATCGGCGCGGGGAGCTGGGGAACCGCCCTAGCCATCGTGCTGGCGCCGCGGTTTCCCAGTGTGCGCTTATGGGTTTACGAGACGGACCTTGCGGCGCGCACCCGGGAGAGCCGGGAGAATGATGTCTATCTGCCGGGTTATCAACTGCCTGGCCATGTCACGGTCACCAGTGAGCTGGCTTCGGCGCTGGAGGGCGCCGAGGTCGTCCTGAGCGTCATGCCCTCGCACCTGGTTCGGGGGCTTTACGACCGGATGCGCCCCTTCCTGAATGACTCGATGGTGTTCGTGAGCGCCACCAAAGGGCTGGAAAACGGTACTCTACTACGAGCGTCGGAGGTAATTCGGGAGCTGTTGGGGCACCCGCCGGTAGCGGTGATTTCTGGACCGACGTTCGCCCGTGAGGTAGCGCGATTTGAACCGACGGCTCTTGTAGTGGCATCGGACGTTCCCAGTGTCGCCGAATGCGTCCAGGCGGCTTTTGCGGGGCCCACGTTCCGCCTCTACACCAGCACAGATACTATAGGTGTAGAAATTGGTGGCTCCATCAAAAATGTGGTGGCCATCGGAGCTGGCGTGTTACACGGTATGGGGCTCGGGCACAATGCCATGGCTGCGCTGATTACCAGAGGGCTGGCGGAAATGACCCGCCTGGCGGTGGCGATGGGTGGCCGGGCGCAGACCCTGGCGGGCTTGGCCGGGCTCGGCGATCTGGTCCTCACGTGTACGGGGGACCTGAGCCGGAACCGCACCGTGGGGGTGGAACTGGCGCGCGGCCGCGTGCTGGACGAGATCGTCGGTTCCATGAAGATGGTGGCAGAGGGTATCAAAACCACGAATGCGGCGGTGGATCTGGCGCAGCGCTATGCGGTAGAGATGCCGATCTCGCAGCAGATGTTTCAAATGCTACACTTCGGAATATCTCCGCGCACAGCGATCCAGCGGTTGATGGAACGGTCGCTGAAGGGGGAATGACGGGATGAAAATTCCCCGCGGAAACGCAACCTCGGATGGCAGAACGGGTTAAGACGGATGTGGGTTCGGTCATAGCGGCTCTGGACTGTGACGCGGAGTTGATGCTCCGCGTCAAGGAGGGCGATGGTGCGAGCTTCGGCGTGCTGCTGGACAAGCACCGCTCGTCGGTGGTTCACTTCCTCTACCGCATGGTTCAGAATGCCCCGGTGGCCGAAGAACTGGCGCAGGAAGTGTTCCTGCGCGTGTACCGTTCGCGGAGCACGTACCAGCCGACGGCGAAGTTTACAACCTGGCTGTTCCGGATTGCGACTCACCTGGCATTGAATTCGCTCCGGGACGGTAAGAATGAAAGGTTGCAGGAACGGTTGGATGACGACTCTTCCGGCATGCCGGTACGACAGATATCGGATAGCCGTCCGTCGGTGGAGCAGTATATGGTGTTTCAGGCGCGGCTCGATGAAGTTCGGCGAGCCGTGGCAACGCTGCCGGAGAAACAAAGAGCAGCGGTCCTGATGCACAAGTACGAGGAGATGGAATACTCGCAGATTGCCAAGGTGCTGAGCTGTTCGGAATCTGCGGTGAAGTCTCTTCTGTTCCGGGCGTACGAGACTTTGCGCGCCCGTTTGGCCCATATGGCATAGGGAAAGAAGAGGATACTATGAGGTGCCCAATCGAAACCGGGGAAAGCGCCGAGTTGCTGCTGGCGTACTGCGCCCGGAAACTGGACGCGGATAGCATGGCGATCCTGGAGCGGCACATCGGGATCTGCCCCGCCTGCCGCGAGTTTGCAGGCGGGCAGCGGGCTGTTTGGGAAGCCTTGGATGCGTGGGAGGCGTCGCCAGTGGCGGCGGCGGACTTCGACCGCCGTCTCTACCGGCGGATCGAACAAGAGGTCTCCTGGTGGGACCGCATGATGCGTCCGGTCCGTCCCTTGCTGTTCCGCCAGGGTCTGCCGATCGCGGCAGCCGCGGGCCTGGTGATCGTGGCCGGCGTGCTGTTGGAGCGCCCCGCCAGTGTTCCGATGGCCCAGGCGCCGGTGTCCGCGCAGGTCGATATCGTGGCGCCCGAGCAGGCCGAACACGCGCTTCAGGAGATGGAGATGATGCGAGAGTTCAACCGCCTCGTGCATCCGGATGCGGCTGAGCCGAAGATGTAGGCGATGAGACGCGCTTTCCAGGTCGTGGGACTGCTGTGGCTGGCAGCGGCTGTCGGCTTCGGCGACCAAAGGAACCCGGCGAAGGAGCTTCCTCCTCGACCGCTGGCGCCAAGACCGAACGCGCTGAAGAACGGGGGCCTGCCCAAGAACGGTGGAGGGCGGAAGAATCTGGGCCCCCGCCTGCTCAATCCAAACAGTTCGGCCGCCCGCCTGTTTCAGGCCAGTCCCGAGGAGCGGGACCGGGTGATCGAGAAGTTCCCCGCGGCACGCCAGGAGGCCATTCGCAGAAACCTGGAGTGGTTCGACCGGCTGCCCAAGCCGCAACAGGAGCTGGTGCTGAAACGGACGGAGCGCCTGGCCGAACTTTCTCCCCAGAAACAGCGCGCGTTTCAGCAGCAGTTGCAGGCGCTGCAGCGTTTACCGCAGGAACGCAAACAGGCGGTCGGAATGGCGCTGCGGCGTCTGCAAATCATGTCCGACGACGAGCGCGCCAAGGTGCTTGCCAGCGAGCCGTTCAAGAGTCGATTCTCTGCCGAGGAGCAGAAGATTATTGCGGACCTGTCCGAGGTGATGCTGCCGCCCATGTAGCGTGGTGAGACGGACGATCGGTTTTGTCGTCTGTCACCCGGACACACCGCGCCGCTGTCCTACTATGGATGCATGCCTGCGTTCTGCGACGTCAGCCTGCCGGTGCCGCTCGATCAGCCGTTTACGTATGCGCTGCCGGTAACGCTGCAGCATCGGGTACAGCCAGGCAGCCGGCTCATCGTGCCGTTCGGGCCGCGTAAGCTCACCGGTGTCATTCTTCGGTGTCACGATGAGGCGCCGGCCATAGCTACGCGCGAGGCGTTGCGGCTGATCGATTCCGAGCCGGTCCTGGATGACCAACTGCTGGCGCTCGGAAGGTGGATCGCCGCATATTACTGCGCTCCGCTGGGCGACGTGCTGCGGAGCATGCTGCCTTTGGCGGCGGACATCCGGCGCGGCAAGGTATGGTCGTTGACCGACTCGGGGCGCGATGCCGCGCGGCAGTTACTGCTCGACTCGTCGCCTGACGATCCCGTGGCCCGGATCCTGCGCATGTTGGAAAAACGGCCGCTTTCGGCCGCCTACCTGGCGCACGCGATGCCGCTGGCGGACAAGGCGATTCGCTCGCTCGAACGTAAGCGGTTCATCGTCGCCGAGCAGGTGCAGGCCGAGCGCGATCCGCTGCGCGCGCCCTCCGAGCGGCTGCGCATCGAACTGGCCGCGGGCGTGGCCGGCGCCAGGCTGAATAAGCCCGAGCGGGAGCTGCGGGCGTTCCTCGAACTGCATCCGGGGTCGCACAACCTCAAAGACCTGGAGGACGCGGTGCGCAACGCCAGCATGGCGGCCCGCTCGCTGGCGCGCAAGGGGATCGTTTCGCTGAAACCGGAACGCGCGGCCATGGCCGCTGGGCCGGTGCGCGTCCGGCACGCTTTGAACCCGTCGCAACAGGCGGCGTTCGAGCAGATTGGGGAGGCCATCCGCGCCCGCCAGTTCCGCACGTTTCTGCTGCACGGCGTCACCGGGTCGGGCAAGACGGAGGTCTACCTCAACGCTATCGATGAGACGCTGGCGGGCGGGCGGAGCGCCCTGCTGCTGGTTCCCGAGATCGCGCTGACGCCGGCGATGGCGGGCCAGTTCTTCTCGCGCTTCGGCGACCGCGTGGCCATCCTGCACAGCGCCTTCACCGATGTGGAGCGCTCCGAACAGTGGCGGCGCATTCGCTCCGGTGCGGCGCCGGTAGTGGTGGGCACGCGGTCGGGGGTGTTCGCGCCGGTGCGCAACCTGGGACTGATCGTAGTGGACGAGGAGCACGACGGCAGCTACAAGCAGGAAGAAACGCCGCGCTACAGCGGGCGGGATGTCGCCGTGGTGCGGGCACAGGCAGCGGGCGCCTGCGTGGTGCTCGGGTCGGCCACTCCCAGCCTGGAGAGCCGCTATAACGCGGAGCGCGGGAAGTACACGATGCTGGAGCTGCCGGACCGCATCGAGGCGCGCCCCATGCCGTCGGTGTCGCTGATCGACATGCGGCAGGAGTTTCTGGAAACGCGCAAACAGTCGACCTTTTCTCGCAAGCTGCTGGAGGCGCTGGGGCAGCGGCTGGAGAACGGGGAGCAGACCATCGTCCTGCTCAACCGCCGCGGGTTTTCCAGCTTTGTGGCGTGCCGCGCATGCGGCGAGAGGGTCGAGTGCATGAATTGCTCGCTCACGCTGACGTATCACAAGCGGGACCGCCGCCTGTTGTGCCACTACTGCGGCTACGCCGAAAAGGTGCCGGGGACCTGTCCCAAGTGCGCCAGCGAACACATCTATTTTCTGGGGCTGGGCTCGGAGCGCGTGGAGGAGGAGCTGCACCATGCCTTTCCCACGGCGCGCATCGCGCGGCTGGATCGCGACACGGTTACCGGCAAGCGGCACTACGAGACCATTCTCCAGGATTTTCGCGAAGGCAATTACGACATCCTGGTGGGCACGCAAATGATCGCCAAGGGCCACGACATCCCCAACGTGACGCTGGTCGGGGTGGTTTCGGCGGATGTGGGACTGGGAATGCCGGATTTCCGCGCGGCCGAGCGTACGTTTCAATTGCTCACGCAGGTGGCGGGGCGCGCCGGAAGGGGCAGCGTTCCAGGGATCGTGCTGGTGCAGACGGTCAATCCCGATCACTATGCGGTGCGCATGGCTGCGGCGCAGGATTACCAGGCATTCTACGAAAAAGAGCTGAGTTTCCGCAGAATGATGCATTACCCGCCGTTCACCGCGATGGCCAACGTCCTGGTGCGGAGCGAAAAGCAGGAGATGGCCATGCGGATGAGCGCGGATCTGGGAATCCTGATCGTGCCGCCGCCCGAGAAGCTGCGGGTGATGGGGCCGGCGGAGGCGCCGGTTCCACGTCTCAAGAACGAATACCGCTACCAGTTTCTGATCAAGGCGGTAAGCCGGAAGGCGCTCAACGAGCTGCTGCAGCGGATTCGTACGTTCGCCTTGGAGCGCAAATGGGGGGCGACGGCGCTGTTAATCGACGTGGACCCGCTTACCCTGATGTAGGGAAGGAGCTTTCAGCGATCGGCGTTCAGCCTGCAAGCACGTCTCCCGCTACTGCGGCGTGTGCCGGCTGAGGGATCGGGACCGGCCGGCCGGTTCTGAAAGCGAAAGGCTTCACTCGCCGGTGAGAAAGCCTTTGACGCGCTCGATGAGGCGATCGGGCGTGTTACCTTTGCTCTCCACGACAGCCACGTCAATCTGTAGGGGAGGGCGAACGGTCTTGCCGGCGAGCAGGCAAGCATAAGAGCCGGAAAGGTGCTCGGAGATCCACTTGGCGGTCGTCGTAGCCTCTTGTTTCGGCACGTTGAGAATGGCGACGAATTCCTCCCGGCTCCAGCGACCGACTACTGCCGTGGGAGGGATGCAGTTCCGCAGACGTCTGGTAAATGCCGCGGCGAGTTCCGCGGCCACATCCTCCCGATACTGGACTTCAGCCGCCCGGATGCCGGCCGCCCTGGCGAGCAGCAAACAGGATTCAGCGGATGCGCCACGGATGCGATCTTCGGTCTCGCTGCGATTGAAGAGCTGAGTCAGAAGGTCGAGAGAGGCCGAGGCTTCCATGGCATCGATGCGCTTGTGCAGCATGCGGATTTCCACCTGGAACTGTGAAACGGTCAACTGGTGCTGTTTGCGGATTTGCTCCACGCTCTGCTCGATGGCGTCGGCGGCCGCCTGCACCACTGCCCGGATCGGGCTGCCTGCCGGGGAGCCCGCGATTTCGCGCAAGCGGCCCAGAGCGGCCCGGACGCGCGACTCGTGATCGCCATCGGCTTGCGACAGCGAGTCGAGGATCTCCTCGAGGGCGCGTGCCGTTCCTGCAAGCTCCTCGCGCAGCCCGTTCAAGTACTGCGCCGCCTTGTCGCGGTAGTCACGCAGCAGGCCGCGCAATGTGGCGCGGCTTTCCACCAGAACTTCCTGTTTTCCCGAAGCAACCTCGTCGGCAAGGCTGCTCAGATACTTGCGTTGTGTCCCGGCGGTCTGCTCATCGAGCTCAATGGTGTACGCCGACAGGTTGCGGATGGCTGTGAGATAGCACTCCACTGCGGCCTCGCGTTCCTGGAAGCACCTCTCCAACTCGGTCACTGAATTTCGAATCGAGATCATACGTCCGCGCTCACTGAACAAATATCGGCGGAGGATGGAAATCTCTTTAGCCTCCTCTTGATTTTCCCCTTTTATTCGCCCACAATAGACTAGAGGATTCACATGGCACTGACCAAGCGGCAGAAGCAGGTGCTGGATTTCATCGCCAACTTCGTGGACGACAACGGCTATTGCCCCAGTTATGACGAGATCGCCAAGGGCCTGGGCTTGGCTTCGCTCGCCACCGTGCACAAGCACATCTCGGTTCTCGAGGCCAAGAGCTACCTGAAGCGCGGGTTCAATCAAAGCCGCTCGCTGGAGCTGTCCGCCAAATACGTGCAGGAACAGCGGCGAACCAAGACGCCGCTGCCGGAGATCCCCTTGATGGGGCGGATCGCCGCGGGCGCGCCGGTGGAGTCGGTGGAACAGCGGGAGATGTTGAATTTCGCCGATTTCGCGGGCAATGCCAGTACCTTTGCGCTCGAAGTGCGTGGCAATTCGATGATCGACGACCATATCTGCGACGGCGACGTCATCCTGCTGGAGAAAGTGGCCGAGGCGCGCGACGGGGATACCGTAGTGGCGTTGGTGGCCGGCAGCGAGACGACCTTGAAGAGGTTCTATCGCGAGTCCGGCGATACCATACGGCTGCAGCCCGCCAATGCCACGCTCCAGCCGATGTACTACCCGGCCGGGGACGTGCAGATCCAGGGCCGGTTATTGGCCGTGCTGCGCAAGTACAAGTAGGGCGGAGCCGGCGGGTGACAGACGACAAGAACCGATCGTCTGTCCCTTAACCGGCTAATCCGCCCTCATTCTAGCGGTGCAAGGAGTTTGCTGATTTCGGCAGCGAGGGCGGAGAAGCGCTTGGCTAGCTTAGCTATAGCTATATAGCTAGATTGTTCTGTAGCCTCTGTCTGGAGATTCGCTGGTTAACTGTCCCACGCCTTGATATCTGTGGCTACTACATATATAATCAACACCTATGGCAGCCACTGATACTCGCGAGATGCAAAAGGGCAGCGCCGAGATGATTGTTCTCGCGCTGCTCGACAGCCGCGCCCGGCACGGCTACGAGCTGGCCAAGCTGATCGAAACACAATCCGAAAACAAGCTCCAGTTCCACGTCGCTTCGCTTTACCCCATGCTGTATCGTCTGGAGCGAAAGCGGCTGGTCGAGGGAAGGTGGGTGGAAAAGGCCGGGGAGCGGCGCCGCCGGTTCTATCGCTTGACCCCGGCCGGAAGGCGCGCGCTGGCGGACCACCGCCGTAGCTGGCGCGAATTCGTAAGCGCACTCAACACGCTCACGGGGTTCAGCCATGCCTGACTGGCGCGATTATGTCCGCGAGAACCTGCCGCCGCTCGCCGTGGGACCGGCACGAGAGAACGAGATCGTTGCGGAGTTGGCCCTGCAAGTGGAACAGGCATACTCCGAAGCATTGGCGGGCGGCGCATCGGAAAGCGAAGCCGTGCGGCGGGCGCAGAGCCAGTTTGCCGACTGGGACGCGCTTGCCCACGCCATCGAAACCGCCGAACTCCCGGTGGGAGCGGCGCGAGGCGGAAGCCTCTCGGGCGCCGGGCAGGACATCCGTTACGCCGCGCGCTTCCTGAAACGGAGCCCCGCCTTCGCCGCCATCGCGGTCTGCACGCTGGCCTTCGGCATCGGAGGCAACACCGCTATCTTCACCATGGTGGACGCCGTCGCCCTGCGCAGCCTGCCCTACCGCGAGCCCGCCACGCTGATGGCGATCGAGACCCGCAAGGCGCAGCAGCCGGAGATCGAACCCTGGACATCGGCGCTCGACTTCTTCGACATCCGCGAGCGCACCCGGGCCTTCTCCAGCCTCGCCGCCATCTCTCCCGTGTGGAGCATGGTGATGACCGGCCGCGGCGACGCCGAACGCCTCGAGTGCCTCTATGTTTCGGCCGGCTTCTTTCCCATGCTCGGGGTGAGCGCGGCGCTCGGCCGCACCTTCCTGCCCCAGGAGGACAACCGGACGCAAGCCAGCAACGTGACCGTGCTGTCGCATGCCTTCTGGCAGCGCCGCTTCGGGGGCAGCCGCGACGCCGTTGGCCAGGCGATCGCCATGGACGGCAACAACTTCACCGTGATCGGCGTTTTGCCGGCGGGCTTCCGCTATGCCGGCGAACCGCTCGCGGGCACGACCTCGGAAATCGACGCATGGTTCCCGCTGTCCGCCAACCAAATCGTGGCGAGCGTGAGGTCGGTGCGGTTTTTGAAAGTGATTGGCCGGCTAAAGCCCGGCATTTCGACGGCGCAGGCCCAGGATGACATCCACCGCATCGGCATGGCCCTTGCCGATCAGTATCCGGATTGGAACCGCGGATTCGTCGACGACGTTCAGCCGCTGACCGCGCAGGTGAACGGGCGCTTCCGCGTGGCCATGCTGCTGCTTTTGGGAACCGTCGGGTTCGTGCTCCTGATGGCGTGCGCCAACGTGGCGAACCTGCTGCTGACCCGCGCCTCCGTCCGGCAGCGCGAGCTTTCGGTTCGCGTGGCGCTGGGCGCCTCGCGCTTTCGCATCGTGCGGCAACTGCTCACCGAGGGCGCCGTGCTGGCCGCGTTCGGCGGCATCGTGGGACTTCTGGCGGCCTGGTTCGGACTGCATTTTCTGGTCCGCGCCGCCCCGCAAAACCTGGTCCGCGCCGGCGAGATCTCGCTGGATGCCCGCGCGCTGGCGTTCACCACCGTGGCGGTTCTGCTGTGCGCTGTCCTGGCGGGTCTCCCGCCCGCCTGGCGCGTGGTGCGCGCCGATATCGAAACCGCCCTCCGCGAAACCGGCCGCGGCTTGACGGGTGGACACCATCGCCTCCGCTCCGCCTTGGTGGTCCTGCAAGTGGCCGCGGCGCTTCTGTTGTTAGTCGGCGCCGGACTGCTCATCCGCAGCTTCCAGCGCCTGCTCTCCGTGAACCCGGGCTTCAACCCGCAGAACCTGCTGACGATCTCGACGCAAGTGCCGCCGTCCGCCGCCACGCCCGAGCAGCGCACAGCGATGTACCAGGCCATCCGCGATCGGCTTGCCACCGTGCCCGGCGTCGTGAACGTCGCCGCGGTGAGCCGTCTCCCGCTCATGGGCTCCAGTCTCGGCAGTTGGATGTTCATCGAAGGCAAGTACCGGCCGGGCGAGCCGGGGCACGACGTAGAATACCGCGGCGCCACCTCGAACTACTTCGCCACCATGGGCATGCCTCTGCGCGCGGGCCGCCTGTTCGACGACCACGACAACGCCAATCCGGGCTCCGTACTGCTGATCAATGAGACCGCGGCTCGCAAGTTCTGGCCGGGTGAAGATCCCGTCGGCAAGCGCGTCAAGCTGGCCAGTCCCCCCGAGCATTTTCCCTGGATCACCATCGTCGGCGTGGTCGGCGACATCCGTCACGTCGGCCTGGACATCGCGCCGCGTCCCGAGGTCTATCGGCCGTACGCCAACAATCCTCTGTACTCGCCGATCCTGGTCATCCGCACGGGGATCGATCCGGGGCCGCTGACCAGCGTCCTCACGGCTAAGGTCCGCTCCGTGGATGCGGGATTGCCGGCGTACAACGTGTATTCGATGCAGGCGCTGGTGGACCGTTCCACGGCGCAGCGGCGTTTCGTGATGCTGCTGCTGACGGGCTTCGCTATCGCGGCGCTGTTGCTGGCGGGAGTCGGCATCTACGGCACGGTATCGCAGTCGGTGGTCCAGCGGACCCAGGAGATCGGGCTGCGCATGGCGCTGGGCGCGTCGCCCGGTGTGGCTTTGTGGCTGGTGTTCCGGCAGGGCATTCGACTGACTGCGGTGGGGATCGCGGCGGGCTCGCTAGTCGCGATGGGCCTGACCCAGACGATGCGGAAGCTGTTGTTCGAAGTGCGGCCGCTCGATCCCGTAGCGTTCCTCGGCGCGGCCATCACGCTGGCGGGATTCGCCGCGATAGCCTGCTATGTTCCGGCCCGCCGCGCCACCCGCGTGGATCCCCTGGTGGCGCTTCGCCAGGAGTGTTGAAGGGCGACTTTCGCCTGCCGCGCTGGATCGTATAATAATATTGTGATAGTCTAAAGGAGAGGCATGTGCCTCGGACTGATGTCGTCTTTTGCCAGGAGGACCGGAGAAATGTTCCAGTGCTCGCTTGGCTCAAGGAGCTTCGCCGCGCCGACCAACGAGCATATGAGAGTTGCGTCGCTGCTATCGGCCGTTTGGCCGAGTTCGGACACGAGTTGCGGCGACCCCTCGCGGACATCCTCAGGGATGGCATCTACGAGCTACGGATTCGGAAAGGCCGCGTGAACCACCGAATTCTCTACTTTTTTCATGGGAGGAACCTGGCCATTCTGGGACACGGGCTCACGAAGGAGGACAAAGTGCCAAAGTCGGATATCGAACGGGCCATCCGCCGCAAGAAGGCGTTCGAGGAGAATCCGGCCCGGCATTCACATTCAGAAGAGGAGTAGCCATGGCGCGAACTAAAGACGCACTGAAGATTCTTAAGGGCGTGACCGGGAATAATGAAAGCGTCAAAGCCGGAATTGCCCAGGCGAAGATCAACTTTGAGGTTGCTCAGATGATCTACGACGCCCGGACCGAAGCAGGTCTATCGCAAAGTGAACTTGCGGCCCTGATCGGTTCGAAGCAGCCTGTCATCGCTCGCCTTGAAGACGCCGACTATGAGGGGCATTCCCTGACGATGCTTCAGCGGATAGCCGCGGCGCTAGAGCAGCGGCTTGAGCTTCGTTTCGTTCCTCGGCGAAAACGTCCTGTGCGGAGATACGTAGCGCTGGCATCCGCAAAGCGGAAACTGCAACCGGCATAGACCCGGCCGTTACAAACCCACCGCCGGGCGGGGAGCGGCCGGTTTCGGAGACGTCTGCGCCGCGGACACGCTCCAGCACAAACCCAACACCCACCAACTCGCTCTTTTGTCCATGCTCTCCCTCCTTCCCAGGGCGATGGTAGCGCACAAGAGAACAACTGACCAGAGAAGGAATTACGGCTTCCTTTCTCTAACAGGTATAATGAACTCATTCTCTGAAACAGGCAACCCGTACCTGGGGGTACCCAATGAGCGACGTAACGAAAAAACTCGTGGTTCTGACTTCCCACAACGCCAACGGAGATCGATCGACCGTAGCGCTGACGATTGCCAGCGCGGCGCTCTCGGCGGGTATGGAGGTGCTGGTCTTCCTCGTCTCCGACGGCGTCGAATTATGCCGTGAGGGAGCCGCCGACCTGTCGCATTTTACTCCGTTCCGCCCGCTGGGCGAGCTGGTCGAGAGTTTCATCCAAGGCGGTGGCGTTTTCGTGGCGTGCGGCTCGTGCTTCCAATTTCGCGGAATGAAGGAAGATCAGAATGCGCCGGGCGCGCAGGTCGCCGGGGTCACGACCCTGGTCTCGTGGTTGAAAGCCGGCGCCGCCACCATCTCGCTGTGAGGCGGCTCTCTACTGCCCGTCCGCCCAATGCCGCCACAGGCGCGCGATCCCCGTAGCCGGGGTCGGGAACCCCTCCATCATCCACAGATCGTAGGTGCGGATACCCACGTTCAGGATCATGCGCTGGCCGTCGGGATGGATCGCCAGGTCGAAGAAGAAGTGCGCCAGATCGAGTTGCAGATCTACCGTCTTCAAGACCCTGCCGCTGGGCACCTCCATCGAGATCAGGCGCCATCGCCGGCCGGCGTCCAGCCGGATGTAGTAGTAGACATTCGCGGATCCCGGCGCGAAGTCGCCCGAAATCGCGGCATCTCCGGTCAGGACCTGGTCCTCCGTGCCATCCGGAGCCATGCGATGGATCGCATTCGGCCCCAGGTAAACCAGCCAGAGCCCGTCCGGCGACCACGAGATCCGCGGATTCCGGGTGGAACTGGCGAACTCGCGAATCCCCACCGGCTTCTCTCCGCCGGCTGAGTTGAGTTTCACCAGTATGGTCCGTGAGCCGGACGTACCCGCAACCCCGATCCAATTCCCGTCGGGAGACCAGGTCAGTCCGGTCACTGCCGTGGCTACCGGGAGGTTGGCAATCAAGGCGGGGTGCCCGCCGGCTGCCGGAACCGTCCAAATCGCGCTTTTGGCGGAATATGCAATGCGCTGGCCATCCGGCGAATACCGCACCGGAGTGCTCTCTCCCTTGATCCCGATCCCCGACACCAGCAGCGTCGGCCGGCTTCCGTCCGCATTGCGCGTCCACAAGCTATCCTCTACGTTGCCGCCGGAATCGATGGTCACGTAGGCGATCTGGTCGCCCGCGGGCGAATACTGCGGGCGCGCCTCAAACAGGGAGGTCGTCACCAGCGGCCGGAGGAGTTGTCCGCCGGTGGTATACTCGATCAGATCGAAGTCGGCCAGCCCCGTGGAGTAGATGATGCGCTTGCCATCCGGACTCACCGAGGCGGACAAGTGAACTTCCGGTCCGCGCACCAGCGTCCGGATGGCGCGGCTGTCGGCATCCGCGAGCACCACGCGCCACGGCGATCCCAGGCACGCCACCAGGTGCCGCCCGTCGGGATACCAGGATGCGTGGTACACATCTTCCAGGGGCAAGAGGCGCGGCTTGCCCCCGGGGAACGGCACGACCCACGCTTCCTTGCTGTTGGCGATCACCACAAAGCGCGAGCCATCCGCCGAAAAGGGCGCCACCTCCAGCGACGTCTTATCTGGAAACGCCGCGGTGCCCGGCATGGTTTGCGGCTCGGCCCCGGGGGGCGAGCTGGTGGCCAGTTCGAAGCCACCTTCCTTGGAGGGCCGCGCGAACACCACGGTCTTGCCGTCCGGCGAAAGCGCGGCGGAAGCACCCACGCCCCCCATCACGCGCTGCGGTGTTCCGCCCGCCGCGCTGACGCTCCACAGGTTCCCGGCCGCGCCATAGAAGACGCGGGCGCCGTCGGGGGACCAGAACGGCACCGTGTTGGCCACGCCCTCCACCGTGCGCGTCACCTGCGTGGCTACCGGCGAATCGAGCGCCCGAACGTAAATCTGATACAGCCCCATCACGCCCTTCACGTACGCCACGGATTTTCCGTCGGGCGAGAATGCGGGCAGGTATTCCGTGTCGGGATCCACGGCGATGGGCGTGTACTTCGTGTGGTCCAGCGAAACCGCGTCTCCCGGCGTCAGGATGGCGGTTAGCGCCGCGCCGGTCACCAACGCAGCGGCAATCAGGGCCGGGACCCAGTACCTTCGCCGCTTCCGTCCCGCAATGCCCGTGATCGCGGGCGCCGTCATCGAAGCGCCCGACAACGAGCGCAGCGCGAAGGCCAAGTCATACGCCGACTGGAACCGGTGAAGCGGATCCTTTTCCAGACAGTGCCGCACCACGTCCCTTATTCCCGCCGGCACGCTGGGGGGAAGTTCCGGCGGATCGATGTTCAGGATCGCGGTCATCACCTCCGCCGCTGTTTCCTTGGAGTACGCGCGGCTCCCGGAGAGCAGCTCGTAGAGGATCAGACCGAAGCTGAAGATATCGGAACGGTGATCGGCGCCCAGCCCGCGCACCTGCTCCGGCGACATATAGGCCGCCGTGCCCACCACGATCCCTTCGAGCGTTCGCGTGACGTCCCCGGATTGCGCGGGGTCGGTCGGCCTCGCCAGGCCGAAGTCCAGGATTTTCGGCCGGCCGTCGCGCCCGAGCATGATGTTTTCCGGCTTGAGGTCGCGGTGCGCGAAGCCCGCGGTGTGCGCCGCAGCCAGACCGTCGGCAATCTGCACCGCGATGTCGATGGTCTTCCGCAGAGGGAAGGCGGCTCCGCGGAGAGAGTGCCCCTCCACCAGTTCGGTGACGATGTAATCCTCTCCCACATCGTATATGGCGATGATGTTGGGATGGTTGAGCGCGGCCACCGCCCGCGCTTCCTGGGTCAGGCGGCGCGAGTCTCCCCGGTGTCGCGACAGAACTTTGAGGGCCACCTCCCGATTCAGCCGCGAATCGAAGGCCCGGTAGACTTCGCCCATCCCGCCGGCCCCCAGGGGCGCGACGATCTCGTACGGGCCGAATCGCGTGCCGGGCGGGAGAGGCATCTTGTAACCAATGTACCGTGGCGCGGGCATTCGTGTGTCCGCGATTTCGCGAGAATTGGGGCCGGCGTGGGGCGGACCCGCGCGATTCGTAGTCTCCTGCGCTCTGAGAGTGAACACCGTCCAACCCAGGAAGAGGCGCGGAAATCCGCGGAAATCCCCGGACTGCTAGAAATGTCCCATTTTGGGGTAAGATATCCGTACCCCAGATACGGGCCTACGTGCAACCAATTGGAGACCGGCACGTCCAAGTCTGGGAATTCAAGGAACAGCGATGCCGTCCTCTACGCCCGCGCGGTCCGAACTGTTGGCGCGCCTCCTGCGCGATGGCATCCTGTATCGCTCGCCGTCCCAGCCCGTGGTCTCGCGCGACGGAACCCCGGCCAACTGGATGCTCAATTCCCTGGCCGTCACCCTGACCACCGATGGGGCCGAGCTGGCCGGCCGCTGCGTTCTCGATCTGCTGCACAACTTCGAGGGACGGCAGATCGCCACCTACGGGCTCACCGGCATCCCCATCCTGCAATCCTGCGTGCTGCAATCCGGCGGGCGCTATCGCGGCCTCCTGATTCGCAAGCAGCCCAAGACCTCGGGAGCGCTGAAAGTCGTCGAAGGACCGCTCGACCCCGCCGAGCCGATCGTCGTGGTGGACGACTCCATCAGTTCCGGCATCTCCATGACCGAATCGTGCCGCCTCCTCGAGGCCGCCGGACTCCGCGTCGAAGGCGGTGTCTTCCTGGTGCGCTTCGCATGGGACCGCGGCTTCGGACGGATGGTCGAACGCGGATATCACGTGGAGGCCGTCTACGATATCGGGGACGATTTCATGACCCGCATGCCCGGCGAAACCGTCCCGGCGTCCAACCCTTCGAAGATCTTCCCCGATTTCCGCTGGAGTGAGCGCACCGCGCCGGAAGCGCTGCACCCCGCCGAACTGGCGCGCGCCGTTCTTGAGGAGTACTTCGACTCCGGCAAACTCCTGCGGCCTCCGCGCAGCGTCGCGGGCGCGCATGATGCCGCGGGCGGCGTATGGGTAAGCCTGCGCGATCGGCGTGACTTGCACCTGCGGCACGCGCGCGACGGCTTCTGGCACTTCCCCGGCGAAGAAGTCTGGGATTTGCCCGAGGGGGTAGTGCGCGCCGCCCTGCGTACCGCCCTCCATCTGCCGGCGGCGGAGGGCGGGCGCCTGCTGGGCGCCAGCAGCATCGCGGTCACATTCTTCGGCGCGCTCGAGCCCTGCGACGTGGGACAACTCGACAACCAGCGCTATGGCATCGTGGTCCGCAGCCGCGAGCGTGGTTATCGTATGGGCGGCGCGCTGCCGCGTATGCCCGGAATCGCCAACGAATGGGAGCAGTTCCAGCACGCCCGGATCCACAACGCGCGGCTCATTTCGTTCGAGCCCTATATCCTGTACCGTCACGCAGTGTCCAAGGCAGTGGAACCGGGAGCGGCGTGGCAGCCCACCGGCGTCCCGCTGCCGGCTATTCCGGACTGGAGCCGCAACCCCGCGGTCTGCGCCCCTCTCGCCGTACGCGCCCGCGATATCGTGTTGTCCGCGCTTCGCGGCCTGCCCGAGACCACCGCGCCGATTCCTCCCGGCCTCCTGCCCGCCGAAGTCGACTCCCTGTACGTGTGCGTGTACCTCGACGGCCGCGTCCGCGGTTGCATGGGGTCCAGGCTGCACGATGCCGACACGGACCTGCGCACGCTCGCCCTGGCTGCGCTCCGCGACTCCCGCTTCGCCTCCGCCCCAGGCAACGGCCCAGTCCAGGTTGCCGCGAGCGACGTTGCGGTGAGCGTTTCCGTTCTGCACAACGCCCTCACCTTGGGAGAATTCACGCCCGACGAGGTCGCGCTCCGCTTCCGGCACGGCGATCAGTGCCTGATGGCGTGGCAGGGCCGGCAGGTGGGCCTTCTCCTCCCGGTCGTGGCCTGGTGGTACAGCCTCGGCGCGCGCGCCTTCGCGGCCGAGGTGGTTCGCAAGGCGGAGATCGCCGCGCCGCCGTATCGTTGGCTCCGTTTCGATTGCTCTACCTGGCTGGCGGACCGCGAGGGCGCCGCCCCCATGCGCGGCGCGTTCAAAATCTCCGCGCCCGCCCTCTCCGCCGAATCCCGCGCGCGGCTCCACGCAGCTTACCTGGCGCGAATGGTCAAGCCCGACGGCTCGTTGTACGAGCGCTACGAACCGTTCCAGAACCGGCTCTACGAAGGGGACAACCCGCCGCGGTCGGCCCATGCGGCCTGGGTTCTGGCACAGGCGCATCGCACCTTGGGAGACGCCGCGATCGGCGCCGCCGCCGGCCGCTTGATCGCCTGGCACCTGGATCGCCTGCGCCAGGACGCCGATGGCCTATGGATGTCGGGCGCGGAGCCTTCCGTCTCCGAGCTTGCCTTCCTCCTGCTGGCGCTGGCCAAACTACCCCCGGGCGATGCGCGCCGCTCGTGCGCCCGCGATCTGGCGGAGACCTTGTGGTCGCGCATCGGCCCGCACGGACGGATCGCCACCCATCGCGATCCCGCCCGCGGCGGCGAGCACTATCAGGATTACTATCCGGCCCAGGTGTTGCTGGCGTTGGCCGAAGCTTCGGCCGCAGTGGGCAGCGAGGTGAGAACCCTGGAGATCGATCGCGCGTTCCGCTTCTACCGCCACCGCTTCCGCTACCGCCGCGGATTCGGTCAGGCCTCCTGGATGATGCGCGCATTCTGCGCGTGGCACGGCCTCACCGCCGGCCCGCCGTACGCCGGCCTGGTATTCGAAATCGGTGACTGGATCCTGCAATACCAGCAGGAGAAGACCGGGGCATTCTTGAACGATCACCAGCACGACTCGCCCGGCTTCACGACGGCGGTCTACCTGGAGGGGATCGCTGCCGCGGCGAAAACGGCCGCTGCCCTGGGAGACCAAGCACGCCGGCGCCGATACGCGGGCGCATGCCGCCGCGGTCTTGCTTTTCTCGACGAGCTGACCATCCAGGAGCGCGACGCCTCGGTCCTGCCCAACGCCCGCTTCGCGCTGGGCGGCTTGCGCGGAAGCGTCCGTTCGAGCGAGATTCGCAGTGATTTCGTACAACATGCTTTGTCCGCGAGTCTGGAGTTCGCGGAAGGTGTAGTTCCTGTTCCAGTTCATAGCGCACCAATAGAAGGAGACGTCCATGCCTGACGAGCCAAAACCCTACGGCCCCCCCCAGCCCGCAAAGAAGACTCAAATTCAACCCGAGATCGGCCCCGAAATCCGCCCGGAGATTCGACCGGAGATCGGCCCGGAGATCCGCCCCGAAATCGGCCCCGAGATCAGCCCGGAGATCAGCCCGGAAATCCGCCCCGAGATCGGTCCCGAGATCCGCCCCGAGATCCGCCCTGAGATTCGGCCGGAGATCGGCCCG
>JBGPKH010000066.1:0-22081 GCA_041485845.1 Bryobacteraceae bacterium
ATGCGCGAGTTCCCCATCCATACCGGCCTGACGATCGCAATCGTCGGACTGCTTCTGGCCGGCGCGCGCCTGCTGACGCCCGCGATGGTCGATTTCGCGCCGGCGCGCGTCGCCATCAGCCCCCTGAGCCCTCACCGCGAGCCCGAACCGTCCGCACCGGCGCCCAGGGTCCATACGCAAGGCACGGCGTCTCTGTTGGATGACTCGGCGGGCGTGCTCGACCACTTCTACCAGGCGTTGTGGCGCACCGAGAGGCAGGAGAACGGCGCCGTGACTCGCGTGGTCCATTACGGCGATTCGCCCACCACCGCCGACCTGATCACCGGGGACGTGCGCGCGCAGATGCAGAAGCGCTTCGGCGATGCCGGCCACGGCTTCATCCTGGTGGCCAAGCCGTGGGCCTGGTATCAACACACGGGCGTCGAACTCTCGGGCTCGGGTTGGCAGATGACGACCGCCAGCCACTTTGTGGCGCATGACGGCATGTTCGGTCTGGGCGGCGTGAGCTTCACCGGTTCCGGCTCCGCGCGCAGCCGCATGGTCTTCGCCAACGGCGGCTACACACAGTTCGAGGCGTGGTACCTGCGTCAGCCTGGCGGCGGCGAGTTCAGTCTTTGGGCGGACGGCCGAAGCGTGGGTCGCGTAGACACGGCGGGCGACGCCAAGTCCCCGGGCTTCGCCGCGTTTCGCACCGACTCCGCCGCCGCGGAGTTGGAAATCCATGTCGATCGCGGCAGCGTGCGGGTCTACGGAATCAGCGCGGAAAAGCCCGGACCGGGGGTGGTATACGACAGCCTGGGACTCAACGGCGCCTCCATCACGGTGCTCTCGCGCATGTATAACGAGCGGCACTGGGCCGAGGAATTGCAGCACCGAAATCCCGCGCTGGCGATCGTCAATTATGGCACCAACGAAGCGGATTTCGCGGATTTCGTGGACCGCCAGTACGAGAAGGAATTGCGCGACGCCATCCGCCGCATTCACACGGCCTTGCCGGAGGCTTCGGTCCTGGTGATGTCCCCCATGGACCGGGGGCAACGCAAGGGTTTGGGCGAGATCGAGACCATGGCGTCCATTCCGCGCATCGTCGCCATTCAGAAACGTGTGGCACGCGAGTCCGGCTGCGGCTTCTTCGACACGTACACGGCCATGGGCGGCGAGGGGACCATGGCTCGCTGGTATGCCGCGCAGCCGCGCCTGGTGTCGGCGGACCTGATCCACCCGTATCCCGCCGCCGGCAAAACCATCGCGACCATTTTCACGAAGGAGATCGCGGCCGGTCTGAATCGCTACAAGTTGCGGCACCTGACTGGATCGGGCAGGGGCGCCTCCGGGCCGCCGGCCTGAGAGACTCTCTCAAGCTGGCGCTGCGGATCCTCCCCGGTCTTTCGTGAGGAAGAGGCGCACAGGAAGCGGCGCACAGGAAGCGGCGCACACGGTCTGAGCCGACAAAACCCCGGCTCGCCAGGACTTTCGCGAGTGGCGCGCCAATTGCCTCACTATGTGATCGGCTGTGGGCCGCGGCCTGGCCGCCGCCTCAGAAAACAGACCGCCCGCCGATCTGCATGCGGCGCGCCTGCGTGCCGTCCGGGAAGCATCCATCCGCGGTGCCCACGCCATACGCCGTCGGGGTCAGGGTGAGAAGTCCCTTCGCTTCGGTGCAGGCCTGGGTCGAGATGCTGATGATTTGTGCGTCCGATTCATTCCTTGTCAAAAATGCGCGCAAGATTTCGCTTTCCATGCAGAATACGCAGGATGCGAAGCGTATCATCGTCTTGGCGGAGGTAATATAGCCGAATGTCCTCGAAACCTGGGATGGGCCATGAACGGAGTCCCTTCAATCGGGGATTGGAAAACTCTTTCAGGGAGCCTATGTCGGGATAGCGGTAAAGAAACTGAATGGCTTGGTTAACGGCACCGAGAAACCGAAGCGCGAGTTCAAGGCCGGACTCACGCTCGTAGTAGTCCATTTGTTCGTCAAGATCCTCGACCGCATTGGGGCGGACGACATGACGTGTGATCACTTCTTCGGTGAACTCCGCGTTTTCCGCGCCACGCGCTCCATGAAGCGATTTTTGACACTGTCCCACAATTCTGGGGTTATGCCGATATCCGGCCTCGGATCATCCAGCGATTCGAGCAGGAGCGTCTCCAGGCGTTTATCGGCTTCCCGCTCCTGGGCCTCTCTGAGCAGTCCCCGGAAATATTCGCTCACGTTTCCATAGCCCTTTGTCTTGACTTGGGCGTCAATAAAATCCCGAAGCGATTCCGGGAGTGAAATGGTCACGGTGGTCATACCGGCACATCCTCGTGGTTGGATTACGCAACTCCGAATGTACTATGGATAACAACAGTTCACAACTGTTCTTAAGGCAGCGGGGAGTTAGACCGCCGCTCAACCTGCTTGTCAAGTGCTGGTGGCGCGGCTGGGCGCGGCGGGCGCGGTCGGCCGACCTGCCCGCCGGCCTCCCTCAGAAAACAAACCGGCCGCTGATCTGCATGCGGCGCGCCTGCGTGCCGTCCGGGAAGCCTCCATCCGCGGTGCCCACGCCATACGCCGTCGGGGTCAGGGTGAGAAGTCCCTTCGCTTCGGTGTAGGCCTGGGTCGAGATGCTGGTATCGGCGATGGTGTTGGTGACGTTGAATACCTCGAAGTTCAGATACAGCTTGTACCGTTCCTTGATCGGAATGATCTTGCTGAGCCGCGCATCCGCCCGGTATTGCGAGGGCGTGCGCAGGCTGTTCACGGGCCAGAAGGGGACCCGGATACTCAATCCCGAGCCATCCAGATTGGCCGTCGAAAACATGCCCGTGAACGGCGTATCGGTCACTCGCACCGTCGGCCGGCTCGGCCGTCCGCTCTGCATCGCGGCGATCGCGGAAAGCTGCCAGTTATTCAGCAGGTATTTGGAAATCGCGCCCGTTCCGCGACTCACCGTGGGCGCCCAGACAAACGAGTAGATCAGCCGGTGCCGCTGATCCAGCGAGCCGTTGCCCTTGTCCGCCTTGTAGTTCCCGTTATACGTCCAGTTGTTGGCGCTGTCGAAGAACAGCGCGCCCGATCCCCCGCCCTGCCCGTCGTCGATCTCGTGCGCCCAGGTGTAAGACAGTGTCCCCTGGAAATCGTGGGAGAAGCGCTTGCGGAGATGCACCGCCAGGGCATTGTAGTAGCTGTTGACGCCATTCTCGTCGACATAGATTGCGTTGTACCGCGTATCCGTACGCCGGCCGAGGTACAGCGGCGTGGTATAGCTTCCCAGCGGATTGCCGTTGGCGTCGCCAATGGTGTAGGTGAACGTCGTGGAGCTGAGCGGCGGCAGGTTGGCGTCGCGCACGCCGAAAAGCTGCACGCCGCGGCTCCAGATGTAGGAAACGGTCAGACCCAGATTGCGCGTCAACTCCCGATCGATGGCCAGATTTCCCTGCTCCGAGTACGGCGTCCGCGCGTGCTGGTCCAGGATCTGAAGGTTCGTGGAAGCAATGCTGCCGCCGGCCGGAGCGGCGCCCAGGGCATTGGGGAACAACGGTCCCGCAGCCAGTTGCGGCGCCTGGGTAGCGGTGAGCGTAACCGCAGTCTGGTAGATGCCATTGCCCGTAGTGAACAGGTTGTCGAGAACCGACCCGATATAGCGCGCGTGGAACATGCCATAACCGGCTCGTACCACGGTCTTGTCGTTCAGGCGATAGGCCAGGCCGGCCCGTGGCTCCAGGTTCAGAGGACCGCTCTGAATGTGCCCCGTCTGCGGGTAATCCGGGTTGGCAAGCGTGGGCTGCGGGAGTTGGGTGTACTCGTAGCGCGCGCCGGCGGTCACGGTCAGGCGGCCGGTGGCTCGCCACTGGTCCTCCAGGTAGAATCCGAAATCGCGGATGGTGTAGTCCACCACCGGGTTTCCGAATGTCTGGCGATACGACTGCCAGTGTTTCCCGATGTTGCCGGTTGCCGTTGCCGCATCGGTATAATCCAGCGCAAAGTTGGTGACCGTCTGGTAGGTGTAGCTTCCGAACGCATCGCTGATGGAGTAGACGTAGTCCGCGGAGTTTGCGATATCCGCGCCGAACCGGATGGTGTGCGCGCCCTTCGTCCAGGTGGAGTTATCCACGAACTGAAATCGCTGCTCGTCGGGTTGGACGCGCGGCAGGTAGCTCGCCTGGCCAAGCCCAACCCCGGCCACGGAAAGCTGCAAGAATCCCAGCCCCTGACCGAGCGCCGAATTGTTGAAGGTGTCGGCTTGCCGGTCGGTGGCCCAGCCCCAACGAAATTCATTGACGAAGGTCGATTTGGGAACGTACGTCCAGTCGAACCTCCCGTTGCGCACGCGCACGCTGTCGTCACCGTTGCTGGTGATAGCGGAGCCGCTGGTGGAACTGATGTTGGTCACAATGCCGTTAGGCGAAATGAAGCGCTGGTAATTCAAGCTGGCGCTCAGCACGTGCCGTTCCGTGGGGCGATAATCCAGCCTGCCGAAGTACAGGTCCTGGCTCACCGACCGTGGAAGCTGGCCGAAGAAGCGCGGCAGCAGGCGGTTGATCGCCGAGCACTGCGCGGCCGTCGCCGGCGCGCCGCAGCCGAGCCACGACTGGTTGTTGGTATCGATGATCCCCGCCCGGATATAGCTGCTGGCGATGGGGAAGTCGCGGCGGGTGAAGTCCACGTTGAAGAAGTAGAAGAGCTTGTCTTTCCGGATCGGACCGCCGATGCTGGCGCCGGCCTGGTGCCGGCTCTCGTCGGGATTGAACGCGGCGTAGCGGTCGCGCGCATTGAAATCCTGGTTGCGGAAGAACCAGTAGGCGGCGCCGTGCAGTTGGTTGCTGCCGCTACGCGTGACGGTGTTGACCACGCCGCCCATGGCGCGCCCATACTGCGCCGAGTAGTTCGCGGAAACCACCTGGAATTCCTGGACGGCGTCCTGCGAGATCTGCGAGGCGATCCGCGTGCGCCCGGCGTTCTCGTTGTAGAACTGCTGCGTGGTGTCGTTGCCGTCGATGAGGAAGGAATTGTGGCCTGCCACCCCGCGGAAAGTGATCAGCCCGAAGGTGCCGTCGTTGGTGACGCCGGGGGTGAGCAGGACGAAGGAATCGACGCGGCGTCCGTTAATCGGCAACTCCATGATCTGCTTCGAGTCGATTACCTGGGAGACGTCGGTCTTGGTTTCCTCTAACAGCAGAGTGGCCGCCGAGACCTCCACCTGCGTGGAACCCGATGCCACGGTCAGGGCGGCATTGAGATCCAGGTTCTGGCCCACCTGCAACACGATGTCCCTGGCTTCATACGGGTTGAAGCCCGCGGTAGTGATCGTCACCTTGTACCCCGGGCCGGGCGTCAGGTTGGGAGCCGTAAAAACGCCCGCCTCGTTGGTCGGGAGCGTGCGGACGGTGCCCAGGCCTTGGCTCGAAATCACCACTTTCACGCCGGGCACGACCGCCCCCGATGGATCGCGAACCACACCCGAGATCGCCGCTACCCCAGCCGCGGATTGCGCGAACATGGGAGCGGTCACAAAGAGCAAAAGCACCAACCACGCCGTCAGTCTCGAACGCATAGCTAACCTCGGACCTAAATTGGGTAGCTCCAGAATATCAGACCTCCATTACGGTTTCATAAACAAAACCGCCCCGATATACTGGAGCTGAACCCTGACCATGGAGACTTTAAGGGAGAGATTGGCCGCTGTCCGCGACCGCATCTGGCGGGCGGCGGACCGTTCGCGCCGCGATCCAGCGGGGATCACGCTGCTGGCGGTGACCAAGGTCTTCCCCGCGGCGGCCATCCGGGACGCCTACGAGCTCGGCCTGCGCGAGTTCGGCGAAAACTACGTGCAGGAATTCGAAGGCAAGGCGCCGGAAGTCGGCGGACTCGAGGGCGCGCGCTTCCACTTGATCGGGCATTTGCAGTCCAATAAAACAAGGAAGGCCGCGGAACTGTTCCAGGTGATTCAGACCATGGATTCGCCGAAGCTGGCGCGGCGGCTCAACGAAGCGGGCCGCCCGCTGGACGTCATGCTGGAAGTGAAGCTCTCAGAAGAAGACGCCAAGAGCGGGGCCGATTCGCAGGCGCTACCGGAGCTGATCGAGGCCGTACGCGCCTGCGCAAATCTCCATCTGCGCGGCCTGATGACCATGCCCCCCTGGTCGGACGACCCAGAGGCATCCCGGCCGTACTTCCGCCTTCTGCGGGAACTGGCGGAGAAGCACGGGCTGCGCGAGCTTTCGATGGGGATGTCGCACGATCTGGAGACGGCCATCGAGGAGGGCTCCACCTGTGTCCGCGTGGGTACGGCGCTGTTCGGGAAGAGGAAAAGGGAAGTATCATGAAATCACATACCCACGAGCAGGAATGATGAGGTCAGCCCGATGATCGATGTCAAACAGGCGGTCGAATCCGCGATGCGCAGCGCCGCCGAAATCCTCGGCCACAGCAAATCCAGCTTGGAGGAAATCGAGAGGGAGACCTACAAAGGCCGCGAGGTCTGGGCCATCACACTGGGCGTTCCGCGCGATCTGGATCTGCTATCGCCCATCGCGCGAATCGGAGCTGACCCGATACAGTACAAACGCTTTCTGATCGACGTGGAGACTGGCGAGATGCTCGGCATGATCATACGTGAGCCCGTCTCCAGATGAAGTCGTCCGCTCCCTGGTCTGCATTGAACACGCGTTCCGGATTGCTGATCGATACCAACCTGCTGGTACTCTTTGTCGTCGGTACTGTCAATCCTGGTCGCATCCAGAATTTCAAGCGAACTCGCAATTACAATAAGGCCGACTACCAACTCTTGCTCCGAGTGATGGAGTGCTTCACTCCTTTGTACACGCTGACTCATGTTATGGCCGAGGTCAGCAACCTGACCGACCTGGCAGGGCGTGAACGACTTCAAGCACGGCAGGTGCTCAAGCAGACCATTGCCGTTCTCCGGGAGCCCGCACTGGCAAGCGAACATGCGGTTCGGAACGAGAACTATGAGAGGCTTGGGCTCGTGGATGCGGCCATCGCCACGTTAGCGCGCGAAAACAAATGCGCCGCGCTCACGGATGATGTCGACTTGTACATCGCGCTGAGTCGTGAAGGACTGGTGGTTTTCAACTTTTCGCACCTTCAGTCAACCTGGGGATTGTCAATCCGGGCGCTTAATCCGTGACCGTTGGCTTCTACTCCCCCCTGCCTCCCGCACGCACCGGAGTGGCCGACTATGCGGCGGCGCTCCTCGCCGGTCTCAGGAGACACGGGCGCGTGGAAGTTGCACCCGCCCGTTGCGATGTCGCGCTGTATCACCTGGGCAACAACGGCTTGCACGCCGCCATCTACCGCCGCGCGCTGGAGCACCCCGGCGTCGTAGTCCTGCACGACGCCGTCCTGCATCACTTCCTTCTCGGACAACTCGACGAATCCCGGTACATCGACGAGTTCGTCTACAACTACGGCGAGTGGAATCGCGGGCTGGCGCGCGAGATGTGGCGCGGACGAGCGGCCTCGGGCGCGGACGGCCGCTACTTCGAATATCCCCTGCTGCGACGCGTGGTGGAAGCGTCGCGGGCGGTGGTGGTACACAATCCGGCCGCGGCGCGAGCGGTCCTGAAACATGCGCCGGGCGCCCGCGTGGCGGAGATTCCGCACCTGTTTGCCCCGCCGGAACTGCCGGGCGCGGCGGAAGTGCTGCGCTATCGCCAGTCGCTCGGCGTGGACCCGGGCACGTTTCTCTTTGGCGTCTTCGGATACCTGCGCGAATCCAAGCGACTCATGCCGGTGCTGGAAACGTTCTCCGAAATACATCGCGACCAACCTTCCATGGGCCTGCTGATAGCGGGGCAGTTTGTGTCCACGGACCTGGAGCGTGCGGTTGCGCCGCTCCTGGCCGCGCCGGGTGTCGTTCGCCGTCCCTACCTCGAGGAGCGCGAGTTCTGGCTGGCGGCGCCGGCCGTGGATGCCTGCATCAATCTTCGCTACCCCGCGGCGGGCGAGACCTCCGGGATCTGCATTCGTCTAATGGGGATCGGGAAGCCGGTCCTGGTGACGGATTCCGAGGAATGTTCGCGCTTTCCGGAAGACGCCTGCCTGCGCATCGAGCCGGGCGTGCCGGAGCGGGAATCCTTGTGGCAGCACATGATTCTGGTAACATCGATGACGAGGGTGGCCAGAGCCATCGGCCTGCGGGGGGCCGTGCACATCCAGGCACACCATCGGGTGGAGGAAGTTTCCAGTCGCTACTGGGACGTGTTGTGCGAGTTCTGTACTTAGTCTTGGCCTGCGGCGCGGGGTTGTCCGCGGCGCAGAAGCCGAACTTCAAACAACTCCGCGCACTGATTCCGATGAGGGACGGCGTAAGGCTGGCGGCCAACGTCTTCGTGCCCGCGGATCGCGCCCGTCTGCCCGTCATCCTGGAGCGCACTCCCTACGGCAAGGGCGCCGAAATCACTCCCAACTACCAGGCGTTCGTGGACCACGGGTATGCCGTGGTTGCCGAAGACGTACGAGGGCGCTATGAATCCGAGGGCGTTTTCCGGCCGCTCGAGCAGGAACCGCCGGATGGCGACGACACGCTCAACTGGATCGCGCGTCAATCCTGGTCGGATGGCAAGATCGGGATGATCGGCGGCTCCTACCGCGGAATCGTGCAGTGGAAGGCGGCGGTGCTCAACAATCCGCACCTCAAGGCCATCTTCCCGGTGGTGTCGGGGGACGACGAGTACCGCGACCGGTTCTACTCTACCGGCGGCGCCATGAAACTGGCGCACCGGTTGGAATGGATGTCGGAGAATCAGAAAGCGCCCGGCTATCATCCGGACTTCAGCAAGTACATCCTGCACCTGCCGCTGCGCACGGCGGACATCGCGGCCACGGGCTGGATCTCCGAGATGTTCCGCCAGGCCGTGGCGCACCCAACCTACGATTCCTTCTGGCGCGGCATCAGCACCCGGGAACAGCTTTCCAGGGTGCGGGTACCGGTATTCTCGGTGGGCGGCTGGTACGACAATTTCGTGCAGAGCGACCTGGACGCCTTCACCGCGCTGCACAAGACTTCCGGGCTGAACCGCATTCTGATCGGGCCATGGCCGCACAACATGTCGCTAGTGTTCGCGGACACCGATTTCGGACCGGATTTCACGCAGCCGATCCGCCAGTACCAGCTCGAGTGGTTCGATCAGTGGCTCAAGGGCAAGGACTCGCCGCTGCTGTCCCAGCCGCCGGTCAAGATCTTCGTGATGGGCGCCAACAAGTGGCGCGAAGAACGGGAATGGCCGCCCGAACAGGCGCGCCCGCTGGAACTGTACCTGGAGAGCGACGGCCGCGCCAACACGCTCGATGGCGATGGCGCGCTCAGCGACAGGCCCGCCAGGCGCGCTGCCGAGGACCGCTTCGTGTTCGATCCTTACGACCCGGCGCCCACGCGCGGCGGCGCGGTGTGCTGCAATCCCAAAATCTTTCCCTGGGGACCGATGGACCAGCGTCCGGTGGAACGACGCAGGGACGTCCTGGTCTACACCACCCGGCCGCTGAAGCAGGATGTGGAAGCCATCGGTCCGGTGCAGGTGGTGCTCTACGTGGCGACCAGCGCCCGCGACACGGACTTCACGGCAAAGCTGGTGGACGTGTTTCCCGACGGCTACGCGCGCAACCTGACCGACGGCATCCTGCGCCTGCGCTACCGCAACTCGCTCGAGCGGCCCGAGCCCGCCAAGGAGGGCGAGATATACCGGATCACCGTGGACGCCGGCGTCACCAGCAATGTGTTCCTGAAAGGCCATCGCATCCGCGTGGAGATCTCCAGCAGCAATTTCCCGAGGTTCGACCGCAACCCGAACACCGGGGGGGTGGTGGCGGACGATTCCAGGCTTCTCCGCGCGGCCCAGACGGTGTATCACGACCATGAGCATCGCTCGCACGTCGTGCTCCTGACGATGCGCGGCCGATAGCCCCGGGCACCGTCAGGACGCTTTCGACAGATTCACTCGGCCCCAGTTGGGTGGAGGACCACTTTGCGGATTCCGCAGAAGCTCTCGCCCGGGTCGTGCATGCCGGCGTACAAGCTATCGCCCAAAGACCTGGAGAATCTGACGACGTATCTGTTCGCGCTGCCGGAGTGGATTACTCGAAGTAGTACACCGAGCGATTCGGCATCATTCAGGCGGACTGGTATGGTTTCGCCTGCGGGAAGCCGTGGCCGAAGGACCCGACCCGTCCTATGGTGACGCTGAAGACTTCATGGCAGAACGTGAAGACTGAGGCGAAGGTGAAGGGGCGGTGGCACGACAACCGGGACACCCTGATAACCGACCTTGCCGAAAGCGGCGCGGGTGACGAAACCATACGGGACATTGCCGGACACGTCTCGAAGCAGATGTTGAAGCACTCTTCCCATATCCGCATGGTCCCCACAGAAGTCCCACACTCGAAGCCGGGGTGGTGGGAAATTCGGATGGGGTTTCCACAAAAGTCCCCACAGTGGACGAGGTGAACGAGGTTTTCGGGGAGTTTCAGGCTTGCACCCGAGTGAAAAGATTGGCTCCCCGAGCGCTACATGGCGCTCGTGCGGCCAAGATCGAGGTTCTCCTCACCTTTGAGCAGCGGACTGCGGCCATCGGGGTAGATCCGCAGGTGCGCGATGGTCTTGCGCCAGCCCCTGAAGGTCCAGCCCCGCCGGTTCGTCGCCCGGCTGCGCCGCCGCCGGCCCGCGCTTGCCCGCTGGGATGCCGACGGTGGCGGCCAGTGCCAGGATGAAAATCGTTCCTGCCAACGCTCTTAAAACTGCCTTGAGAACGCCCTTCAGCATGACCTCTCCCTCCTTCAGCGGGCCCCTGCCTTCCGGGGCAGGAAATTCTCCAGCACCCAGATCTCGGACCCCGGCTCCTGGGCCCACATGGCCACCCGCTTGCCGTCGGGATGCACGCGGAGCTCCCGCAGTCCTTTCACCGGGATGGCGAGCTTCCGCGCCTCGCCGCCAGACGCCGGGATGCGCCACACCTGGCCCTCCTGGTTACGGCACAGCACGTAGCGAGAGTCCGGTGTCCAGCAGAGCCGGCAGGAGTCGTTGGTGCTTTCCAGCCGGAAGATCTTACGCCGCTCTCCTCCCGCGACCGGAGCGAGGTTGAGAGTCTGGTTCTTATCCATAAACGCCACCCATCGCCCGTCCGGCGACGGGGGCACGTTCGCCGAAGAGCGTTCAAATAGCACTCGCCCTGTCTCTTCTCCTGAACCGAGCTGTCGCCGGACGAGGCCGTCTTTGCCGAGGGGGCACCACACAGCGTCGCTGGTCGTGGACCACTGCGGGAACGCGCATCCGTCCTTCCAGTTCTGGCTTCCCGGCAGGGGGCTGGCAGATCCGTCCGCCACATCCAACTGCAGCGTCTTCGCGCCGCCATCCGCGGGCAGCCCATAGGCCAGCAGCGTCTTCCCGTCCGGCCGCCATCTCGGGACCCCGTCGAGGGTGCGGAAGCCCTGGCTCATCTCCCGCTCGCGGCCGGTTTCCATATCTCGCACCACGACCCTCAGAGGCCCGTCCCTCGCCAGGATCGATGGCGTGTTCACTGCGTATGCGAGGTAACGGCCGTCCGGTGACCAGTCGGGGCGGTAGGTGGGCCGCCCGTACCGCGAGACCACGGGCACGGGCTCCGAGAGCAGCCGCCCGGTCTCCGGATCCATCTCCGCCACCAGGAGATCGTTTGCCCCGCTCGGCAGAGAGTAGTGGAAGCCGCCCTTCCGGCTGAACCCGAGCGGAGACATTTGGCCGGCATTGGCCTGGATTAACGCCGGCGCGCCCTGGGCGCGTCCCTGGGCAACGGACACGCTCCACAGCCCAAGCGCTCCACTGCGGTCGCTGAAGAACAGCACGCGGCTGCCGTCGGGCGTCCACATCGGCCCGGCGTCATGTCCGGGATGCCGGACCAGAGGAACTTCGCTGCTCCCATCGCTGGCAAGCAGGAAGATGTCGCGCTCCGGCCCTTCCGCGGCTTGTGGGGAGTCATAGGCGATGTATCGCCCGTCCGGCGACGGGCTCATCCTCCCCGGCCCGCGCCGGCCAAAGGACTTCACCACCCGCCACGCGCCGCTATCCACCGCCAGCATCGCGATCCTGTCCCCAGCCTTCACCAGCAACTGCTTGCCGTCCCCGGACCAGCCCGCGGTGAAGATCGTCGGGACCTCCGAATTGCTGTAAAGAGTCCGTGGCTGGGAACCTACCGCCGTTCCCATGACGCGCAACTCGTAGATCTGCTTCTTGTCGGAATACCAGGAATAAGCGACGACCTTGCCGTCGGGGGAGATCACCGGGAGCTGCGCGAAGTCGCCACTCTCGGACCACTCGCCTTTATGGGTCAGGCGCCGCTGCCGGCCGGTGGCAAGCTCGATGGCGGCCAGGTCGCCCGTGGACCAGTCGGTGAGGACCACCAGCCGGCCGTCGGTGGAAGCGCCTCGGAAGAGGTCGTCGGTCTTACCTGCCCAGAGCTGCCGCGAGACCGCCTTCCCCGAGCCTGGTTCCGCCGCTTCCACCAGCGGGTACGGCAGGCGAAGAACCCCGCTGCGCCACAGGGCCCAGCCGGACCCCAGCAGCGTCACTGCCACGGCAGCGGCGATGGCCAGTCGTCTGACGACGGGCCGCGCAGGGGCGGCTTCCGGTTCCGGCTGCCGGGCCGCCCACCAAGCGTCCAGTTCCGCTGGAATGGCGTACACGCTGCTGCGTGTGCGGTGCTCGTGGCGGCGGACCGGGAGGCCCTCGTACTTCTCCCACCGGCGCGCGGTGCTGACATCTCGTTGCAGGTAGGCGGCAATCTCCTTCCAGGAATCGAGTTTGGCGCCCACTTGTTCATTACCGGGTGTTTCCGTCATGCGTCGACCTCCTCTGGCTGGACCCAGCCAGTGGCTTCCGGGTTCAGACTAGGCCAACTGGGCCTCGGCGGCAACAGGCATTAGCGCTCACCTCGTCACCTGACCGAAGTTTACTCCCGATGCGCGGTCATTGCAGGACTTGGGACGCCAGCGTTTCTTGAAAGACAGGCTTCGCAGAGTTCAGGTAGAGCAGAGTAGGAACAGCGGCTCCACGGCAACGATCAGCGGCTTCTGCACGTTGTTGCCTTCCTTCTCCAGGCGGACGTTGAAGAAAAACGTTGTCCACGGTTCCGATTGCTCACCGGGGGGCGCAGCAGTGATCTGCGACGCGAGCAGGTAGTTCTTACCCATCTCCTGCTGGGGTACGGAAAGCAAAACTCGGCCGCCCTGAAATATTAGCGTGGGGGCCGCAAGCTGCCGCAAGCAGGAGAGTTGACAACACATGCATCGGATTATGCGTATCCGCCATCGCAGGCCAACATCGGGCGAATGATTGGCATGCGGGTCTGCCATGAGGTCGGACATACGCTGGGGCTCTCACATAACAGTATGGGGGCCGCCTTCCGGCTGCCGGGCCGCCCGCCAGGCCCCCGGCCGAAGGCTCAATGGAATGAATACGCTCCGAATTGGCTCCGCAGGGAGGACTCGAACCTACAACCCTTCTGTCAACCGCCGACAAGTTACGGTGCCGGTATCCTTCGAAAATTCGTGTGACGCATCGCGCCCAAAAAGTCCTCCCGATGCGTCAAAAAATCCCGGGCAACATCCGCAAACGACAGAATCCGAAGCACTTAGATCCGTGCCAAAATAATACACACGACCTAGCCGTTTGACCGCAATCCCGGCCCCCTGGCCGCGGTCGCTAATTCCACCCCCGGCGCGGCGTCCCTACCATGGAAGAGCCTGATAGGATGAAAGCTTTAATGGCTGCCCCCACTGAATCGGCCAACTTGTCCGTGATGGACCTGGAACGGATCTTCCGCGAAAACCATGCCATGGTATTCCGGGCGGCCTACCGCGTCACGGGTAATGCCAACGATGCCGAAGATGTCCTCCAGACCGTATTTCTGCGCATGCTGAAACGCGACCCCGGCGCCGAGCCGGTTGCCAATATGGCGAGCTTTCTTCACCGCTCCGCCGTCAACGCCGCGCTCGACCTGGTGCGCTCCCGGCAGAATATCCGCAACATCCCGCTGGACGAGCTGGAGCCGGTGCTCGCCGAGCCGGCCCACCGCCGGCCCGACCGCGTCCAGGCCTCCGGCGAAATCCGCGAATGGCTGCGCGGCGCCCTCAGCCGGCTCAACCCCCGGATCGCCGAAATGTTCATGCTCCGGTTCTTCGAAGGAAAAGAGAATCCCGAAATCGCGCGCCTGCTCAACACCACCCCCGGAACCGTGGCCGTGACCCTTTCCCGTACGCGCGACCGTCTGGAGAAGGAATACCAAGTGTACATGGGAGGAGTAGCATGACCCCCGCTGAATTCAACCCCATCAACCCCGCCCTGGAGCAAGCCGTGTCTGAGATCCGCGACCAAGCCCCCGATGCCGCGGTGGTCGAAGCCGCCGCCGCCCGCGTTTGGGCGCGTCTCGCCGAGGCCGCCCAGCCTGCCGCCGTACCCCTCCACCTGATCCGCGGCTGCGCCGATTTCCAGGCTCTCATCCCCGAGTACCGGGCCGGCCACCTCGTAGCTGCCCGCGCCACGCTGCTCCAGGACCACCTCCACGAGTGCGTGGCCTGCCGCAGGATCTACGAAGGCAAGGTCGTTCCCCTGGCCGTTCCGCTGGCACGCCGCGCGGGGCACCCTGTCCGATGGGCAGCCGCCGCCGTGATCGTCGCCGCAGCCGGCATGTCGATCTGGATCGCGGTCGATCAGTACGGAACCCGCACCGGCCATGCCATCGTACAGACCGTCAACGGGACGCTCTACGAAGTCTCCGCCGCGGGGATTCGCCCGCTTCTCGCCGGCCAGGATTTGCCGGACGGCATCGAGTTGCGCACCGCCAAGAATTCCGACGCCATGCTGCAACTGCGCGATGGCTCGCTCGTGGAGCTGCGCGAGCGCTCGGGCGTTTCCACCACGCAAACCGCCAGCGACCTGACCATTCGCCTGGTGCGCGGCAGCGTCATCGTGCAAGCCGCCAAACGCCGCAACGGTCACCTCTTCGTCGCCACCGCCGATTGCCGCGTGTCGGTCACCGGCACCATCTTCAGCGTGAGCGCGGGCGTGAAGGGCTCGCGCGTCTCCGTGGTCCAGGGCGAAGTGCGCGTTTCGCAGGACAACCAGGAGAAGGTGCTCCACGCCGGCGAGCAAACCGTCACCAGCATCAGCCTCGATCCGGTTTCGGTGAAAGACGACATCTCCTGGAGCCGCAATCGCGACGCCTTGATGCTGCAGTTGAACGCTCTGCGCGCCAGCCTCGAACAGCTTCACATGCCGGCGCTCCGCTATGCCAGCAATCTGCTCCAGCGGCTGCCGGCCGACACCGTGTTTTATGTGAGCATTCCGAATCTCGCGCAGTACCTGGGAGAGGCGCAGACCGTGGTCCGCCAGCAGATGGCGCAGAGCCCTGAATTGCGCTCGTTGTTTGCCGGACGGTCCTGGAATGCGGAACCCGTGCTCGACAAGCTGCGCGCCGCCAGCGAGTATCTGGGCGAGGAGATCGCCATTGTAGGCGCAGGGGGCGTAGACGGCATGCATGGCCCGGTCTTCCTCTCCGAGGTCAAGCGCGACGGCTTCCCCGAATTCCTCCAGAAGGAAGCTCCCGGGATCGCCATCGAAACGCGCCCGGGGCTGGTGGTCTTCGGTCCCATGGCGGGCCCCGTGAAAGCGGTCGCCGCCGCGCTCGATGCGCCGTCTGCGTTTCCCAACACACCGTTCTACGCGCGCATCTCCGAATCCTACCGGGATGGCGCCGGCATTCTCATCTCCGCCGACCTTTCGCACATGCCGGGTCAACGCTTCGGCACAACCGGCGTCCGGTATTTCGTGGCCAATCAGAGGCAGGTCAACAACCAGATGGAAGCCACCGCGTCGGTCGGGTTCGATGGCGCCCGCTCCGGTATCGCCGGCTGGCTGGCCGCCCCCGCGCCCATGGGCTCGCTCGACTACGTCTCGCCCGAAGCCACTTTCGTCACTTCCTTCGTGGTCAAGGATCCGCTCGCCATTGTGGACCAGGTGAGCGGAATGGCCGGTCAGTTGCCGATGCTGAACAGCAAAGCGCGCGGCGACATCCGCCAGCAGAACACCTTGGATGTGCGCGACGACCTCGCGGCCAGCCTGGGCGGCGAGTTCTCGCTCTCGCTCGATGGCCCGCCGTTCCCCGTGCCTTCCTGGAAACTGGCGGCCGAGGTTTACGATCCCGAGCGTATGAAGGCCACCTTGCGGAAACTCGTCGCGGCCCACGACCAGGATGCCGCGAAGAACGGCGGAAAGCCGCTCCGCGTTGGCGAGGAGAGCGTCGACGGACAGACTTACTACACCATCGCGAGCAACGATCCGCCCAACCCGCTGACCGAGGTGCACTACACCTTCGGCAATGGATACATGATCGCAGGCCCCACCCGCGCCCTGCTGAGCAAGGCGCTCCAGATGAAGATGGCGGGAACCTCCATCACGCATTCGGCGCAGTTCATCGCCATGACGCCGCGCGATCACTACTCCAACTTCTCCGCGGTGATCTACCAGAACCTCGGCACTACTCTCGCTCCCCTGGCCGGACTCCTCAGCGCCTTTGCGCCCAAAGGCAGCGCCGGCTCGTCCGACGCGCTCCAGCGCATCGGCAACATGAAGCCCACCATGATCACCGCATACGGCGAGCCGGACCGCATCAGCATCGCCGGTACGGGTGACCTTCTGGGCAACGGCCTGACCACCTTCCTGGGTGGGAACCTGACGGGTGTGGTGGGAAATGCGCTGCCGTTCGCCCAATTCCAGGGAACACCGCGGCGGCAGTCTGCGTTTAAATAGGTTAATGGACTCTTCGGTTATCGAGCTCGACGACCTGGAAGTACGCTTCGGCAAGCGCGCCATCCTCAAGAAGTTGAAGGCCTCGCTCACCGGGCGATCCATCGGGCTGCTGGGTCCCAACGGGGCCGGAAAGTCCACGCTCCTGAATACCTTGCTCGGCTTTCACAAGCCGTCCTCCGGAACCGCCCGCATCTTCGGCCGCGACATCCGCACGCACGCCCGCGAAGTGCGCAGCTTGATCGGCTACATGCCGGAGAACGATTCGTTCATCGCCTCCATGAGCGGCGTGCGCTTCGTCCGGCTGATGGCCGAACTGGCCGGCCTGCCGCACGAGCACGCGCTCGAACGCGCTCACGAGGCGTTCTTCTACGTCGGCCTGGGCGAGGTCCGCTACCGCGCGCTCGGCACCTATTCGCTGGGCATGAAGCAGTCCGCCAAGCTGGCGC
This sequence comes from Bryobacteraceae bacterium, assembly GCA_041485845.1. Taxonomy (GTDB): domain Bacteria; phylum Acidobacteriota; class Terriglobia; order Bryobacterales; family Bryobacteraceae; genus OMOG01. The sequence continues at coordinate 17,231 of JBGPKH010000066.1, forward strand.
AGGCCATCGCCCACGGTCCCAAGCTGCTGTTCCTCGATGAGCCCACCAACGGGCTCGACCCGCCCGCGCGCGCACGCATGATCCAGCTCATCCAGGAAATCCGCGACCGCGGCGACCTGCACATAATGGTCTCTTCCCACCTGCTCCGCGACGTCGAAGAGTGCTGCGACGAAGTGCTCATCCTCAAGGATGGCAACATCGCGGCGTTCTGCAACCTGGAGGAGGAGCGCCGCTCCAACCGCCGCTTCCTGGAAATCGAGACGCACGGTTCGAACAACGGCGACTTTCTCACAAGCATGGAAAAGCTGGGCTGCGAGACCGCGCAGGGCGCGCAGGGCCGCATCAAGCTGATTCTTCCCGACGGCCTGGAGGTGCGCCGTTTGTACGAAGTCGCCGCCGAGCAGAACGTGCAGATCCGCCGCTTGAACCACAAGCGCGATTCGCTCGAGGACATATTCCTCAAAGCCATGGAGACCGGCGATGCCAAGTAAGCGCAGCAGGCCGATTGACAATCGGCCGCAGGTTGACAACCTGCCCCACAGGGAGACACGCGATGGCCGTATATAAGAAGACCTACCGGCCGTACGAAGGCGCGCTCACTTCCTCATGGCGCCGCTTGCTGGTGATACCGCGCTACGCCTTCGAAGACCTCTACCGGTCGAAGTTTCTGACCATCTTCTTCCTGGCGTCCTTCATCCAGCCGCTGGTTGCCGCCATCCTCATCTACGTGCAGCACAACGCCGCCGTGTTCAACCTGGTGGGGGCGCAGGGCGCCAACCGGCTGATCTCCATCAACGTCACGTTCTTCATGTCGAACCTGGGCTGGCAGAGCATGCTGGCGCTGTTTCTGGCGTCCTTCATCGGCCCCGGCCAGGTCTCGCCCGATCTCGCCAACAACGCGCTCTCGCTCTACCTGGCGCGCCCCTTTTCGCGCACCGAGTACGTGCTCGGCAAGATGTCGGTCCTGCTGATTCTGCTCTCCATGATGACCTGGATTCCGGGCCTGCTGCTGTTCTCCTACCAGGGCTACCTGGAAGGCTGGGAGTGGATGAAGACCAACATCCGCTTCGCCACCGGCATCTTCTTCGGCGCGTGGATCTGGATCCTGATTCTCTCCCTGCTGGCCCTGGCGCTCTCCGCCTGGGTGAAGTGGAAGCCCGCGGCCGGCGGCCTGATGTTCGGCGTCTTCTTCGTGGCCGCCGGTTTCGGCGCCACCATCAACGGTGTGCAGCGCACCAACTGGGGACACCTGTTCAACATCAGCTACCTGATCGGCTCGGTGTGGGTGTGGCTCTTCGAGGGAAGCAACAAGACCACCAACGGCGCCGTCTTCTTCCGCGCGCCCCAGGGCGAAGAGCTGCCGCTGTGGTGTAGCTGGACCGCGCTCGCCGTGTTGTGCCTCATCTGCCTCTACATGCTGGCGCGCAAGATCCGCGGCATGGAGGTAGTAAGATGAGCGGCAACACCACGATCACGTTCTCCAACGTGTCGCGCTTCTACGGCGAAGTGCTGGGCATCAACAAGGTGAGCCTGGCGATTCCGCCCGGCATCACCAGCCTGGTGGGGCCCAACGGATCGGGCAAGACCACGCTCATGAACCTGCTGACGGGATTGATCCGTCCCACGCAGGGCGAGATCAGAGTGCTCGGCATCGCCCCCGATCATCCCGAAAAGCTCTGCCGCCTGGTGGGCTACTGCGCGCAATTCGACGCGTTTCCCAAGGGCTTGACCGGCTACCAGTTCATCTACTCTTTTCTGCGCATGTACGGCTGGAGCAACCAGGAGTGCGAGCAGCGGAGCATGGCCGCCCTGCAAATGGCCGGCTTGCAGGATGCCGCCAACCGCCCGGTGGCCGCTTACAGCAAGGGCATGCGGCAGCGCGTCAAGCTGGCGCAGGCCACGGCTCACGACCCGCAGGTGCTGATCCTCGACGAGCCGCTCAACGGCCTCGATCCCCTGGCGCGCGCCGAAGCCATCGCGCTCTTCCGCCAGTGGGGCGACAAGGGCCGCCATGTCATCGTGTCCAGCCATATCCTGCACGAAGTGGATCGCATCTCCGACCAGGTGATCCTGCTCAGCCAGGGCTACGTGGTCGCCGAGGGCCAGATCCACAGCGTGCGCAGCGAGGTGAAGGAGCAGCCCATGCAGATCCTGGTCCGCTGCGACCGCCCCGGCATGCTGGCCGCGCGCCTCTTCCAGCAGGACCACGTGGTGGAAGCCAAAGTGAGTCCCGATGGCAAGGGACTGCTGCTGCGCACCAAGGACGCCGACAGCTTCTACCTGCTGCTCAACAAGGTGATCCTCGATTCCGGCCTGGAGGTGGAATCCGTGGCCCCCGCGGACGACGACGTGAACTCCGTCTACCAGTATCTGATCGGCGCGGAAGGAGCCACCGTATGAGCACAACTCCCCAGCCCCCAACCCCTAACCCCCAACCCCCGAATTCCGGCCCCCAACCCCCGGCCCCCCAACCCCTGCGCCAGCTCGGCGGCGTCCTCCGCCTCGAGCTGAAGAAGACCTTCCTCTCCAAGCGCGGCTGGTGGATTTACATCCTGGCGCTCGGTCCCGTAGTGCTGACCCTGATCCACTGGCTCTTCGAAGCTCGCCGTCACGGCGGCCGCCACAGCCTGGGCGAGGACAGCCTGGTCTTCGCCGGCCTCTTCATGTTCTATTACCTGCGCGCCGGAATCTTCTTCGGCTGCATGGGCATCTTCTCCAATCTCTTCCGCGGCGAGATGCTGGAGAAGACGCTGCACTACTATTTCCTCACCCCCATGCGCCGCGAGATGCTGGTGGCCGGAAAGTACCTCGCCGGCCTGATCGTGGCGCTGGTGCTGTGGGTGGGCAGTGTCGCCGCGGCATTCCTGCTCATCGGCAAGCATTTCGGACCCGCCTGGACGGACTACCTGTTCCACGGCCCCGGCCTGCGCCAGCTCGGCGCGTACATGCTGGTGACCGCCCTGGCGTGCATCGGCTACGGCGCGGTGTTCCTGATGTCCGGTCTGTTCTTCAAGAACCCCATGATCCCGGCCGCGGTGGTGTGGGTGTGGGAGAACCTGGAGCCCTTCCTGCCGGCGGTGCTGAAGAAGATCAGCGTCATTTTCTACCTGAAGAACCTGTGCCCGGTGGAGGTGCCGATTCCGCCGCCATTCAACGTGATCGTGGTGGAGGCCGACCCCTCGCCGTTCTGGATCGCGGTCCCCGGCCTGTTGATGGTGGCCGGCATCTTCCTGATCTACTCCGCCATCTCGGCGCGGCAGACGGAAATCAGCTACGGGGAGTGAGGCTGGCGGCCGGCGCGCGGAACCGGAGAAAGCGCGGAGGAAGGCCAGGTGAGAAAAAAAGGAAAAGCGGCGGAACTCAGATCCGATGGTAAACCTGGCCGCGCCGCTCAACGGTCACTAAGTTGAGGACTTTGTTCTCCTCGTCCACCGCGAAGATGATGCGCCAGCCACCGACGCGGGATTTCCGCAAACCTCCCTGGTTCGTCAACCTACTCGAGAACCGCGGCTCAAGGGGCGCCATAGCGAGTTGTTCCAGGCGGTGGAGGTGGAGGATACGGTTCCGGCTATCGCGACTCAGGCCGTCGAGGTCCTTGGCGGCCCGGCGAGAGAGCCGGACTTCATAGTTCACAGGCGTCGAGTCTGCCGATATTCCTGGAGCGAGATGGTACGTCCGTTCCGGATGTCATCCAGGCCTTCCTCGATGGCGGCTGCGGTCTCAGAACTTAGGGAACCGTCCGGATCCTGTAGATCCGCCAGGTAGTCCAGCACATCGGCCAAACAGTCTTCCGGCAGCGTATCGACGATCTGATGAACATTCTCGCGGACGGTCATTCGATGCCTCTGCTTCTTATATCATAGAGCCATTCGCTGCCGTCAGCTTGGAGCGCAAAATCGCCGGCAACCGCTCCCGGTGGCGGCTCCGAAGCGCGGGCGCTGCATCGTCAGGGCGTTCTCCTTGAGCGCCATGGATGCATCCCTCCCCAAAAATTTCGGCAGGGCTTCACCCTGCACCCAAAAGGGTACAGCTTACGGAGTATAGAGAGTAAAAGGAAAAAGGATACAGGGTAAGATTATGTCATGGCGCAACGAAACCCGAGGTTGCCGCTGCGGTTGCGCGGGTGTACGAAGTTGCGATACGAGCACGCGGCGTAGCCATGGCGACTGCCCCACGAGCCGCCCCGAAGCACACGCCAGTCTTCGGTTTCCTTGTAAAGGCTCTCCGTCCACTCCCAAACGTTGCCCGGCATGTCTTCGGCGCCATAAGGTGATCGTCCTGCCTCCGCAAACTTGCCCACCTCGGTGGTCCCCTGCTCAGACTCGACGTTACACCGTTCCTCCGAGAACTCCTCGCCCCACGGATATTCGCGGCCTTCGATGCCGCGCGCGGCCTTCTCCCATTCCCGCTCCGCGGGCAGTCGCTTGCCGGCCCACTTCGCATAGGCCGCCGCAACGTACCAGCTTACATAGATCACCGGATATTGCTCATACCCCCGCTCGACCGTATACTTGCCCTTGCGGCCGGAGATCCGGCACTTCTCCTTTTGGAAAGCGCCCTTCAGGTCGATCCACTCCACGCCTCCTTCCTCCCGGTTTCCGCACTCGTTCAGAAACCGGCAAAACTGTTCGTTGGTAACCGGGAAACGATCGATCCAGAAACCTGCTTCGAGATTCACCACGGCCGGGTTCTTGTTCTCACCGAAAATAAACGGCCCCGGTGGGACGTAGACCATTCCGTCCTCGATCCGCACTTCGTAGCGATACTTCGGCGCTACGAGGTGATACACGAACCGCACGATGGCTTCATTCAGCTTGCATGGGGAAGTCTCGCCCTTGAGCAGCGCCGCCG
>JBGPKH010000067.1:0-22049 GCA_041485845.1 Bryobacteraceae bacterium
CATCGCCGAGGCCCTCATTCAGCTCAGAGCCATCTATTTGAGCGGGGACTTCGACCCCTACTGGTCCTTTCACATCGAAAAAGACCAGCACCGGATCCATCCCCCTGGTCAGTGGAGCGTCGTTCTAGAGTAGACACACCCAAAACATTTTTGTCTTTCTTTGTCGATTTCTCTGGACATTTGGCCGCCCGTGTGACACAAGTAAAAGGGATGACAGGTCCCGTGCCTAAGCCTGAGACAGCAGCCGTCGGCGGCAAATCGTTCAGGCCCCGTCCGTGCGGGACGGTGAAAGCGCTATCATACTGGCATGGCTTTCCACCTCACGCGCCGGCAGTTCACTCGAGCCAGTGGCGCCGCTTCCCTGGCTGCGTTGCTCCCGCAGGGAGTTTTTTCCAACACCTCCGCCACCAAGAAAGCGGTGGTCCACGCGGACCAGGAAATCGGGACCGTCCGGCCCGAGTTCCATTCCCACTTCGCCGAGCACCTGGGATCCTGCACCTACGGTGGCATCTGGGTTGGCAAGAAGTCGCCGATCCCCAATATCAACGGCTTTCGCAAGGCGACCGTCGATTACCTCAAGGAACTGGGCGTCCCCGTTCTGCGCTGGCCGGGCGGCTGCTATGCCGACGATTACCACTGGCGCGACGGTATCGGCCCGGCGGGGAAGCGCCCCAAACACGTCAACGTCAACTGGGGAAAATATGTCGAGGACAACAGCTTCGGCACCCACGAGTTCATGGAGTTCTGCCGCCTGATCGGCGCCGAGCCGTACTTCGCCGCCAACGTGGGCACGGGCTCGCCCCAGGAGCTCCGCGACTGGATCGAGTACTGCAACTTCCCCAAGGGCAGCACGCTCTCCGACGAACGCGCCGCCAACGGATCGCCGGAGCCTTTCCGCGTGCGCTACTGGGGAGTCGGCAACGAGCTGTGGGGCTGCGGGGGCAACTACCGTCCGGAAGGCGCCGCCGCGGAGTTCCGCCGCTATGCCACGTTCGCGCGGCTTATCGGCGGCAACGAGGTCTACCTGGTCGGCTGCGGGCCCAATGGCAACGACACCCAGTGGACTCGCGGCTTCATGGACACGATCGCCGGCCGCGCCCGCATGAACGGCTACTCCATGCACTACTACGAGACCGGCACGCTCCCGCCGGAGCAGTTCACGCCCGAGGCGATGTACACGCAGTTCAACATCTTCCCGCGCGTGGAACAGTCGATCGTCCAGCAGCGTGCCCTGCTCGACAGCTACGATCCCAACCGCAACATCGGCCTGTTTCTGGACGAGTGGGGGGTATGGGACCGCCTGCGCGAAGACTCCAAAGGCCGCCTGTGGCAGCAGTCTTCCATGCGCAGCGCGGTGGCCGCGGCCCTCGGCCTCAACGTCTTCAACCGCCAGGCCGACAAGCTCTACATGTGCAACATCGCGCAGTTGATCAACGTGCTGCAATCGGTGCTGCTCACCGACGGACCGGAAGGCCGGAACTGCGTGCGCACCACCAGCTATCACGCCTTCATGCTGTTCAAGCCGCATCGCTCGAAGATGGCGGTGCGGGTGGAAACCGACGGCCCGAAGCTTTCCGACTTCGGCGGGCGTGGAGGCGGTGGCCGGGGACCGCAGCAGCCCGAGCCGCCGCCCGACCTGTCGATGTCCGCATCACGCCAGGGCTCGGAGCTGGTGGTGACCTTGGTCAACCCGCGGCACGACGTCGATATGCAGGTGGAGTGCGCCCTCCGCGGGGTGACCGCGAAGCAGGGGCGCGCGCAGATCCTGCACGACTCGGACTACAACGCCTTCAACGGCTTCGACAATCCGGACCGCGTGGCGATCAAGCCGCACGAGGTCGCGGTGGAAGGCGGCAGCGTGAAGGTGGCGCTGCCTTCGATGTCGGTGGCCACGGTCACGCTGCAAGTGGGGTAACAGCGGCCGAGTCGCGCCGCGCCATTCCGCCAATCCCGCCCCCGATAGAGTAGACTGTCTTCACTGACCTGCGATGCTGGTTGCCCCTGGAACTCGCCTGGGACCGTATGCGATCGTCGCGCCGCTGGGCGCCGGCGGCATGGGCGAGGTATGGAAAGCGCGCGACACGCGCCTGGATCGCGACATCGCCATAAAGTTCCTCAACGAGGACATGGCGTTGGAATCGCGCTCTCTGGCGCGCTTCCGCGTGGAGGCTCGTTCGATTGCGGCGATGTCGCATCCGAACATTCTGTCCATCTTTGACGCCGAATTGCAGCACCCGCCGCTGTATCTGGTGACTGAGCTCCTCGAAGGGCGAACGCTTCGGCAGTCCATCGAGTCTTGCCCACTCCCCTGGCGTCGCGCGCTGGAGGTCGGCGTTGCCATTGCCGACGGACTGGCAGCCGCCCATGATGCTGGAATCGTGCACCGCGACCTTAAGCCCGAGAATATCTTTCTTACGAGGCAGGGCACGGTCAAGATCCTGGACTTCGGGCTTGCGCAATTCAAGGATGATGCGCGATTCGAACCTAGCCTCAGTTCCCTCACTCCCACCCTTACCGATGCCGGTCTGATGATGGGAACCGTCGGCTATCTTGCTCCGGAACAGGCCCGCGGCGAAGCCGTAACAGCGGCGACCGACATGTTCTCCTTCGGCTGCGTGTTGTACGAGATGGTCAGTGGCCGGCGAGCATTCCATCGTTCCACGCCCGGAGCAACAGTCGGAGCGCTCCTGTACGAGCAGCCGAAAAGCCTGGCCGAGTACGTGGATGACCTCCCTCCTGAACTGGACCGATGGATTGCGCGTTGTCTCACCAAAGAGCGGGAGTCGCGGCCGCAATCCGCGCGCGATCTGGCGCTGATCCTGCGCGACCTGCTCGACCAACGAGAGCCCGGCAAGCGAACGCGGGAACGCGGTGCAAGCCCGGCGGTCGAGTCCCTGGCCGTACTGCCCTTCTTGACGTCGACCACTTCACCGGACGCGGAGTACCTCGCCGATGGCATTACCGAGAGTCTCATCAATAATTTTGCCCAGTTGAGCCATCTGCGGGTGGTCGCACGAAGCGCGGTATTCCGTCACAAGGGCAAGGAGGTCGATCCGCTGCACGTCGGCCGTGAATTAGGGGTCAACGCTGTCCTCACGGGGAGGATCTTCCAGCGCGGCGACATTCTGGTGATCGCAGCGGAACTGGCCGACGTCCGGGATGGCTCGCAAATTTGGGGCCAGCAATATAAGCGGCAGTTCACCGACATCTTCGCCATTCAGGACGAGATTTCCACTGAGATCTCCCAGCGTTTGCGCGTACACTTCACGGCCGAAGAGCAGTCCCGATTGACCCGGCGGTACACGGAAAGCCCGGAGGCCTATCAGTTGTACTTGAAGGGCCGCTATTGTTGGAACAAGAGAACGATCGAAGGAATGCGGCAAGCCCTCACCTATTTCGAGCATGCGGTGGAAACCGATCCGAGCTACGCGCGCGCCTACACAGGGCTGGCCGACTGCACGTCCATGCTGGCCATCTATGGCGCCCTCGACCCTCGGCAAGCGGTCCCCAGAGCCAAGGCGGCGCAGGAACAGGCGCTGCAGATTGACCCTCAGTCAGCCGAAGCGCACGCCTCCCGCGGATTCTCGCTCCTGCTCTTCGACTGGAGGTTTCGAGAAGCGGAACACGCCCTTCGGCGCGCGGTCGAGCTCAACGCCGGCTATCCCTCCGCACACCAGTGGCTTGGCTTTGCACTTGGCCTGACGGGCCGAACCGAGGAGGCGCTGGCGGCACTGAAGATCGCGCAGCAGCTCGATCCGTTTTCCGCGAGCATCAAAACGACCGCGGTCTGGCCATTCTTTTGGACGCGCCAGTTCGACAGTGCGATCGAGCGCTTTCGCGACGCCGTCGAACTCCATCCTGGGTACTGGGTTGCGCACTATTTTCTGGGATTGTCGCAGGTGCACAAGGGCGACTACGGGCCGGGGATCATCGCTCTTCGGCACGCGGCCGACATCGGCGACAGCAGTTGGCGGTACGCAGGGCTGGGATACGCGTATGCCAAGATGGGCGAACCGGGCGCGGCACGGGAGGTCCTGACGACCCTGCAGGAGATGAGCAGCCGCCACTACGTGCCGCCGGGCTACTTCGCCGCGGTGTACGCGGGCCTCGCCGAAACCGGCCTCGCCCTGGACTATCTCGAACGCGCGGGCGGGGAACATAACTGGGAGATCGCCTGGTTGCACCTGGATCCGTTCTGGGACAGTCTTCGCGGCGAGGCTCGATTTCAGCGCTTGACGCAGGCGTTAGATTTGTGATGAGACAACCTTCACACCGCTCCCTTTGGTCGCGGCTCAGTAACGCACGTCGCGGCTCAGTAACGCACGTCGTGCCGAGCAGCGAGCGTGTGGTCAGCAAGCCGCACGAGGTCGCGTGGAACGCGGCAGCGCGAATCAAAACGCGAACCGGATCTGCATCTCCAACCTGCGGTTGTTCGCAGTCTCGTAGAATCCTTCGCCGTTGGGATTACCGGCAATCTGATTCGCCGAGCCGAACAAGGGCGACGTGATGTTGCCGATAATCGGTCCGGGATTGTTGTGGTTCAGCAGGTTGCGCACGGACATCGAAAGCGTCAGGTTGTAGCGCCGGCTGGTGGTCGGCCGGCCGATAAGGTTACCCAGCCCTCCGCCGGTCACCGCAGCAGGCACGAGACCGCCACCGCCCGCACCACCACCGCCCGCACCACCGCCACCCGGTCCCGGGCCTTGACGCTGCGGCTGGTCGGCGCCGGCGGGTCCCTTGTGCTCGCCTCCGAATCCGATGGTCTTGGCCAGCCGCAGGTTCATGGTGATCTGGCGCGGCCCGCGGCCGGAATTGCGTCCCAGCAACGCCTCGCCCGACGTGGGGTTCGGGTCGAGCAGGCCGTAGCGGGTTGCGATCACCCCCGATTGGCCGCCGCCCCCCGCGATCCCTGGCCGCCCGTTGAATAACGTCGTGCCATACAGATCGCTCCCCGCGGTGATGTCGAAGGGCGCGCCGGATTGCATGACGAAAAACGGGCTGGCCCGGACGTTCCAGCGGAAATTGATCGACCCCCCGATGGTCCCGCGATGCCGCACGTCGGTAAGCGCCGGCCCGTACTCGCCCGCGAAGTTGTAGGGGTTCGCCGGGAACGTGCCGATGCCGTCGGTATTGCTCCTGGCGCGATTCAGCACGTAGAAGCCGAACAGCGAAAAGCCCGCGTTCAGCCTGGTGTTGACGTTCGAGATCAACTGATTCTGGTTGTACGTTCCGGAAGACTCCATCAGGAACACCGGCCCCGCACGGGCCAGCGGGTAGAGGCCGCTGCCCGGGACGTTCGGTTGGTACGTACCCGGCAACGGCGCGTTGATGTCCTCGGAGCGGAACAGGTGCACCCCGTGAGAATTGGTGTACGTCACGGCGAGCGTGGTGTTCTTCGGCAACTGGCGCTCCAGCGTCAAAGCGGTTTGCATCAGGTATGGCGCGCGCACGCGGGAGCTGATTTCCTGGAGGGTCTCGGTGGTCTGGAATCCGGCCAGTTTCGCGGCCGCGGGAGGATTCGGAAAAAAGTCCGGATTGGCGGCCACGAACTGCCGCTGCACGACGCCGTTGTAGCGTTCGGCCGCGAGCGTATTGCCCAGGCCGAAGCGGTCGTAGAACATCCCGAAACCGGCGCGCAGCACGGTCTTCGCGCGCGCGTTCTTGCCGCCGCCGGGCGCCCACGCCACCGCGATACGCGGCGCGAAATCGCTCCGGTCGTGGATGTTGCTCTGGGTCTCGTAACGAAATCCCAGGCTCAGCGTGAGATTGGGCCGCACGCGCCAATCGTCCCCGGCGAAAATCCCGACGTCCACCTGGTGGACGCCCAACTGCGGAATGCCGGAATTGACGCTGAACTGCGTGGCCCCGCCGCCCAGCGGCCGGATCCGGTCCGCCGGATATCCGAGGTGTTGGAACAGCAGGGTGCGGCGATATCGCTCGATCGATTGAAGGGGGGCGAGCGCCGCCTGTCCGGAAGGGTCGAGAACCGGCTGGTTGTTGGCATCCAGCACCGGCGCCAGGCTGCCGCCCCCAAACGTGAACGTCCCGTTGAAATTCTGCGGCGCCACGCTGTCATCGGTCTGCCCGCGCAATCGCACGCCGAACTTCCGGGAGTGCGTGCCGTGAATCGCCGACGTGTAGTTTTGCAGCTCGAAGCTGTTCTGCGTGTCGAAGGAATGTCCATTCGGAGAGCCGCCCCCGTAGAAAGCGCCCAGCACCTGAAGCGCCGGGCCCGGAGTGTTGGCGGTGATTTCGCTTGCCCCGCGGTAGTACTGGAAGCGGGTTTCGTTGACGGTGGCGCCGAAAACGGCCGTGTCGGCAGCCTGCACGGTCTGGTTGAAGTAATGGGTGTGGTAGCCGCGGGAAATCAGGTCGAAGCCGCCGATGCCGGCATCCTGTGCGCCGGCGCGCGTGATGCCGTAGCGGAACGTCAGCGTGTGCCTGCTGTTTAATTGGTAGTCGATGCGCGGCGTGACGCGCGTGAAGCGTCCCTTGGTGGTGAGCACGCTGTTGAACGGGGTTACCGCAAACGAAGTGGGATCGGCCACGAAGCCATTGGTGATGGATCCGTTATCCACCAGGTTGCGCTGCGCATCCAGGGTGAGCGACATGTGTTTCGCGATCGGCCCGCCGGCGCCCCCTTCGAATTCCTGGAGCAGGAACGGAGCCTTCCCGGACGCGTACGGATTGCGCGAATTCCAGGCCTGCGTGCCGAGGTTGTAATCCACGGTCCCGCGGTATTTGTCGGCGCCCGGTTTGGTGAAGATCTCGATGCGGCCCAGGCCGAGCTTGTCGTATTCCGGCGCAAAGGGATTCTGGTTGATGCGGATCTCGCGAATCGACTCCTTCGGGGGCAGTTCTCCCCCGCTGAAGCCGTCGATGAAGATGGCGCCGCCGTTGGGGCCCGCCGCCGGTCCCGCGAGCGCCTGCAAGTCGGCCAGAAGGTCGTCCGGATTGTCGGCGAGCGCGTTCAGGGCGTCGCCCGTCAAAACCACGGCACTGGCATTGTTGGCGGCCGCGGTGCTGACCGTGGGCCCGGCGTTGTCAGCCACGGTCAACTTCTCCACCAGCGAAGCGACTTTCAACTGCAGGTTGAGCGTCTGCACACCCGCCTTCAGCGAAATCCTCGCCGGCGCCAGCGCCAGTTGCGGCGCCGATGCCTGCACACCGTAGTTGCCGGGAGCCAGGCCGGCAAACGACCAGGCGCCGTTGTTATCGGCGCTGGTGGTCTTCGCCAGGCCTTTCGCATCGGTCAACGTGATGGTGGCCGCGGGGACCACGGCCCCGCTCTGATCGGTCACCTGCCCGCGGAGCGTGGCGTTCTGCGCGAAGAGTGAGGGCGCCCACAAGACAGCAAGCCACACATAGTGAAGCATCTCCTCCGTATTATCCGCCAGCCAGGATTAACGCAGGATGAATGGCGTGGAGCTTTCCGCAATGAGCGTGCAGCGTTGGCCAGCGCTCCAGGGTATGGTTTCGTCAGCACGGGCGATGGCCTCACTTGCAGGCTGCCCGCTGAATGCCGGCGGCCGACCGTTTGCCTATCCTACCAACTGCTTCCCCGTCCACTTAGCCAACGCCTTGGCCACTTCCTCCCGTTTCACAGGCTTGGCGATGTAGTCATCCATCCCGGCACGCAGGCACTGGTCCCGGGCGCCGGCGAGGGCGTCCGCGGTCATGGCAATAATGGCTGTGCGCCGGGTGCCCGATTCCAGCCGCCGGAGTTCCCGGGTTGCCGCGTAGCCGTCCATCTCCGGCATCTGGCAATCCATGAAGATCACGTCGTACGGTGCGAGCCGGAACGCCTCGACCGCTTCCCGTCCATTCGCCACTACGTCCGCGCGCAGGCCGAGGTGTTCCAGTATTTTCACCGCGACCTTCTGGTTTACGACGTTGTCCTCGGCCACCAGCACCCGAATATCCGCCCCGGCGAAGCCTCCGGCACGTGCGGCTCTTTCCGCCGGCGCCTGCGGCTTCGGCTGCCGGTGAGTCTGGCCTTCGAGCTTCTTCGACCGCGCGATCGCCAGGGTGTTGAGCAGTTGCGACTGCCGGACGGGCTTGACCAGCACGGCGTCGACCGACGCGCCCTCCAGGGCCCGCCCTTCGCGCCAATGGCCGACGGAAGTCAGCAGGATCAGCACCGCGCCTCCAATCAACGGGTCCGATCCGATCTTTGCCGCCAACGTGGCGCCGTCCATCCCGGCCATCTGAAAATCGAGCAGCACGAAGTCGTACGGATCGCCGCTTTGCCGGGCTTCGTGCATGACGGCGATCACCCGCTCACTCCCAGCCAGGGAGCCGTTCCGCATACCCCAGCTCGTGACTTGTTCGTGCAGCACGCGCCGGCTGACCTCGTCGTCGTCCACAATGAGCACGCGCAGCCCGCGGAGATCGCCGGCGGGAACCGGCGACGTGACCGGTTGGGAATCGACCGGCAGCGTCAATCTGAACCAGAATGTCGAGCCCTGCCCGAACTGGCTCACCATCCCGATCGTTCCGCCCATCAGCTCCACCAGTTCCTTGGAAATCGCCAGGCCCAGGCCTGTCCCGCCGTAGCGCCGCGTGTTGGACAGATCTCCCTGGGTAAACTTCTCAAAAAGTGCGGGGATCTTGTCCTCCGGGATTCCGACACCGGTGTCCCGCACCGAGATCAGCAGGTTCGCCGGGTCTTCCTCCCGGCCCTCGCGGAGCACCGTAATCAAAACGTGACCAGCGGGCGTAAACTTGATGGCGTTGCCGGCCAGGTTCGTCAGCACCTGCCGGATGCGCCCGGCGTCGCCGATGAAACGGCGCGGGACGGTTTGCGGATACTCCAGCACCAGGTTCAGGTTGTGATCGCCGGCCCGCGACGCCAGCATCTCGTTGACTTCTTCGATCACCTCGCGCAAATCGAACGGGACGGGCTCGATTTGCAGCTTGCCGGCTTCGATCTTGGAGAAGTCCAGAATGTCGTTGATGACGCCGAGGAGGGCTTCTCCCGAGCGCCGCGCCGTTTCCGCAAACTCGCGTTGCTCCTGGGCCAAGTCCGTATCCAGCAGCAGGTCCGTCATACCGATCACCCCGTTCATGGGCGTGCGGATTTCATGGCTCATGTTGGCCAGGAACTGGCTTTTCAGGCGGGTCGCCTCGTTGGCCGCCGCCACCGCGGCGACCAGCTCGGTGTTCTTGCACTTCAGTTCTTCGGAATACCTCTCGAGCGTCTCTTCGGCGCGCTTGCGTGCCGTAATGTCTAACATGGCGGAGCGCAGCCCCACGACCTTCCCGGCGCTGTCGCAGATGAGATTCTCGTGGATTTCCAGAATGAGCCCGGCGCCGTCACGCCGCACATACTTGCGCTGGAAGGAGGCGAGAGCCTGTTCCCGGGCGATTTTCCGGCGCACGGCTTCCGCGCTCCGCTGCCGCTGCTCGGGGGCGACGAATTCCCAGATCGGCTTCCCCATGATCTCATGCGCTTCGAATCCGAGCAGACGGCACTCGGCCACATTGACGCGCTGCACCACTCCCGCGCAATCGATCTCATGGTAGGCGATAGGCGCATCTTCAAACAGTGTGCGGAAGCGGTCCTCGCTCGCCCGCAATGCCAGGTCGGCGGCGCGGCGTTTCGCCCTGCTGCGCCGGGCTACGGCATATATGATCAGTCCGAGCGTCACGAGCGCACCCAAACCGCCGGCAATCGCCTTGTACGGGGGAAGCGGAGCGAAAACAATGTCGGCCGGGTCGCGGGGCACCACGCGGTATTCGGCCCCCTCTGCCGAGTTGGACGGAGCACGCCCGACAATTCCCACTACATGGGAGGAACCGCCCTTTAACAGACGGTTCAGGAAATCCGGGGAGCTAAAAGCCGGGCCGGACAGGAGAATGTTGACCTCTCCGGAACGGTCGCGGATCAGGAAATCCTGGCTGGTTCTCTCGGGAACCAGGATCTGGCCGGCTACGCGCACCAGTTGAGAGGTGCGGCGCCGGCTGTTTACATCTGCGGCCATGACGTCGCTCGGGCGTGGGAGCGTCCCTTTGAAGAGACGACGCACCTCGCGCACAATCACTTCCGGATCGCCTTTGTACAGTTGTAGTTCGCCGCGCACTTCGACCGAATCCCCGCGCTGGAAGCGGCCGGCCAACAGGCTCTCCTCTCGCGTGAAGATCTGAATGCCCCCGGTGGCGTCCTGAAGATAAGCGGTATAAGCGTTCTGGCCCAACCTGACCGGCCCGGAAGTAATGACGCCGGTCAAGGTGAGCACCTGTCCCAGGCGCCCCGGGGTATGGTCGCGATCCCCCTCTTTGGTCGCCTCGCCGATCGTCAGGCTGGGGCGCTCCCCGGCGGCCCCGGCACGCTGATCCGCGGCAGACAGACCGTAGGCCACCAGCATGCCCAGCAGCACGCCCAGTTTCGCGCACCTGAGACAGGATTCCATACATTTCCCATATCGGTTGAAGCCGCAGTAATCTTTATGGAGCGGAGCGGGAAAAAGTTTGAATGGAGCCGAGCGGGGAACGCCATGCGCCCGCCGTTCCGGAAACCGGCTCGCGGTGACGGGCATCGAGCGCGCGCAGTCCGCCCTTTGGAGCCCGGCGCGGAACTCCATTCTACATGCCGAACCGTCAGGGCCAGCCTCCGCACCAGCAACTTCCAGCCGGCGCGGAACAGCATCACGGGCCACGCCAAACGGCAATTTGACCGCGGGGCCTACACGAGCGCCCTTAGGCGTCACGGAAGAATAACCTGGACAGTAACCAGATCTCACCGCGGAGAAACGGAGACGCGGAGATTTGCGCGGAGAAGAAACCGGGAGAGGAGAGCAAGCGGATTCGCGTGAATTGGCGGTGGCGACTCGCAGTCGGGTTCGAGAACGCGGAGCGAGCGGAGGAGCGCAGTCCTGGGCGCGGCAGCGTGTCCCAGGGCGAAACGGTCAAGTTATTTTTGCGCGCGCGCTTAGGGCTTGTTATGAAACAACCTTCTTTCCGCTCCCTTTGGTCGCGGCTCAGTAACTGGTCGCGGCTCAGTAACGCGTCTCTTGCCGAGCCGCGACCGAAGGGAGCGGACCCGCAATTGGCAACCTTGTTTCGTGACAAGCTCTTATATGGTCACATGACCATTCGAGGTATACTGAATTCATGAAGACGCGAGTGATCGGCGCCACGGAGTTCAAAGCCAAATGCCTGGCGCTGCTGGACGAAATCGAAGGACAGGGCAGCACGATTACGGTAACCAAACGGGGACGGCCCGTTGCCACGATTTCGCCGGCCAGGAAGCGAGCATGGAAATCGCCGAAAGGCGCTTTGGCCGGCAAGGTTCGAATCACTGGCGACATCGTGAATGCCAATAGCTCCGATCTTTGGGACGCTCTTCGCCGGAATTGAGATATCGCCGCTTTGCATCCTCGATTTCTCCTCGACACCCACGTTGTAGTGCGTTGGCTCTCCGATCCGAAGAAGCTATCCCGTGAGCAAACACGCGTCCTCGATGAGGCAGTTCGCCGCGGCGAACCCCTCGGAGTCAGTGCGATCAGCCTGCTCGAGATTGCCTTGCTCGCCGAGGGCCGACGGCCGGTCATTACGGGCCTGTACGAGCTGTTCCATCGACTGGACACCGATCCCGCGTTCCGCATCATGCCCCTCACTACGGAGATCGCTTGCGAAGTGGCTGCCCTGGGCGACTCGCTCCGGGATCCGGCGGACCGGGCGATTGTCGCCACCGCGCGCGTCCATCGCCTGCGGCTGCTGAGTTCGGACCGGCGCATCGTCGAATCGGGTTTGGTTCCAGTCGTCGGGTAGCGCCGGCCCCAAGCATCGGACCGCTGCGCTGGCAGGGCCCTGGCGGCCTACAATTGAGTCATGGAGCAGAGGCCAGCGCGCGCACAATGGAAGGCGTATGCCCGCCGCTGGAAGGAACTGGGCCCGATCCTGGAAAAGATTCGAGATCGGGAAATCCGCCAGGCGGACACGCCCTCCGCGATCCGATCGTTGGAGCAGGCCTTTCGAATCGCCTTGCGCGATTTGCCGCCCCGCCCATCCTCGGGCCTGGTCGAATGGCAGCGCTGGATGGCGCTTTGGCGGCAACGTGGTTGACCTGATCGAGGAGGCCTTGCAACTCCAGGCCTTTCTCGAATCCCATGCGTGCCGTTTCTGCTTCATCGGCGGTGTCGCGGTGCAATGGTGGGGCGAGCCGCGCCTCACTCGCGACATCGATGTCAGCCTGCTTGCCGGATTCGGCGGCGAGGACCACTATGTCGATCTGCTGCTGGGCGCCTACGCTCCGCGAATCGAAGACGCGCGGCAGTTCGCCCTGGCGCATCGCGTGCTTCTCTTGCGCGGCGCCGGCGGAATCGGCATCGATGTATCCCTGGCCGCTCTGCCGTACGAAGAAGCGATGATCGCGCGGGCGCCGGCTGCCGAGCTGATGCCGGGCCGCAAGCTTCGTCTTTGCTCGCCGGAGGACCTGCTGATCATGAGCTCTTCGCCGGCCGTGAGACGGATCTTCGCGATGCGCGTTCGGTGCTCGTCCGCCAGGGACAAGACCGGCTCGATTGGGTTTGGATCGAGACTCAAGTCGCAGAACTCGCGAGCCTCACGGATAATCCCGGTCTTCTGGATCAATTGCAGCGGCTGCGCAGTTCGGCGCGCTAACTCTTTTGCACGTTCATACCCAAAAGTGCGAAATTGGTAGCAGGTGAGAAAGCTCTACTACTGGAAGCTCAAGCAGCGGGAAATCATGCTCGGGGAACGCACCGTTTTGATGGGCGTGCTGAACCTGACGCCCGATTCGTTCTCCGATGGCGGCAAGTACGCCGACCCCGACCGCGCCTTCGCGCGCGCGGTGGAACTGGAAGAACAGGGGGCCGACATCATCGATATCGGCGCCGAATCGACGCGCCCGGGATCAGCGCGCGTCTCGGCCGCCGAGGAGATGCGGCGCCTGATCCCGGTCCTGAAGCGGCTCAAGGGCCGGCTCACGGTCCCCATCTCCGTAGACACCTACAAGGCCGAGGTCGCCGAGCGCGCCCTCGAGTTGGGGGCCGAGATCATCAACGATCCCTCGGGCCTGACCTTCGAGCCGCAACTGGCGCGAATCGTTTCGAACCACGATGCCGGCATGGTGATCAATCACATGCGCGGCCGCCCGGAGACTTGGGCCAAGCTCGGCCCCATGCCCGACCCGATGGGCGCCATCGCCCGCGATCTGGAGGCCGCCGTCAACCGGGCGCGAACGGTCGGCATCGACAAGACCAGGCTGGCGATCGACCCCGGCCTTGGCTTCGGCAAGCGCAAAGAGCAGAACTCGCTGATCATCGGACGGCTGTTCGCGCTCGCCTCGTTCGACCTGCCGGTGATGGTGGGCCCCTCGCGCAAGCACTTCCTGGTCCACGCGAGTCCCGAGGAAACCAAGTTCGCCTCGGCCGCCGCGCTGACCGCCTGCATCCTCGGCGGCGCGCACATCCTGCGCGTCCACGACGTGCGCGAGATGCGCGCGGCCGCCGACGTGGCCGACGAAATCCTCCATACGAAGGATAATTAAGTAGCAGCCTATGCAGACAGCGATTATCGTCCTCCTTCTGCTGGTGTCCACAGCGTTCGGCCAGACGCGCAGCCGCCTGTCGGATTATGCCCTACTCCTCGAAGACCCTCCGGTAGCTCGAAAGACCCAGTCGCGCGTAGGCCTGCGGAGCGCGGAGGCGCAGCAGCACCTGCAGCGCATCCGCGGCGCGCAGGAGAACGTGCTCGCGGAGCTCAAGCGGCGCAGGGTGCAGGTGACCGGCGCCAACCAGATCCTGGTGAACGCGGTATTCGTGAACACCACACGTGAGACGGCCGAGCAGTTGCGCAGCGTCCCGGGTGTGCTTCACGTGGTCGCCGCGCCGCCGCTCCACATGGACCTCAACCGCGCGCTCGACCTGAACAACGTGCCCGCGGCCTGGAGCGCCGTGGGCGGAGCGTCGAACGCCGGCGCCGGAATCAAGATCGGGATCATCGATTCGGGCATCGACCAGAATCACCCCGGCTTCCGGGATGCTTCCCTCACGCCGCCCGCGGGCTTTCCCAAAGGCGAGACGGCCTACACCAACAGCAAAGTGATCGTGGCGCGCAGCTATGTGCCGCTGGACTCGGTGGGGTACGTCTACGACCCCGCCGGCACCACGCACCCCGACGACTACTCGCCGCGCGACCGCATGGGGCACGGCACGGCGATCGCCATGATCGCCGCCGGGGTGCAGAACACCGGACCGCAGGGCACCATTCAGGGCGTTGCGCCCAAAGCGTTTCTGGGCAATTACAAGATCATCGGCTCGCCCAGCATCAATCCGTTCGCGCGCGTGGCGGCGTTCCAGCAGGCACTCGAAGATGCGCTCAACGACGGCATGGACATCGTGACGCTCTCCCTCAGCGAAGGCAATCCGACCACGTATTACGGCCCGTTGGACACGGACCCGGTGGCCTGCGGCGGCTCGTGCGACGTATATGCCCAGGCCATCGAGAACGCCATCCTCGCCGGCATGACCGTGGTGGTGTCGGCCGGCAATGACGGCAATATCAACAACGGCAAGCCGACGCTCAACACCATTCACGACCCCGGCATCACCCCCTCCGCCATCACGGTGGGTGCGACCAGCAACGCGCACGAGTTCAACATGACTGTCATCTCGGATCCCCACAGCGGCCTTCCCGGCATGTCAGTCGTATTCGGGCTCTTTGGCGATGGTCCCCGTATCGCTGCCCCCCTCACTGCGCCCCTCCGCGATGTCGCCCAGTTGGGTAACGATGGGCTTGCCTGTTCGGCGCTGCGGGCGGGATCACTGACGGGGTCGATCGCGCTCATCCAGCGGGGCACCTGCAGCTTCAGCGACAAAATCAACAACGCGCAAAACGCCGGGGCGGTGGCGGTGATTATTTACCAACTGAACGGCCAGGAGACCATTTTCAGCGGCCTGCTGGCGCAGAATACCGGCATTCCGGCGGTCATGGTCTCCTACACCGGCGGGCTTGTGCTTAAGATCGATGCGAGAAGCCCGAACGCAACGGCGACGCTCAATCCGGGGCTTTACGAACGCGGCACGACACCGGATACGGTATGGGCGGCCTCGTCGCGCGGGCCGTCGCCGGGGAGCTTCGCGGTGACCCAGACCTATGCCATCAAGCCCGAACTGGTGGCCACGGGAGTCAACATCTACACCGCCACCCAGAAGCTCGACCCCAACGCGGACGCATACGATGCCACCGGTTACACCAGCGTCACCGGCACCAGCTACGCCGTCCCCATGGTGGCGGGCGCGGTCGCGCTGGTGAAGCAGAAGAACCCCGGGTTCACTCCGGCTCAGCTCAAATCTGCCGTGGTCACGACCGCCACGCAGGACGTGAACGATGAGGCCGGCGTGGCGCGCGTGAACTCGGCCGGCGCGGGCAAGTTGAACGCGGCCGACGCGGTGAATGTCGCGGCCACTCTCGATCCGCCGACCATCGCCTTCGGCGCCATCGCCGCGGGCGCGCTGCCCATCAATCGCGTGGTGAGAATCACCAACGTCGGCAGTTCCTCGGCCACCTTTACCTTCAGCGTGCAGCCCCGCGACACTTCGAGCGCCAGCGTCACGGTGGCGCCCGCGAGTGTCACGCTGGCCGCGGGAGCGTCGAACACCGTGACCGTCGGCCTCACGGGCACGCGCCCCGCTCCTGGATCCTACGAGGGATTCATCGTGGTGAGCGGCGCCGGTCCCACGCTGCGGCTGCCCTATCAATACTTAGTGGGCACCGGAGTTGCCGCGGTCGCCTTCCCCATCGGCAACGGCGGATTCCTCGGCGGCGTTAACGACCAGGGATGGGAGCTCGACATGCGGGTCACCGATCCATACGGCGTGCCCGTGCTTGGAACCCCGTTATTGTTCCGCGTGGTGCAAGGCGGCGGCAAAATCACGGTAGGCGACACGCAGTCCTTTCGCCTCGGCAACGCGGCGGCCATCGTCAATCTCGGTCCCAACCAGGGCGACCAGATCTTCACCGCGACCGTGGGCGGCCTTACTGTGGAGTTCGACGGCTACGCCCGCGTGTATCCTTCTATTACGCCCAATCGCGTGGTGGACGCGGCCACCTTTGCTGTTGGCCAGGGCCTGGCGCCCGGCTCTTACATCGCGATTTACGGTGCGGCGCTGGCGGACGCGACCCAGGTGAAATCGACCGACGAACTCCCGGTAGCGCTGTCCGACGTGAGCGTGAACTTCGACGGCGGTAGTTTGAGCCTGCCGGGACGGATACACTTCGTCAGTCCGGGCCAGATCAACGTGCAGATCCCCTGGGAATTCCAGGGGCAAAGCTCGGTGGCCATGAAAGTGACTACGAGCTTTCTACCGAGCGCTATCTACACGGTGCCGCTGAATACACATTCACCCGGCATCCTCGAATTCAGCGATAATGGCCGGCAATCGGCGGTGGCGCAAGATGTGAACTTCGGCCTGATCACCCAAAGCAATCCCGCGCAGCGTGGTAAGGCGATCCATATCTACATGAACGGACTGGGACCGACCTCCAACCAGCCCGCTTCCGGAATGCCCAGCCCCACGGTGCCGTTGGCGAATACCACGGCTACCCCGACCGTCACCATCGGAGGCGTCGCGGCGCAGGTTCTCTTCAGCGGGTTGACTCCGGGCTTCGTCGGGCTCTACCAGGTCGATGCGATCGTTGCGGCGAACACACCCACGGGCAATCAGCCGCTGGTCGTCTCGGTGAGCGGCATCAACTCGCAGACCTCGAGCGTCCCCGTGCAGTGAGTGGGACAGGCCTCCTGGCCTGTCCAGGGCAGATCCTACCGGTCCCGCTCCGCCGCACCCTGCGCCGCAGGCGCCGGCGCGCCCAGCTTCGGGCGAAGGGCGATGGCATCGCGTCCGGGAAACTTCGCGATTCGGCTCCGCTGTCTCACGCCTTCGCCGCGATCGTCACGGTGGCCGGCTTGAGGCCGGGAGACGTGGCGGTCACGCGAATCTGCCCGGCGCTGGCGGCGGATTGCACGATCGCCAGGCACATGCCGTGGGAAGCCTTCCCGATCTTGCCTTTGAAGTCCGCTGCCATGTCGGCCATATTGCCGTTGTCCACGCCGATCAGCCTGCCTGCGCCCTGGACTTCGAACGCGATCTCGTTGTCCGCATCCGGATGCAAACGGCCCTGGGCGTCCAACACCTTCACGGTGACGTGGGCCACGTCGCGCCAGTCGGCGCGGATGGCGTCGCGGTCCACGGAAAGGCCGATAGCGGCAGGGTCGCCCGTCGTCGAGACCTCCACCTCCACGGCGACCTTTCCGCCCTTCATCCCGACCGCCTTGAGCGTGCCGGGTTCGTAGGGCACATCCCAGGCGAGGTGGAGATCGTTGGTGGTGCGGACTGCGCCCGCCGGCGCCGGCGCGTATTGGCCATAGCGGCCCTGCATGCCGTATCGCGGGAACGTGTAGCCCTTGACCCCCACCGATCGGCCATTGAGAAACAACTCGACGCTATCGCAATTGGTGTAGCACGTGACCGGCAGGAACACACCCTCGCGGCCCTTCCAGTTCCAGTGGGGGGAGAGGTGCAGCACCGGCTTCCCGCTCCATTGGCTCTGGTAGAAGTAGTAGCCGTCCTTGGGGAAGCCGCAACTATCGATGACCCCGGCGCCCGATCCCCTGGACGCGCCGCCGGCTTCGCCGAGGTAATCGATGCCCGTCCACATGAAGTCGCCGGCGACGTAATCGTGGCTGCGCACGAACTTCCAAAGTTGCTCGGTATCCAGGCCGCGGCCGCCGCCGCCGCGGCCAAACCCGCGTCCCCCTCCGGCCGCCGCCGCGACCCCGGGCGTCGCCGCCAGGGCCGCAGCCTGCCCCGGAACCGCCGGGACAATGCCGCGATAATCACCGCGTTGCCCGCCCATGCCGCTGCTTTCCGTTCCGATCATGCGCCAGTTGGGATGCGCGGCTTTATCGAGGCTATAGTACAGCTCGCGACGCTCGCGCCAACGGTCGGCGTAGTTGTATCCCACGACATCCAGCAGGCTCAGAAACTCCGCGGACACCGCCCGCGGCTCGGCCGCAATCTGGTCGCAGCCGGCCGTGACCGGGCGGGTGGGGTCTTCGCGATGGAAGATGGCGATCAATTCGCGCAAAAGCTCCACGCCATGCTCGCTGAGCTGGTCGCTGATTTCATTGCCGCAGCTCCACAGCACGACGGATGGGTGGTTGCGGTCGCGGCGGACGAAGTCCGTCACATCGCGTTCGTGCCACTCGTCATAGACCCTCGAATAGCCGTTGCCGCGCACTTGTCCTTTGCCGGCCTTCCATTCGTCGTAGGCTTCGTTCATCACCAGGAAGCCCATGCGGTCGCAGAGGTCCAGAAATTCGGGCGCCGGCGGATTGTGGCTGCATCGGATGGCGTTCGAACCCATCTCGCGCAGGATCTCGAAACGCCGCTCCCAAACGCGCTCCGGCACGGCGGCGCCCACGGCCCCTGCGTCGTGGTGCAGGCAGACTCCATTCAGCTTGACGTGCTCGCCATTCAGCAGGAACCCGCGGTTGGCATCGAAGACCGCTTCGCGAATGCCCATGGGAGTCTCGTACTCGTCCACCACCTGCCGGCCCACCCGGACCGTGCTGCGCACCGTGTAAAGATACGGCGCCGCCACGCTCCAGAGCATGGGCTTATCGACAGCGAGAGGTTGCCCGAACTCGTATTCGGCGTGCGGGCCGATCTCCTGCGAAGCCTCGGCGGTCTGCACCACCTTGCCTTCGCGGTCGACGACCGCGGTGACCAGAGTGCAAGCCGCGGCGGCCGCGGTCTCGTTGCGCACCCGCGTCCGGACGTGAACGGCCGCGGAGTCCTTGGAAACCCGTGGCGTGGTCACGAATGTCCCCCATTGGGCGGCATGCACCGGATTCACCGCCAGGAGCCACGTGTGCCGGTAGATGCCCGAGCCGGAATACCAGCGCGAGCCGGGCTGGCGCGAGTTATCCACTTTTACGGCCACCACGTTTTCGCCGCCGGCGTTCAAGTGCGGGGTGAGGTCATAGGCAAAGCTGATGTATCCGAATGGCCGCTTGCCGAGGTATTGCCCGTTGATCCACACTTCGCCGTTCTGGTAGACGCCATCGAATTCGATGGACACCTTACGGTCCTGGTACGACGCCGGGAGGCGGAAGCGCTTCCGGTACCAGCCGATGCCGGTCGGGGCGTAGCCGCCCGAGCCGCCGCTGGGCTCACTTTGGGAGAAGGGTCCTTCGATGCTCCAGTCGTGCGGCAGGTCGAGGCTGCGCCAGTTGGCATCGGAAAACGCCGGTTGCTGCGTGCCGGGCGCATCGCCCTTGAAAAACTTCCAGCCGAAGTCGAAAGAGTCGCGGATCCGCGCCCGTTGTTCCGGCGTTTGGGCAACCAACCGGCCGGTGGATTCCAGCGCCGAAACCAGGGCCGCTGCTCCCAGCGCCCGGCCAAGCAGGCCGCGGCGGGTCATCGCATCGTTCGGATTCATCCTGACTTCCCATTCTGGCACTTAACGCCGGCGGACGGAGATCGCGTACCAGGTAGTGGCCGGGTCTCCGACCGCCAACACCCATCCGTCGGCCGTCTTCTTCGCCTCCAGGGCTTCACCCATCGGCTTCCCCGCGCCATCGAGAGCCAACGCGCTGACGCCCTTGGCGCCTTCGATATTGCGCAGAGTCACCGTGCCGGCGACCGGCTCGATCAGGGAGGGCGAGCCACCCTGGTTCTGCAGCCTCGTGCGCGTGTCGTTCCATTTCATTCCCGTGTTGGCGACGCGCGAGCCCGCCGTGAGGAGCATCCTGTCCGCTCGCGCCAGGGGCTTGTCATCCAGCGAAGCCAGCACGATGGCCGCGAAGCGGTTCGTGATGTCGGCGCCGAGATTCCGCAAAACCTTCCGGTTTGGCCCGAAACCGAAGCCGAAGCCGATGAGCGCCTGCGTGCGCTCGGTTTCCACCGTGACCAGGCCCGTCTTCTCCGACGTGTACCAGGACAGTTCCTTCGTGTCGGAGACGATCGGATTCGCCCCGGTTGCCGTTAGCTTTCGCGTGGGGGCACCTTCCAGCGACTGGATGCGAACGCCATGTTCGAGCGGGAGGGCCAGCGGAAAACCGGGCGTGAAGTAGGGCTGCTCGGTGCGTGGGAGCCGGCGGCTTTCCAGCACCTGCACTTTGGAGTAACTGCGGGCCACGGTCTGGCGCGCGGGATGGACGTCGCCACGGAGAAACATGAGGGCGCCAGTAGCCATCCCGGTCATGCGCACCGGATCGAGTGAGATATCGAACGGATCCCCCACATACGGTTTCCAATCGGGCGAAAGCTTGGGCTCGAACGTGTACATGACGATCGCGTCCCAATCCTGGAAGCTTCCATAGGCGGCCAGGATCGGAATTCCCTCGCTCGCCCACTCGTTCGGAAACGGATGGTTGGTCTCACTGACAGTGTAAGGCTTGCCGGCGAACGCGGTTCGCGAAAGCTGGACGACGGTGGAATGGAGTGGGTCGTTCACCATGGGGGTGTTGACCGGCGGCGGCGAACCGGGATGTTGCCAGTAAACGTGGCCGTCGAGAATGTCCAGTCTCTCGAGCGAGCGAAGCATGGAATAGGGGCTGCTCGAATGGCTATGGTCGGCGGTTCCCGTGATCGGAACCTTGACCCCGAGCGAGTTCTTGAGGTAGCCGCTCATGTCCTGGTAGAACCGGCTCTCGGCGTCCATGTAGAAGGCCATCTCGGTCTCATACCGCTCCTTCGGCGCCGCGGCGGCCTCCGGCCCCTGCAGGCGTGGAACCGGGGCATCGCCCGCAACCGCGGCCGATTCGCGCAGCTTACGCAAGGCTTCCGGCGTGAGGTTGCGGCCCAGCCAGTCGTTGTACAGCCTGGTCAGCTCGTCGTTGTAGTAGGGCGTGGGCGCGCGAAAGCCGAGATAGAGGGCATTTTCGTTCAGGATCTCGACGATGGCGATGGCGGGATCGTTGCGGTACTCCAGCCCGGTGTAAGGATTGACGTGGGTCAGAAGCTGGCGCGCGTATTCCTTCTGAAGCTCGATCAGGCGCGGATCGAACAGCGTGAGGCCCTTGGCCCGCTGGATCTTGTCGAAGTCCTGAACGCCGTCGCCGGCCTTATACGAGCGGCCTACATTCAGGTTCAAGTCGGCATAGATTCCGCGCTTTTTCAGCTCCGCAAAGAGGAAGTCGAGCCGGTCGAGCTGTTGCGGGTCAAAAGAACGGCTGTCGTTGCGGGAGGAATCGACGATGCCTCGCGGCGAGGGTAAGTCCAGAAAGTGCAGCCGGACCAGGTTTACGCCGAACCGCGCCAGCGCGGCGGCCCACATGGGGGCATCTTCCTTGGGCGGCAATTCCACCGAGCCGCGGCTCCAGTCGGTCAGATGGACCCCCCAGAACCGCATGCGCCGGCCGGCGGAAGTGCTCAGGTGGCCGTTGCGGATCTGAATGAAGCCGTTCTTTCCCGCCGGGGCATCCAGCAGAAAGGAGACATCGGCCGGGGACGACGCACCGTGGCGATGATCCATGACGAAGGGCTTCAGTAAGGAATCGTCCCACTGCGCCGGCGCGCAGGCCGGGACGAGGAACAACAAGATTCCGGCAGTTCCAGGAGATCGCTTCACGTGAATAACCGAGAATATTATCCCCCAGATGGATGAAAAAAAACCGCCCCCATTATGACCAGTGTTTAGAGAGGCGGTTCAGATTTGACAACGTTATTTCGTGACAAGCTCTAAGCCGCGACAGCAGCGCCGCATTCGCCTGGTCTCAGGACCGCTCCTTTGGTCGCGGCTCGGCAAGAGGCGCGTTACTGAGCCGGCAGAGTCGACCGTCCGACGAGGAAGGGCGATAGCACGTAAGGGCGGGTGTGGACGCCGAGGCGTTTCCCATCAGCCGGCGAGTTTAGTTCCTGGGTCGGGGTATCCGGGCTCCAACGTGAGCGCCGAGGAAAACAAGAGCTCGCGGTCTGCGAAAGGAAATCGTTTTGCGAGACGAATCCTGACGCAAGCTGCCCACGCAGTGCTAAGATATTCCCAACAGCACTACTCGTCCGAGGAGGGATCGATGCGTC
>JBGPKH010000068.1:0-22035 GCA_041485845.1 Bryobacteraceae bacterium
AAGTTGCCGATGCTGTTTCTAGCGGCAGTGGCATCCGGCCTGACCTTTGTCGGAACCAGGCGGATGGGCGCCATGGATTGGGCCGCGGGAATCTCGCTGCAATTGCGGATTTCCAATGCGTTGGTCTCGTACGCGCGGTATATCGGCAAGACCATCTGGCCCGGCAATCTGGCGATTTTCTATCCATATCCAACTTCAATTTCCACCTGGCGGGTGGGGGGTGCAGTATTTTTGCTGGGCGCCGTCACGGCATCGGCGCTTTGGGCAGGGCGGCGGCACCGGTACCTCGCCGCCGGATGGTTATGGTTCCTGGTAGGGCTGATTCCGACCATTGGCCTGGTGCAGGTCGGGCGCCAGTCCATGGCGGACCGATTCGCTTACATTCCGCTGATCGGTCTGTTCGCGGCGGCGGTCTGGGGCGCCGAGGTATGGCTGCGGGATCGTCGGCAAGTGGCGGCTGTAGTGGCAGGAATCGTGCTGACGGCGTGTGGTTTGCGGTCGTGGGCGCAGACGCGAACCTGGCGCGACAGCGTCACGGTTTTCGAGCACGCGCTGGCGGTGGAGGAGAGCAGTGTGGCGCATCGGCACCTGGGGGCGGCGCTTGCGGAGCGCGGCCTGACGGATGCGGCGATTCCGCACTTTGCGGCCGCGGTGCGCATCGAGCCGCGCTATTTCATCGCGCATTACGACTACGGGTCGGCGCTGTTGGAACGGGGGGATACGGACGGGGCGGCGGCGCAGTTCTCGGAGGCCATCCGGTGGCGGCCGAACTACGGGGACGCTTTCTTCGGTTTAGGAGAAACCCTAGTCATGACAGGTAAAACCCGAGAGGCACTCACGCCCGTGCGAGAGGCGCTGCGGCTAGGTTTGAATCCGGAGAACACCGTCCGCGCCGGCGCACTGCTCTCGAGGATCTCGCCAGCGAAGGTCCCATAGTGGGGCAAGGCGAAATCGCCTGCCCCACCACATGGGGAATCATCCTTAGTAGCGCGTTACGAGCGGGCGCATGGGGTTGGGGAAACGTGCGGGGGCTTCGGACCGGGGTTCCACCGACGGACGGTCCAATACCAGGGACCGCAGGCCCGGCATGGCGCTGGCGCCGAGGCGTTGTCCCTTTTCGTTAACGGGGAGCTGTCCGGTAGTCAGGTTTTTCAACCCGAACAGGGCCAACTCGAACCGGTCCTTGACTCCGACCTTCTGGAAGAGCCGCGAAAGATAGACTTTCACGGTGCCCTCGGAGATCATCAGAGTGGTGGCAATCTCTTTGTTTTTAAGACCTTGCGAGAGCAGGCTGACCAGTTGTCCTTCGCGCTGGGTGAGGGCCACGCGGCGGGCGCAGAGGAAGCTATCGGTCAGAGCCTTTTCAAACCAGAGCTCGCCGGCCTGAACTTTTTGCAGGCATTTCACCTGCAAATCGGTGGGCAACGTCTTGCGGAGGATGCCCCGGACGCCCAGCCCCATGGCCTGGAACGCCAGTTCGGTGGAAATGGAGTTTACCCACAAAACGATTTTGCAGCTCATCATGGCATGCTTCATATCGCTGAGTACGGCAAACGTGACTTCTTGGGTGAGGTCCAGCAGGACCAGGTCGGGGACTCCGTGCGCCACTTGATCCATCAAGCCGGCGACAGAGCCGCAGATGGGAAGCAGCTCAAAACCTTCGACCTGTCGCAGAACCGACTCCAGACCTCTCGCCAAAATGGGTTCGTCGCTGTAAAGAAGAATTCGCGTCATCATTCTCTTTCCTCGTGAACAATAGTCGACATCCGTATCGGATTAATCCTGTCGCTAGTGTCTTACTAAGGGATTCTCTGACGATTTATATCCGTTGTCAACAAAAAAAATAACACAAACGCATCTTTTTTGATTGATTATTGGGTCAAATTGGGCACTGACGGGCATCGAAGTTGTCCGGTTAACATGATATAAATATATATTTTTCAATAACTTATGAATTACTTGTCGACCCCTGTATACCCTCCGATAACGGTGATAGCGTCCGACCGATATCGCTATCGGATTATGCGTAGTACTGTCATTACTAGAATCGGGTAGATTGCCTAAACGGAGCGCGCAGCCTCAAAAAATCGCCCGCGCCCTAATCTTAATAACCTTGGGGAACAACCCCGTATAGCCCATTTACGATATTGATGCGGCGACACTTCCGGCGCTAGAGTCGCCAATGTTGAACCCAAGTAAATGAAGACCATCAACCGGCGAGAGAGCCCGCGAATTGAGATCAAGCTCCGGTGCCACGTCACCTCGCCGGCGCTTTGGGTGCGCAGCGCGATTGCGACGGAAAACATAAGCAGAAGCGGGATTTTACTGGCTTGGCGCGCGGACGGGGCACCTTTGCCGGTACCCTCGATCGGCCAGATCGTCACGGTGGAGGTCGAGCTGCCGGCCAACCACGGGTTCGGACAGAAGTGCATTCATTGCCAGGGCACGGTGATCCGCGTGTCGCTGGCGGACGCGGATTGCCCGCGCGTCGCGTTGCAGGTGAATTACATGGATTTTCGATCGTTCCACGATCAGATTCGCGCGCTGGAGGCATTACAGCCCATCGCGAATTCCTGGATGGCCTGAGAGAGAAACATGGAAGCGCCAAGTTCTCCGTTCGTGCTCAAGCTGCTGCCCTCATTCACGGACCTCGCGTTCCTGATGCCGATGGTGTTGCTGTTCGGCCGCATGAACGGGCTCATTGCGCTGTTCGGGGACTGTGATACGGGCTGGCATATCCGGGGCGGCGAGTGGATCGTGGCGAACCATCGGATTCCGCTCCACGATGTTTTCTCCTTCTCCAAACGGGGCGATCCCTGGTTTGCGTGGTCGTGGCTGGCGGATGTGGGTTACGCGTGGCTCAATGCCATGGGGGGCCTGCGCGCGGTGGCGCTTTTCAGCATTCTGCTGATCGCGGTGATCTTCACGCTCCTATTTCACCTGGTTGGCGGGCAGTCGAGCCCCCTGGTGGCGATTCTGGTGACGGTATTGGCGGCCGGCGCCTCTTCCATTCACTGGCTGGCGAGACCGCACCTGATCACGCTCCTGTTCGTGGTTCTGTTCTACGCCGCCCTCGAACGGTTCGCCGATCTAAACGCGGGAGTCAACCCAGGGCACACGCGGCCGGCCGGAGTCCGTTATCTGGCGCTTCTGCCGATAGGCACTATTCTCTGGGCCAACATCCACAGAGGGTTCTTTGTCGGCATCCTGACGATCGCGGTCTTCGGAGCAGGAGAGGTATTGAAGATCGTATTCTCCGGTAATCAGAACGAATCCCGCGGCGGGTGGCTCAGGGCCCGGTGGTATTTCGCGACCGCCGCGGCGTGTGTGGCCGCCAGCCTGATCAATCCTTATACGTACCGGCTGCTCAGGCACGTAACCTCCTACCTGGGCGCCACTTCGAACTGGCAGCACGTGATGGAGTATCTCTCGCCGAACTTCCACAGTCCGACGGCGGTTTTCTTCGAGGCGATGCTGGTGCTGGCCGCGGCCGCGATCTACTGGAATTTGTCCAAATGCCGTTTCACCGAGCCGCTGCTCCTGCTGCTGTGGGCGCACGCCGCGCTGCTGGCGCAGCGCAATATTGCGATTTTTGCGGTGATTGCGGCGGTTCCGGTGGGGAGAGCCATGCAGGAGTGGTTGGACGAGTTGCCGCGGTGGAACGTTGCCGGCTGGGTCCGTAGCGCGGCCCTGAGCTTCAATCGCCTGGCTGCCAGCACCGGCGAAACGGAAGCCGCCGGACGCTGGCACCTGGCCAGCGCGCTCGGCCTGCTGATGGTGGCGGCAGTCATCTGGGCGCCAAACCCGCCCAAGGCGTTCCGTGCGGAATTCGATCCCGACCGGTACCCGGCGGGGGCGCTGGCGACCTTGCGCAGCGATCCATCCGCCCGGATCTTCACCGATGACGAATGGGGCGACTACCTGATCTGGAGCCTCTATCCCTCGCAAAAAGTGTTTGTCGACGGCCGGGACGATTTCTACGGCGACGATTTTGAAAAGCGGCTAAACGACGTTCTCAGCGTGAAGTACGACTGGGAGCAGACCCTGGGCGGCTACGGCGTCGACACGATACTGCTGCCGGTCAATGCGCCGCTGTCCGGCGTACTGAAGGAATCCAGCCGCTGGCACTTGGTTTTCGACGACGGCAAGGCGCTGGTATTCCGATCCGCGGGGAAGGTGGCCTGAGAGCTATGGAAAGGCAACGAGCTCCGTTCATCTTCAAGCTGTGGCCCTCCTTCGCGGACCTTGCGTTCCTGATGCCGATGGTGTTCCTGTTCGGCCGCATGGATGGAGCCAGGACGCTGCTCTCGGACGGGGACACGGGGTGGCACATTCGGACGGGTGAGTGGATCGTTGCCCATCGCGCGGTTCCCATGCGCGACATCTTTTCCTTCTCGAAGCCGGGTGATCCCTGGTACGCATGGGAATGGCTGTCGGACGTGGTTTTCGCGTGGCTCAACGGGCACGGCGGTCTGCGCGGGGTGGTGCTTTTCAGCGTATTGCTGCTCGCGCTCACCTTTACGCTCCTGTTCCGGCTGGTGCGCGGCAAGTCGAACGTGATCGTGGCGATTCTGATCACGGTAGTGGCGGCGGACGCCTCTTCGCTGCACTGGCTGGCGCGGCCGCACCTGTTCACGCTGCTTTTCCTGGTGCTGTTCTACGCCGCGCTGGAGCGCGTGAGGGAAGGGAAGGAGCGGCTAGCCGGGATCCCGTACCTGGCGATTCTGCCGGTGGCCACGGTGCTGTGGACCAATCTCCACGGAGGGTTCTTCGTGGGCACCCTCATGATCGCGGTTTACGGCGCCGGAGAAGTTTTGCAGAGGGTGTTATCGGGGGACCGGAGCGAATACCCGGGATCGTGGTTAAGGGCAGGGCGGTATTTCCTGAGCGCCCTGGGGTGCATGGCGGCCAGCCTGATCAATCCGTATTGGTACCGCCTGCACGTCCACATGGCCGCATACCTGCGCGACCCGTTCAATTCGCAATACATCCAGGAGTTTCTCTCGCCGGACTTCCACAATCCGGAAGTGATTTTTTTCGAGATCATGCTGGTATTGGCCGCGGCCGCGGCCGGCTGGAACCTTTCCAGGGGCCGTTTCACCGAGCCGCTGCTCCTGCTGATGTGGGCCCACGCGGCGCTGCTGGCCGGACGCAACATCGAAATCTTCGCCATCGCCGCGGCGGTTCCGGTGGCGGGATCGATTCAGGAGTGGCTGGACCGGCTGCCGGAATGGAACCTAGCCGGCTGGCTGCGGAAGGCCGCGGGAAGCTTCAACCGCCTGGCTGCCGGCGCCAGCAAGACCGAAGCGGCGACCGGCGGCTGGCGCTTCGTCAGCGCCATGGGCCTGCTGCTGGTGGCGGCATTGATTTATGCGCCGAACCCGCCGAAGAAATTCCGCGCGGAATTCGATCCGAAGAAATATCCGGCTGGGGCGCTGGCGACCATACGCCGCGATCCTTCGGCGCGGATCTTTACCAACGACGAATGGGGCGACTACCTGATCTGGAGCCTGTATCCGGTGCAGAAAGTCTTCGTGGACGGCCGCAGCGATTTCTACGGCGCGCGCTTTGAAGAACAGTTTATCGACGTCATCA
This sequence comes from Bryobacteraceae bacterium, assembly GCA_041485845.1. Classification (GTDB taxonomy): domain Bacteria; phylum Acidobacteriota; class Terriglobia; order Bryobacterales; family Bryobacteraceae; genus OMOG01. Next base: position 5,596 of record JBGPKH010000068.1, read on the forward strand.
ACGTGAAATACGACTGGGAGAAGATCCTGGGCCGTTATCGCGTCGACACCATTTTGCTGCCCATCAACGCGCCATTGTCCGGCGCATTGAAGGAATCCACCCGCTGGCGCCTGGTTTTTGACGACGGCGTAGCGCTGGTATTCCGGTCCTCACATGAGGGACCGGGCGCACTGAATTCCGTTGCTCAAACCGGCAGCGGAGTAAGCCGTGATCGCGAGGTCACGAAACCCAAGGCAAGTGATCGAGCGATCACAGAAATCAAAACCAAGACTTAGGAGCGAACACCATGACGTTTGTGCGTAATTTCTGGAATGACGAACAAGGGCAGGACCTGATCGAATACACCCTGCTCATGGCATTTGTGGCTTTGGCTTCGGCGGCCCTGTTCATCGGCGCCGGCACCAGCATCAACACCATCTGGACCACGGCCAATGGACAGCTCGCCAACGCAGCGACGTCGGCCAGCTAGGACTCGCCGGGGTGTGCCGGTTCCGAAAGGTCCGGCACGCCCCGGAATTTTGCGTTCCGGTGGGAAGCATGGCCGCGACCGGAACGGTGGAAGGAACGCAGACACTGGCGGCAGAAACGATTGGGCCAAATGATGGGGAGCAGTTATGAATAAAAGATTTCTCGGGGTCCTGGCATTCGCAACTATCGTGGCGACGATTGCCAGTCTGTTGTTGTACCGGTTGTTGCTCAACCGGCCGCAGACGACCAAGGCGGCAATTTCCAGCGCGCAAATCGTGCTGGCGGGGCGCGACATCGAAATCGGCACGGTCCTCAAAGAGGAGGATGTCAAGCTCGCGGATTGGCCGGGGACGGTCCCGACCGGGGCCAGCACCAAGGTGCAGGATGTGATCGGCCGCGGCGTCATGACACCGATCTACGCGAAAGAGCCGCTGATCGAATCGCGTCTTGCCCCCAAAGGAGCCGGCGGCGGGTTGGCTGCCATGATTCCGCGGGGCATGCGGGCGACGGCCGTTCGCGTAAACGAAGTGGTCGGCGTGGCGGGATTCGTGGTGCCGGGAATGCACGTGGACGTGCTGATTTCCGGGAACCGGCCGGGAGGCGCGGGCAACCTCGGCACGCTCTCGAAGACGCTGCTGCAAAACCTGGAGGTGCTATCGGCAGGCCAGGATTTCAAAAAGGACGCCGAAGGGAAACCGATTGCGGTGCAGGTGGTGAACCTGCTGGTGACCCCGGAGCAGGCCGAACAGCTCAGCCTGGCGGCCAGCCAGACCCAGATCCAGCTCATTCTGCGCAACCCGCTGGATCGCGAGATATCCAAGACTCCCGGCGCGGCGATGGCCAATCTTTTTAACGGCGGCAAACTGACTCCGATCGACGTGCCCGCCCCGCGTCCGCGGGTGGCGGCGGCGCCTCCGGTGGTCAAGGCTGAGCCGCCTCCGAAGAAGGAACAGCCGTTCACGATGGAGATCATCTCGGGAACGAAAAAGACCGAGACGAAGTTCGAGAACAAGGGCGGGGAGGGTAAGTAGGTGTTACGATTTCGGGAATTAGCAGTCGTTTTGACGATGGGGGCGTGCGGCTCCCTTCTTTATCACCAGCCCGTGCGGGCGGACCAGACGGCCCAGCCACAGCAGCAGCAGGAGCAGCCGCCACAGCAGCAGGCCGCGGCCCCTGCCCAAGACGCAGCCGCAGCCGCCGCCGACACGGCGCCCCAGGCGCAATCCGAGACGCCGGCCGCTCCCGGCAAGCTGATCGTCACGGTGGGCAAGTCGCTTCTCATCGACAGCCCATTGAATATCACGCGCGTCACCATCGCCAACGGACAAGTGGCCGAGGCGGTGGCGGTGAATCCCAAAGAGGTGTTGATCAACGGCACGGCCTCCGGAGAAACGTCGCTGATCGTGTGGCAGCAGAATGGCACCCGCCTGGTCTACGATCTGACGGTTCGGATGAGCGGCACCAAGCTGGAAGCGGTGCGCCAGCAGCTTGCCCGCGATTTTCCGGCCGACGATATCAATGTCACCTACGAGAACGACACGTCGTTTGTCCGCGGCACGGTCAAGGATGTTACGGCAGCGGAGCGCGTGGTGTCGATTGCCGCGACCATGGGCAAGGTGGTGAATCTCCTGCGGGTGGAAGTTCCGCCGGTGGCGCCGCAGGTTCTCTTGAAGGTGCGGTTTGCCAGCGTGGACCGCTCGGCCAGCCTGGATGCGGGGCTCAACATTTTCAACAGCAGTTTCAATCAACAGACCTCGCTCGGCACAGGACCCGCGGTTTTTCCGAACGAGGCAGGCCGGTTTGGGGTTCCGCAGGCCATCAATCTGCTCCTGATCCGCAAGGACATCAACCTGGTCGCGGAACTTCAGGCGCTCCAGGCCAAGCGAGTCCTGGAGCTCCTGGCGGAGCCGAACGTGCTGGCCACCAGCGGAGAGCAGGCCAGCCTGCTGGCGGGCGGCGAGTTTCCATTCCCGGTGGTGCAGCCCTCGTCGAGCGGGACCGCCGCCATCAGCATCATGTGGCGCGAGTACGGCGTGCGGCTCAATTTTCTTCCGAACGTAACGGCGCGCGGCACCATCCGGCTCAAGGTTGCGCCGGAAGTGAGCTCGCTGGACTACACCAATGCGGTGACCATCCAAGGCTTCACGATTCCGGGTCTTTCGTCGCGGCGCGTGCAGACGGATGTGGAACTGGACAGCGGCCAGAGCTTCGTGATCGCCGGCCTGCTGGACAACCAGGCCCGCGACAACCTGTCCAAGGTGCCGGGGATCGCCAACATTCCGCTGATCGGCAAACTGTTCCAGGCCAAGTCGGTCGCGCGCACCAATTCCGAGCTGTTGGTGATCATCACGCCGGAACTGGTACGGCCCATCCCGCAGGACCAGGCGGTCCCGGACTTGACTTACCCGACCACGTTTCTACCCAAGAACTCCCCAGGGCCGTTGAGGCAGCCGGGGATGGACAAGACCGGGCCGGTCCCGGTGAAGTCTCCGGCGACGAGCCTGCCGTACGAACAACTGGTTCCGAAGAAGGAGGCGGCGCCGGTGACCTTCCAGCCGAATCCGGGGTCGCAGATGAGCCCCGGCTCGAACTTGGGCGCGCCGCCGACACCACCCGCGCCGGGAGGCACTATTAAGTGATCCGGCGACCTGGAGACGCGACATGTATCCGCTGACGATAGGGCTGGCGATCGAGAACCGGGATCTGTGGGAGCAGGCGCAGTCCTGCCTCGCGGACCTGCCGTTTCGGATTATCGTGGAGCACCAGGACCTCGGGGATCTGAGCAATTTTCTCGATCGTCTGGAGCGGATGCGCCCCGATGTGGTGATCATCGACATCAGCAGTTGGAAAGAGCCGCTCGAAGGGCTGGTGACCTCCATACGCACCGCCACTGGCGATCCGATGATCATGGCGTTGAACCTGACGGCGGACGCGTCGGTGATCCTCTCGTCGCTGCGCGCCGGGATCAACGAGTACCTGTATCCGCCCCTTCAGGATCCGCTGCGCAAAGCCCTCGAAAAGCGCTCGGCGGAACGCAGCCGCCGCCGCGACGGCGGGGCGAAGGGCGCGGGAAAAAGCTTCGCGTTTCTCTCCGCGAAGGGCGGGTGCGGGGCCACCACGATCGTCGCCCACGTGGCCCAGGAGCTGGGACGTCTGAACCAGAAGGTTCTGTTGTGCGATCTGGATCTGGACGCCGGGATGATCGGGTTCATCACCAAGACCAAGGCCGTGTACTCGATCCTGGATGCGGTCAACAACCTGCACCGGCTGGACATTTCCTATTGGAAGGCGCTGGTTTCCAACGGGATTCCCGGCGTCGAGATCGTGGCGGCGCCCCTGGCGCTGGCTTCCAAGCAGCAGCCCAAGGACGACCAGGTGCGGCACGTTCTGGCATTTGCGCGGCCGCATTACGACTGGACCCTGGTGGATCTGGGCCGCGGCCTGAGCCGGCTGGCGATGGCCGCCCTGGAAGAAATCGATGAGGTGTGCCTGGTGACGACCCTGGAGGTCCCGGCGTTGCACCAGTCGAAGCAGATCGTGCAGACGCTGCTGGACAGCGGATACGGCAAGGGACGCATCCGGCTGATTCTCAACCGCGCACCGAAGCGCCTGGACATCACGCCCGGCGAACTGGAAAAAATGCTGGGCATTCCGATTCATTCCACGATCCCCAACGACTATCCCGAGTTGTATGAGACCTACGCCGAGGGCCGCATGCTGAACCACAACTCGGATCTGGGAAAACAGATCGCCAAGTTCGCGGTCAAGCTGGCGGGGCTGGAAGGCGAGAAGGCGAGCAAGAAGAAGTTTGGGTTATTTGGGTAGGAGCATAAAGATTTTTGGCCACGAATGAACACGAATGAACACGAATGAACACAAACGCACTTTAGTTCTTATTCGTGTTCATTCGTGGCTAAGAAGTGTTTTTTGGGGTACTTGGGCAAAGGTGAACACATAATCATGCCTGCTGTATTGGAAACGATCCCGAAGCCGGGCGAAAACCGGGAAACCGGCTGGGTCAATCGCCTGTTCAACCGCGAGGGCTACACTCCCGAATACCAGGAGCTTAAGTTCACGCTGCACCGGAAGCTGCTGGACCGGATCAACCTGGAGGCCCTCTCCTCGATGGCCGGCGAGCGTGTTCGCGTGGAGATTCGCGCGGCGGTGGCCAAGCTGGTGGAAGAAGAGAAGACCCCGCTCAGCCTGGTGGAAAAAGACCGGGTCATCGAAGAAATCCTGGACGAGGTTTTCGGGCTCGGCCCGCTCGAGCCGCTGCTGCAAGACCCCACGGTCAGCGACATACTGGTGACCGGGCCGAAGCTGGTCTACGTGGAGCGCGGCGGCAAACTTTATCGCACCCCGGTGGAATTCAAGGACGACGCCCACCTGCTGCGCATCATCGAAAAGGTGGTTTCACGCGTAGGCCGCCGCGTGGACGAATCGTCGCCGCTGGTGGATGCGCGCCTGCCCGACGGGTCGCGCGTGAATGCCGCCATCCCGCCCGTGGCGGTCGACGGGCCGCTGCTCTCCATCCGCCGTTTCGGCCGCCACGGCCTGAAGGGCGAGGACCTGGTGGCGAAACTCGCGATGACCGAAGGCATGCTGGAATTGCTGAAGGCCTGCGTCAGGGCGCGCCTGAACATTCTGATCTGCGGGGGAACCGGCGCGGGCAAGACCACGCTGCTCAACGCGCTTTCCTCGTACATCCCGGAAGACGAACGCATCGTGACCATCGAAGACGCAGCCGAATTGAAGCTGCAGCAGACCCACGTGGCCCGCCTGGAAACCCGGCCGCCCAACGTGGAAGGAACCGGCGCGATCCACATCCGGCAACTGGTCATCAACGCCCTCCGTATGCGGCCCGACCGCATCATCGTCGGTGAGGTCCGCGCCGACGAAGCGCTGGACATGTTGCAGGCCATGAACACGGGCCACGATGGATCGCTCACCACGATTCACGCCAACACGCCGCGCGACGGCCTGGGACGCCTCGAGGTGATGGTGGGCATGGCGAACTCCAACATGGGAATTCGCTCGATCCGGCAGCAGATCGCTTCGGCCGTCAACCTGTTCGTGCAAGTGGCGCGCTTCAGCGATGGAACCCGCCGCATTACGCACGTCACCGAAGTGGTCGGGATGGAACAGGACATCATCACCTTGCAAGACATCTTCCTTTTCGAAAAGACGGGCATTACGGAATCCGGCAGGGTGCTGGGCCGTTTTCGGGCGACCGGCATCCGGCCCAAGTTTTACGACCGGCTCAAAGCCTGCGGCATCACGCTCGCGCCGCAGTTGTTCCAGACGGTAGTGGAGATTAGCTGATGACTGGGATTATCGCCGCCTTCATCGTGGTTTTCGCGCTCATCCTGCTGTCGGTGAGCGTGGGGTTGAAGTTCTTCGACGCGCGGCGCAAGGGCCAGATGGTCAACATGCTGCAGACCGCCGCCGGCGAGCCGGTGATCGCGATCACCAACCTGTTGAAGGAGATCGAGCCGGAGAACGCCGCGGGGCTCAAGCAACTGGTTTCTTCGCTGCATTTCACGCGGCACGCACAGGTGCAGATGATACAGGCCGGCTTGAACTGGACGGCCACGCGGCTGATCGCCACGATGGGGATCCTGGCGGCCTCCGGTTTGGTCCTGGGCTTTTTGCTGCCGGCCAGCTTCGGCGGATTGATCCCGGCGGTGTGTCTGGCCGCGCTCCTGGGCGCGCTTCCCTACATATATGTCCGGCGAACGCGCACGAAACGGCTGGACAAAGTGGAGGAACAATTCCCGGAGGCGCTGGATTTTCTGTCACGCTCGATGCGTGCCGGCCACGCCTTCACCATCAGCCTGGAAATGCTGGGCGAAGAGTCCCCCGACCCGCTCGGCCAGGAATTCCGCGCCCTGTTCAACGAGCAAAACCTGGGGGCGCCCCTGGACGTCGCGCTCACCAATCTCACCAATCGCGTGCCGCTGCTCGACGTTCGATTTTTCACTTCGTCGGTGCTGTTGCAGAAGCAGACCGGCGGCAATTTGAGCGAGATTCTGCAGCGGCTGGCGTATGTCATCCGGGAGCGGTTCCGGCTGAAGGGCCAGGTGAAAGCGGCCAGCGCCCACGGGCGGCTCACGGCCACCATCCTGACCGTGCTGCCGATCGCGACGATGCTCGGACTGCTGTTCGTGGCGCCCGGTTACCTGCAGGGCATGGCCGCCGATCCGGACGGCAGGAAGATGATTTTCGGCGCGATTTTTGCGCAGATTCTGGGCAATATCTGCATCAAGAAGATCATCAATATTAAGGTTTGATATGGACCACCCGATCTTACTCTCGAGCTGTTGTTTTCTGATGTTGATGGTGCTGCTGACCTGGGTCGGGTACCGGCTGTTTTACAAGACCGGCCGCTACGTCAAAGCGCAGCTCGGAAACCCGGTCATTACGGACCAGCTTGCGGGTCTGGCGAGCGTGGAAACCGAGTCGGAGGCGAGCAGCCTGGTCTCCTTTCTGTACCAGCTCGGGTCGAAGGTACCCTCGTCGGAGGCGGAAGTCGCTACTCTGCGGGCGCACCTGATCCGGGCGGGCTTCCGCTCGGAGCACGCCATGCCGATATTCTACGGCGTCCGCATCATCAGCACCCTGATGGTGCTGGTGCTCTGCCTGACGCTGTCCGGCAAGATGCCTTCGAGTCCGACGTTCAGCGTCTTGGTGATGCTGTTTGGATGCGCCGTGGGATGGGTCCTCCCCAAGATGTTCCTGGAGAGGAAGGCGAAGAAACGCCAGGAGACCCTGCGGCTTGCCCTGCCCGACGCACTGGACCTGCTGGTGGTCTCGGTGGAGGCCGGTTTGGGACTGGACATGGCGATCCAGCACGTGGCGCGCGAATTACAGATGAGCCACCCACAGCTCAGCGAAGAGTTGGCGCTGATGACGCTGGAGATGCGCGCGGGAAAGCGACGCTCAGACGCGCTGCGCAACCTTGCCGAGCGCACCGGCGAGGCGGAGCTCGGAAAACTGGTCGCCATCCTGATTCAGAGCGACCGTTTTGGCACGAGCATGGGCGAATCCCTGCGCACGCACTCGGACTACCTGCGCACGCGGCGCCGGCAGGAGGCCGAAGAGCGCGCCGGGAAGGTGGGCGTGAAGCTGGTATTCCCGATTTTCTTTTTCATTCTCCCGTCGATGCTGATTGTGGCGGCGGGCCCTGGCCTTTTGCAGGTTTTCAAGTACCTGTTCCCGTTGATGAAAACCATGGGTAAGTAGACAAGACAAAGGAGAAACAAACGTATGAGTACATTGATGCAGGGATTGATCTGGCTCGGCGCCGGCGGCGTCCTGATCGTTTTCTTGAAGAGGCGGCGGAGCCGGAGAGCCCAACACTAAGTGCCCAGGAGCCGCTTCAATAGACCCCTCCGCGGCGGCGAGGCACGCCTCGTCGACGCGGCGGGAGTGCGCCCCCCAGGCACCCTCTAAGGGAGCGGCCGCTGGCCCAGACTTCCGAAAGGAGACGAAATGCATCTCGCAATTCAAGGGTCGATATGGCTCGTCGCGGGCGTGGCCCTCGTGATGCTGCTTGCGCGCCGGCGCAAGCGCCGGGTACTGCGGTGACCCGGGCAGATTAGCCCGGATTTCTCATCGGTCGAGCATCGACACGAGTGTCGATGCGGCAAACACGAGTGTTTGCGCCACGCCGGCCATCAACAGTCTGTTCGCACTTAACCGTGGCGCACGCTCTCAGCGTGCCGTGCCGGCACTCTTGCCGGCATGTCTTGGCCGCGACTGATGAGAAATCCGGGTTAGAACTGTGTTACAGGAGGGGGGCAGCCAATCCTGGCTGCCGCCGGCCTTCAGCCGGCGCGGAGATTCGCGCCTGGCCGGAAAGAGCCGCCTGAAAGGCGGCTGCGGGCAAGATTGCCCGCGCTACACCAGCCCGGACCTTTATGTCAATCGATACGCTCCTCAGGAGACAGAATCCGGATGGCGGATGGCCATACGTTCGAGGCCGATCGTGGACCGAAGCCACGGTTTACGCCGTCCTGGCGCTGTTAGCGGCGGGAGAGCGCGAGGCCTCCGGAAGGGGGCTGCGATGGATCCTCGCGGCACGACGGCCGGACGGGGGCTGGCCTCCGCAGACCGGCGTCGACGAGAGTTTCTGGGTCACGGCGCTGGTCGCGCTGGTGCCTCCGGAGCACCTCGGGCCCGCGGTCCACGCCCGGGCGATCGACTGGCTTCTGGCCAGCTACGGCCAGGAATCCAGCCTGGGCTATCGGCTGCGCCAGTGGCTGCTGGGGAATGCGAGGCCGGCCGATCAGGAGTATCCGGGATGGCCTTGGGTGCCAGGCGCCGCCGCCTGGGTCGGGCCAACGTCGCTCGCCATTTTGGCTCTCGACAAGGAATACAAGCGCCGGGCATCGGCGAAAATACAAGACCGCATCGAATCCGGCCGCCGTTTCCTGCTGGCTCGGATGTGCCGGGAAGGCGGCTGGAACCACGGGTCGTCCCGCGCGGCGGGGTATGAATCACGACCCTATCCGGAGACCACCGGAATGGCCCTGACCGCCCTGCGGGGAGTGGCATCGCCGAAGGTGAGCCGCGCTCTTGAAAAGGCGAGGGGCTTTCTCAACGAGTGCCGCTCGGCGGATGCGCTGAACTGGCTGCGGCTGGGCTTGCTGGCACACGGACAATTGCCGCAGGGATTTGCTCCGGCCGCGCCGGTGGCGTATCGCACCCTTCCCGAAACGTCGCTCGCCCTGATCGTGGGCGGCGTGGAAAAAGGGCGTGACCTGCTTTGGAGTTGATGGATGGAACCGGCGCTCACCCGACGGGAATGGTTGGCGGCATCCACGTGTGCGGCGCTGCTCACCGGCTGCACTAAGAGCCAGCCCCTGGTTCCGTCCATGGTTTCGATTGTTCGCGCCCCGGCCTACGACCAGCGCATTTACGATGCCGTCCGCCGCATCCTGGCGGATCACCGGGTGGAGGTGCGCGGCCGGCACGTGGTGCTCAAGCCCAACCTGGTGGAGTTCGAGCCCCAGAGCAGCATCAATACGCATCCCATTCTGGTCCACGCGGCATGCGAGGCCTTCCGCGCCATGGGCGCCGCCAGCGTGCGCATCGCCGAAGGACCGGGACACCGCCGCAACACGCTGGACCTGGCCGACGCCGCCGGGTACTTCAAAGTGGTTCCCCGCTTCGAGGACCTGTTCGTGGACCTCAACCTGGACGACGTCACGCGCGTCCGCCCCAGCCGGCAGTTCTCGCGCCTGGAGAAGCTCTACCTTCCGCACACGGTCCTGGGCGCCGATCTGCTGGTCTCCATGCCCAAAATGAAGACGCATCACTGGACCGGTGCGACACTTTCCATGAAGAACCTGTTCGGAGTGGTGCCGGGCGGCATCTACGGATGGCCCAAGAACGTGCTGCATTGGGCCGGCATCGAGGAGTGCATCGCCGATCTGCACGCGGCTTTTCCGCGCCAGTTTGCGATTGTCGACGGCATCGCCGGCATGGAAGGAGACGGGCCCATCCAGGGTGTTCCGAAATCCGCGGGAGTGCTGGTGGCCGGGGACGACCCGGTGGCGGTGGATGCCACTTGCTGCCGGATCATGCACATCGATCCGGACAAGATCGGCTACCTGCGGCTGGCAGCCGGGGGCGCGGTGTCCCATATTCTCGAGCCGAATATCCGGCGGACCGGCGAGAACATCGCGGATGTCGCCACTCCCTTTGCCTTGCCGCAAAAGTTGTCGTACCTGCGCCTGATGAGAGGCTGATCCATGGCGCCTGGCGAGATTGAGGACCGCTTACTTCGCCAGGTGCGACGGCAACGCCAACATCACCATGAGATTCCAAACGATCAGTGCGGCGTACCAATAGGATACCCAGCGAATCAGGTGGCTCTTCTTCGCCCAGACACAAACTCCGCCCAGCGCCAGGGCCACGAGCTTGGAAAGCGTCACTCCCAATGCGGGGCCGGCATGCATCAGCACGCGGATAAACGGGCTCGCTTCCCCGGCGCCCAAGCGGAACCCGACCAGCGTCGTGAGCAGATCCAACAACTGCAGATAAATGAAAACTTGAGCAATGCCCATCCGTGTTCCTTCGTGAGTCTATCGTCGCTTTCCTGCAATCATTGTAGCGGCAACGGGAAAGAAAAAAAGACCGTAGTTGTACCGTCTGTACTGGGGGGCACGAATGGTCCTTGGTACGCGGACGGCATTTGGAAGGGGCGACGGCCAGTACGGGTTCAGAACTATGAGGGGATTGGGAGGTGAGTTTCTTCCTGCCGGCGGATGCCGGCGTTACCAGTACCAGGAGGGATCTTTCGGAACGCGCCGCTTGGGGATGGTTTCCGAGTGGGCGACCGCTGGGCAGGCGCCCGCACGGAGAGGCCCGTGGCGGAAGGCGAGGTTCTGTGGCCTTGGCCTCCGGGTAGGCTCGGGGTGGTCAGACTTCCGATATCTTGGGAGCCGGCACCAGCCACTCAAGGAGACAAGACATACCCAAGGTCGTAGTCGTAGGGCAGGTTGAAGACCTGGTGAAATGGGAAGAGGGATTCCGGACCCACGGTGACCTCTTCAGGAGTCAAAAGGTCACCAAACCCATAAATTTCGGGACAATCGAAGGCAATCAAGTCGCCGTCTGCGTGGAACCCGAGGACCTGACCGTTTTCATGAAGATCATGGATTCTCCAGTGACGGCGGAAGCCATGGCCTTTGACGGCATTAGGCGAGAGACAGTCAGGGTGTTCGTCCTGGACAAGGAATTCAAAGTCTAGCGCGAAACCGGCACGTCCGAGGCCTGAGCACTCAGGGCGAGGCTGATGACATGGAAGACGCAAGATTAGAGACGTTTCGGTGATCGGATGGGGATCCGGCTGGATCGGCGTACTCGGAAGTCAGGTTGGCAACGCTGCCTTGGTAAGCATCCCAGCCGCTGGGATCCGATCGTCTCTGGCTGTCGAGAAGCAACACTTCCACTCAGCTAGTAGTTAAGCTAGTACTCGCGCGTCTTCTTGATGCCGGGCTCCGGCAACGGGTACTTGCCGTCGGGACCGGCGCGCAGGGGCGCGGGGCCGTCCAGCGTCAGCTTGTCCACGTCCGGCGCGAACTCGTGGTCGTGATTCATCATCTGGTCGAAGGTCACGATCTGGCCGGTGTGCGCGGCGAAGCGGCCCATCGATGCGACGAGGCTGGCCTCGGCGCCGCGTCTGACCTCGTTGTAGGGCTTGTCGTCGCGAATGGCGGCGATCAGGTCGTCCCACTCCCAGTCGTAGGGCGAGCGCTCCGGCTGCGGGTACGCCCACACCAGGTTCTCCGGCGCCGGTTCCCTCTGGCCGTTCTGCCAGCGCGGAATGTTCTGCCCCGTGTAAATGCGCGTGCGTCCCGGCGTGTGCGAGTTGGTGGAAACCACGGCGGAGCCCTTCGACCCGTGAATGTAGCTGGCAAACTCGTTGTGCACCCCGGGCATGTTGCGCCCATCGAAGAACAGGCGCGTGCCGTCCGGGTAGGTATACTGCACCGAGTAGACGTCGAAGTTCTGGTCCACCGAATTGCCGCGGTAGTGACGGCCGCCCACAGCCATGGCTTCCACCGGCCAGGCGCCCTTCATCCACGAGAGCTCGTCGATCTGGTGGATGTAGTAGTCGCTGAAGACGCCGCCGCTGGCCCACAGAAACGAGTGGAACAGGCGGATCTGGTGCATCAGCTCGGTGATGCCTTCGGGCTTGACCGGCGCCGTGCCGCCGCCCGAGCCCATGCGGTAGCCGCGCATGGCCACGATGTCGCCGATCTGCCCGTCGCGGATGCGCTGGAGCAGTTCCTGCCGCGCCCGGCAGTGCCGCACCATCAAACCGACTCCGACCTTCAGGTTCTTGCGCCCGGCCTCTTCGCCGAGCGCGATCATGCGCCGCGTCGTCGGGCCGTCTACGGTGACCGGCTTCTCCATGAACACGTTCAGGCCCTTATCGATGGCGTAGCGGAACTGCACCCAGCGGAACGCCGGTGGCGTTGCCAGGATGGCCACGTCGCCCGGCTTGAGGCAGTCCAGGGCCTTGCGGTAGGCGTCGAAGCCGATGAACTGGCGCTCCTGGGGCACTTCCATCTGGGAAGGAAAGCGGCCGCGCAGCCGTCCGTGGCTATCGCTCAGCTTCTGCGGGAAGACGTCGGCCATGGCCACCAGCTTGATGGGCCCGTTCTGGATGCCCAGGGCGTTCTCGGTTGCGCCCGTGCCGCGCCCGCCCGATCCCACCAGGGCGAGCTGAATCGTGTTGTTCTCCGCCGCGTGCACGTATGGCAGAGTCATTCCGGCCAGGGTCGACACCCCGGCGATGTGGCCGCTGTCACGCAGGAACGCGCGGCGCGACGTAGTGTCCTTGGTCTCACCCATCGCAGATACCTCGTCGATAGATTACTCTATTTCAGGGCCGCGCGCGGGGGTGTAGACTGCGGAACCATCGCTGGCGATCCACCCCCTTTGCCGGCCTGACGGTGCGGCTGACGCTGGAGTTGTGCAGGAGCGGCGCGCAGATGCGCAACTGGCTGTGGCTGGCCGCGCCGGTCAGTACCCGGACGGCCGCGCCCGGAATCGGGGACTTTCCGGGGCCGCGGAGTCGCAAGCGCCGGGCCGTCTGCTAAATTGGAGATCAGTGATACCATCTCCCGCAAACCCGTACCTCATCCTGGAAGCCGGAGGGCGCCGATACCCGCTGGCCAGCGGACAATCGTGGGCCATCGGGAGGGGGGACGGTTGTGCGGTCATGCTCGACAGCCGGTCGGTTTCGCGCTTGCATGCCCTGATTCAACGCCGCGACGCGGGCGATTTCAGCCTGGTGGATCTCGGCAGCCGTAATGGATCGTTCGTCAACAACCGCCGCGTGGCCGTTCCGGTGGTACTGAACGACAAGGACAGCCTGATATTTGGCGACCAGCAACTGCTGTTCCGCAATGCGGCGCCTTCGATTTCGGCAATCGCCGCTCCGAGCACCGATACCCGCAATGCGCCCACGACCTCCCTGCAAACCCGCAGCCTGACCACCATCATGGTGGTGGATATCCGCGATTTCACGCCCCTGGCGCGCAAGGTCTCCGAAGACCTGCTTTCGCAGACGATCGGGACCTGGTTTCTGCGCGTGGGACAGGTCACGCAACGGATGGGGAGCTGGGCGCAGAAGTACATCGGCGATGCGGTGATGGCCGTATGGGTTCACGATGACGAGTCGCACCTGCGGGCCGATCTGCTGCGCACACTGCGCGCCGTGAACGAAATCAACATGGCCACCGCGGATATCAGCAACACGCTGCCGCTGCCGGGACCGTTGCGCATCGGCGCGGGCGTGAATACCGGACCCGCGATCATCGGCGGCACGGAGTACACGGCGCTGGGAGACACGGTTAACGCCGCCTTCCGGCTGGAGGCCGCCACCAAGGGAATCGGCCTGGGTGTGGCGCTGGGGGAAAGGACCTTCAAGGAACTGGCGCTGCCCACGCCCACGCCGTTCGTGCGGCGTGAAGTGGAGCTGAAGGGCTACGAAGCGCTGTCGACGGCCTGGGCGATCTCCTTTGCGGAGCTGCAGAACTTCTTGCAGGGCCGGGAGTAGGGGCATTCGGACGCGCGCGGCTCTGTTCGAAGCCACGACCGGCCGCCGATCAAACGGAGCCGCGCCGCTCGGACCAGTTCCCAGCCCCGACGCGAGAGCGCACCAGCCCGGCCAGCGCTTCAATGAATGCCGGCGAATCGTTGAGACCCGGAACCATGCGGTAGTCCTCGATCCCCAGGCCGTGAGCCTGCTCGCGGTGCTCGATATCGATCTCGTGCAGGGTCTCCACGTGGTCGGAGACGAAGGAGATGGGAACCACGAGCACGTGCTTGCGCCCTTCCGCTGCCAGGCGCTTGACGGTTTCGTGCATCGAGGGGCTCAACCACTTCGAAGCGCCCACCTTGCTCTGGTAGCAGAGATGGCGCCGGCCGGGCCAGCGGCCGCGCTGCCATACCAGGCCGGTGGTGCGCTCGATCTGCTTCCGATAGGGATCGCCCTTCTCCACCACCGCGACCGGAATGCTATGCGCGCTGAAGACGACGTCCACATCGCGGGGATCGGAGAAGCCGGCCATAGACCGGTCGACGGCTTCCACCACCGCGTGCAAATAGCCGTCGTCCTCGTAGAACTGCTCGATGGTGTGGACCTTCGGGCTCCACCCATTGGGATGAAAACGCCGCGACCATTCGTTGAGACTGCTGCCCGTGGTGGTCTTGGAATACTGCGGGTAGAGCGGCAGCAGGACGACCTCCGCGGGCGCGTGCCGCTCCATGTCGCGAATCGCCTCCTCCGTGAACGGGCGCCAGTAGCGCATGGCCACCGAGACGCGCGCATCGAAATCGGCGCGCAGTGCGGTTTCGAGCGCCGCCGCCTGGCGCATGGTGAATTCCAGGATGGGACTCTTGCCGCCGATCCCGGCGTAGTGGTGCGCCACGTGGCCGGCGCGCCGTGACGCGATGAGCCGTGCCAGGGGCTGGCGCGCGATACGGGCGAACGGGAAATCGATGATGTCCGGATCGCAAAACAGATTGTAGAGGAACGGCTCGATCGCCTGCAGCGAATCCGGCCCTCCCAGTTGGAACAGAATGACCCCGAGTTTCAAAACATCTCCCAGCTCTGTGAGTTTACAACAGCCGCTCCCGATGCCGCTGCGGCGCTGAGCCGGCCCTGTCGAGTTTTTCCATATTGACACCTACTAGTTGGTGGCGCAAACTAGTAGGTGAGAATGAGCCGCGGCAGTCCGGCCTGAGCCCTGCCGCACTCCCGGCCCGCCCATCCCGCCGGAATACGGGAGAACTCGACATGAACCAACCGATCGGCGACTATTCGAAGCGGCCCTTCTGGTACTACAACATCGACGGAGTAGGCGAGTTGGGCATGGGCTTCATGCTCCTTGGCTTTGGGTTGCTCATTTGGCTGCAGTTGCACACACCTACGGATGCCGTGTGGCATCGGATGTACGCGACCCTCCTCTATGTCGGGCTGATGTGCGCCATCATCCATTACGGCAGCAAGGCGATCAAACAGCGCATCACGTATCCGCGCACCGGATTTGTCGAATATACGAAGCGGGACAAGGTTTGGCGTCCGATGATCCTCGGGGCACTGGCTTCGGGGGCGATATCGATCGCCCTGGCAGTAGCGCTTCGCTCGCAGTGGGATGTGAAGACGCTGGCCTCGCTGTTCATGGGACTGGTCTTCGGAGCGAGCTACGCGCGCGGCTTGGCCAGGACGGTGCGCTGGAAATGGGCGGTGGTGGTGGCGATTGCGGTCGCCACTCTGGCGATCGCGACGCTCCCCGCCGATCTGGTCGAGTCGGTGGTGAACGGCTCGCGGGTGACCGGCAAGGTTCCCCAGGTCGTGGCCGGAGTTTTTCTGATCTGGTTCCTGTTCTACGGCGCCGTTCTCCTGATTTCGGGCGGCATCAGCTTCTGCCTTTACCTCCGCCGGACCCAGCCGCCGGCCCGGGAAGCCTGATGAACCCGCAGGCCCGCAGCCTCGCGGAACTGGATCGCGTGATCCACGAGCCGGGGCGTCTCATCATCGTGTCTCTCCTCTCCGCCATCGCCAAGGCCGACTTCGTCTACCTGCAGCATGAAACCGGCATGAACAAGGGCACGCTATCGAGTCACTTGTCGCGGCTGGAAGCGGAGGGCTACATCGAGATCGTGAAGACCTTCCGCGGCAAGGTGCCGCAAACGCTGTTGCACCTCACCGGAGCGGGCCGCAAGGCGTTCGAGCGGTATCGGCGAAAACTCAAAGAGGCGCTCTAGGCCGCCAGGGGGAAGTGTATGCTGGTGGAAACCGATATGCGAGAACTCCTCCTCACGTTTCTGCTCGCCTCGATCTGCCCCGCGCAGCCGAAGCTCCCGGTCCTGATCGTGGACGGAGTCAACAACCACGACTGGCAGACCGCGACGCGCGAGCTTCAGGGCATCCTGGGGGCCAGCGGCCGG
>JBGPKH010000069.1:0-21982 GCA_041485845.1 Bryobacteraceae bacterium
ATCTGACGCGCATGGTGCTGCGTGAGGCGGCGTCACTGATCGCCGTCGGGCTGGCCGCTGGACTGGCCGGCGCGCTGGCGTTGACGCGGTTGCTGAGGACGCTGCTGTACGGCGTCGCCGCGAGCGATGCCCTCTCGTTCATAGCAGCGGCCGGGGTGCTGGCGGCCGTCGCGCTGGCGGCGAGTTACGTGCCGGCGTGGCGGGCCGCGCGCGTGGAACCGTTGCCGGCGCTGCGGTCGGAGTAAGTGGAATGGAGAATATGCTGCGCTCTATCTGGCGTTCGCTAACTCGGCATCCAGAATTCAGCGCCACAGCCGTGCTGACGCTAGCGCTGGGGATCGGAGCCAATACGGCGATGTTCTCCGTCATCGACGGTGTCCTGCTCAAGCCCCTCGCTTATCAGGAACCGGACCGGCTGGTCAGCCTGGATGTAACTGTCGTCTCAACTGTCGTCTCGGTGAGGAATGGGGACCTCGATTTGGGCATCGTTGGCGCCAGCCTTGGGCCCATTTTGCTCCGTTACTACGACGCCTGGCGCGACCACGCCACCCAGCTCGAAAGCATCGCCGTGATGCGCCCGAGCACCGTCAACCTCACGGGAACCGGCGAGCCGGAACGTCTTCTCAGCGCCCACGTCTCCGAGCCAGGCGTGGCAGGGATTGGACGTGACGGTGGAAGAGGGGCTGGCGCAGTTGACCACGCTGTGCTCGATGGAGGTCAAGGTAGAAGGCGGCGCGAGTTGCCTGCGCATCCCGACGCCGCGTGACACAAGTCATGAGCCATCTGCTGTAGGGCGTGGAACCGCGGGATCCCACGGTGTATGCCGGGGCTCCCTTGGCGCCGCTGGCGGCAGCGGCGCTGCCCACTTATCTTCCTGCCCGCAGGGCTTCCCGCGTGGATCCCCTGGTCGCGTTACGCAACGAATAACCTAACAGGCTTTCAACAGGCACATCCGCCGGGCGGCGCGGCGGGCCTTCAGGCGCTCATTGGCTTTCTTCTGTTTCTCCGCGGAAACCACGGATTGGCAACCGTCACAGCGTTTCCGAATCCGGGAGCGGGTGATGAACTCGGCGCCGCAGCGGCGGCACTTCTTCATCATGGTCTCCTCGAGCGGGAGAATTCCCGGTTTCTTGGGCAGCAGATGAGAGTAATGGAAATCGCAATGATTCACTTTCAGGCACCTCGCGTAATTCGGCGGCCATTCCATTCCGGGACCCGAACACCCGATTTCGCGCACGAATGCGTGTTGGGTGTAATGGCGCAAGGGTCGTTTCGGGTGCGTAAAAACCCGACACCTGCCGGTCGGGCGCACACTCCTGGCAGCATCCAGGACTGCATCCGCATCTGATTGTTAAATAAGGCGTTCCACGGATCGAGCGGGACTGGAAGAGGTTCGCGCAACGGGGCACGTCCGGAAACTGTCATGATTCCAACGCTACCTTGCACGCGGCCAGCCGAACTCAAGCCGCACTCAAGCCGCACTCGGCGCAGCCGGGCGGAACACTTCGGCGGCGCCCAGCAATTCCCAACGTAAATGGTTGATATAAAAGGCGAGTATCGCGTCCGAATAGACTCCGCGGAATTTCTCGAAAACGCGGTTTTCCCAGCCTTCGGTGAAATACGGCTTCGGGTCCATATCCTTGGAGAAGAACCCGTTCTCATGCGGCACGCCCAACAAATCGAGCACCCCGGTAATCATATCGAGATGCGACACCAGCACCGCCTGCGCGAGGTCCTTGGCGAAATCCTCGTCCCCCTCGGAAATGCGGGCCCAGAGCCTGGGAACGGACTTGCGCAAAGATTCGGTATTGACCTTGAGGAGGTGCGCCCGTACTTTAAAGCCTTCGTAAATCTGATAGGTCCGTAATTTGCCAATCGAAATGCTCCGGATGAGCTGGCCGAAGACGTCCTGGCCAAGACCCAGGTAAACATCCGAAATCCGCATAAACTGTCAGCGTATCATGGCCGGAGGCTCTGCGGAGGAGGGGGTCCGGTTATCCGTTCCCGGGGCCACCACCTGCTGAACAAAGCCTTCCAGGGCTCGGACACTCCGTTTATCGCCGAACAGTTTCCCGTACCGCTCGCCGATCTTGCCCGCCACCGCTTGTCTCCACGCGGCGTCCACGCCGAGCCGTACCGCAATATCGACGTAATCGGCTTCGCTGGACGCGATTGTTTCTGTGATTCCGAGTTGTGTCAGGAATCCGTAGGAATGCCGGCCGCGCATAAACTTTCCGGGCAATGTCACAATCGGTAGTCCACACGCAAGCGCATCCAGGGTCGTCATCCCGCCGGACCACTCGAGGTTGTCCAGGAATACGTCCGAAACCAGGTTGAGGTTCCAGTAGTCGAAAAGAAGCTGAGTGGGCAACATGAGGCAATAATCGTCGGAGCTTAAGCCGCTTGCGGAGAAGACCCGGTGCAGTCTCGCCTGAAACCTGCCGGATGGCACATCATTGTGCGAGAGGAATACAAACCTCGCCTTCGCCACCTGGCGCGCGATCGCGGGAAAGATGCGATCGTGGCGAGGCAAATACTTGAACAGAGATTGGCAGCACAGGTATACCACCGCATCCGCGGGAATTCCCCAGGCTGACCGGGGCTTCGTCAGGATGACACGCGGCGCCGGTGGTTTGGCGACGCAGAGCCCAATACCAGGCATCAGCACCAGCCGCTCCGAGTAGTGTTGCTGGGCGCCTGCCGGCTCCATCAACTCGCTGGACAAAAAGTAATCCACTGTCGGCAGCCCGGAGGTCACCGGATGCCCCCAAGTCATGCACTGCACCGGCGCCAGTCGCAGAGCGGCCAGCATGGTCGTCTCCGCAGCCATGCCAATGTCTGTGAAGATCAGAATGTGCAGTCGATCTCGCCGTATTTGCCGGCACAGCGCCTCAAGGTCGTCCGGGATGTGAAAGAAAGCATCACAGGACTCCCGCACCCGCCGGGTCATGGAATCGACCTCCCGCCCCGAGTAGTAAGCGTGGAGGTGAAACCGGTTGCGGTCAAAGTTTTCCATCCAGCCTGCGAACAATCTGGCCACGGTATGGTCGCACAAAAAACTGGACGCAAAGCCCACCTTGACTCTCCCGTCTGGCGCAAGATCGGGCATGGAAAGAGCGGTGGTCCATTGCGGGTAGCGCGCTCTCATCACGTGACCTACCAGACTTCCGTATTGCCGCTGCAGCGCCACGTCGTTATACCCCTGGTACGCCAGGTAGAAATTAGTGAAATTCCTCAGGCCTTCCAGGGAAGCTTGCAGCCCTTCGGCGTTCGCTCTCAGAATCTCCTTCCCGCATGCCTTCAACCCACGGACAAAGCGGCGCCGGTATTGGACGACCTCTTCCTCGGTATCGTAAATGACCGGCAAGGTCAAACGTTGGGGAAACCGAAACTGCGGGCCTTTCGGCGCCTTTCGAATTGCCGCGGCGGCGAACGCGGCCGCCTCTTCAGTTCGCCCGGAATCCCTGAGAGTCCCGATCAACTGCCAGTACAGCCCGGTTGAGGATGCGCATGCCGCAATACCGTCGCGGAGCGCCGCTTCCGCCGCATCTTGGCGGCCCGATTCGCTGTACAGCCTGGCGATCGAAGAGTGCAGATCGGGCTGGTCCGGATGCCGGCGCACTTCGTCCTGGAGCCGGGCGATCTCCTCAAGAGTCTCCGCGCGGCGTCTGGCAAGCGTGTCCTCGCGTTGTGCCGCGTATATCTCGCTCAGCGATGGCTGGCCACGCTCATGTCGGATCATGGCAGTATCTATCTATTGCAAGGTTGCCATCCTGGCGCGGCTTGCGCCTAAAGGCTGTACTTACGCGACAAATCCGCGACCTTGCCAATGGCTTGTTCCAGCGTCTGAAATAGCGCGGGAAACTGGCGCCGCGCTTCACGGGCAATGTCCTCAATGGCGTTCTTGCCGTCCATGAGTTGCAGAATCAACCGATCGAGCTCGCCATCGCCGTTCAATCTGGGCACGTGCGTGGCGGACTGTTTGCGCAGCCGGGCTGGTGAGCGCGGCTCTCCGAGGAAATCGGATTGCCGGAACTTGTATTTCACCTGTGCCCCGCTGAAAACCGTCGTGTTCCATCTCCAAATGTAGTCTTCACTCCCCAAATCCGCGCTGATGTCCAACACGATGGTGTCGGTCTCGTTCAGTTTAACCGGCTCGGGCCAGGGCAAGAACAATGCCCCGTATATCATTTCCGGCTGGCCGGGAGCAGTCGAAAAAAACACTCCATCCGCCAGTGTCCGGTCGAACCATACGCTGATCCCATGTCCCTGGCCGGGGTGCGTCACATCCCATTGGACCTGTGTATGAAGATTCGGATCTTCGATCTGAGAGTAGTCCAGGATGGCCAGGCGTTGAGCGGCTGTCGCCAATTGCGCTTCCGTAAAGCTTGTATTGGAATAAACGTTGGCGGCCATTTTCCAGGCCGGCCGCATGTCCAGGCCCAGGGAACGATCGATCGAGGGCGCGATTCTCGCATGCACCGCCTCCGCATTCACCACTGCGGCCCAGAGGGTATCGGATCGCGGAATGAGCGTGCCGTGCGGTTTGAGGAGCCGTTTGCGGGCGTCGGCGATGGATGGCAGGTGCTGCTGATACAGTGGGATCGCTCCGGCCATATCGGACACAATGACGTCGGCCGGCCCGGGTAACGTGACACGGGTGGAAATGTCTTCAATGAATTCGATTCGTTGCAGATACCCATTGGTTGCCGCAAGTTCACGCGCCACGGCAATCACCGCGGAGGGCTCGATGGCGTAGACCTTCCGGGCGCCGGCCCGGCACGCCAGGAAGGCGAAGATGCCAAGCCCCGTGCCGATGTCCACCACAACCGAATCCGGATTGACGATAAGCTGGAGAGCGCGCTGGTACGCTTCGAGACGGCGCGTATCATAAATCATTCCTGCGTAGGCGCGAATGCTATACATGATGATGCACACCCGGGTCTGACATGGCTATCGGACGGGGAAGACCCTGAACATCGCCGAGAATGAGATCGCAAAGCCGATCGATGTGAGCCAGATCGGCAAAGGGAACAACCGACCTCAAGGGAACCTGGCATGCCAACCGGGACAGCAGCCCGAATTCATACGCTCGCATTTCGGTGTCAAACATCTTATAGGAGTATGTGTTGGCGATCAAAGAACTCAATCCCCGGATTCCCTGGAGCGCTTCAATTCGCTGGCCGGGGTAATCATCGCTTCGTTCGCCAAGAAAGTAAATCGCGCCAAGGGACCGGTGATCGGTCTCAAACCTGTAATTCTTCGCGGTCAGGTCGAGATGCCGCTTGTCCCAATCCGCGAACATCCGCGGCAAGGCGTCCGGTGAGCCAAATAAGGCGTCAACCGATGCCGGCCAGAGACGCAGCCGAGGGTATGTTGGCGCCGCATTGAACAGGCCGCCCGATTCGGTTAAGGCGAGAATGTCGTCCGCGAGAACCGGTAAACCGCGTCCCCCCAAAGCTGCGGCGAGAGTAGACTTTCCGGCGCCCTGTGGGCCCACGAAACCGACCGCCCAGCCGTCTATGCCGACGACACTGGCGTGCAGGCAAACGACACCACGGAGGCGCAGCAGGAAACCCAGGATGGGTCCGTATAAATACGCCGCCGCATAATCGAATGAGAACTCGGGACGCCATCGGCACCACACTTGGGAGCCGGACTCATGGATCAGAAAATCCGTGCCGTCGCCATAGCGAATCAGGAAGAACGCGCCCTCGGATATACGATAAATCCTCAGCCACGAGCCGTCGGACCGGTTCGGTGAGGCGTACCACAAAACAGCACCCTCGCTCTCATCCGCGGCGGTGGGCCAGGATTTGACCCGGAGCTGAACATCTGGCGGCTTGCCGTCGGCTGCAATCGGCAGATCGCGCAAAGGAACATCAGATGACCAGCGAAGCCCAAAGGCTATGTGAATGCTGTAACCAATAGCTGCACCCCTGGCTTACGGTATGCTGTGGTCGTTGCCCTTGCCTTGGCCAGTATCGTTACTTCCATTCCTTCCCGTGCCGCGAGTGATCTCCCGGATATTGCCATACACATGAAGGCAAGGGGTGCTATAAGGCTGCTTGGTCTGCTCTGGACTAGTCATTCTTCGGGACTCCTTCGAATATTCTCTTACAGTTGATTTGCTGAAAGCAAGAAGAGGTTCAGGCTAATCGGCCGTAAAGTTTCCCAAAGGGCTGCCCCGTCCGTTTTAAGTACTGAAAGTACCAGTACCTTATTAACCAAATCCGGATCAACGTACTGGAAGAGTGAAGGCTCGGGAACCCACTGCGGCAAACCATCGGCCTTGGCGTGCTCCAGCACAGGATCGGCCCGCAGGGGAGTCTTGCGGCGTTGTAGCACAGCGTCCGGCAGCACGCCTTGAAAAGTGCGGCGTATCAGATATTTATCCCGGCACCAGGGAATCGGAGGAGTAGCCAAGAGGAATCGGATCATCCGGACGTCCATGTATGGATGCCGGATCTCCACCGGGAGTGAAGTGCTGCCCGCGTCAGATCCTTCGAAGAGAGGATCCCAGAGCGGCCCTGTCAGCCACCCGTGCGCGATCGGGTGAAAGGGATGGACGATTTGCGGTTGCCCCCCGCCCGGCGCCTCACTGCCTGCCAGATTCAAGATTTCCGGACGGATCCAACTCGGATGTGACGGCTCGACAACTCCCCGGCTGCGCCATCGCTTAAGGCGGCGATGAAGCCCTCCCACTAACGGCAGCCGGCGGTGGTAACGAGCGTGCCAACAGGCATCCATCAGCAGCCGTCCCCACCGCAAGCTCCTCAGCAGATGTAAGAAGTAGGCCTGCCACTCATAGTACATGGCATTGTCCGGGCCCTCTCCATACAACGCCACGCGACAGTGCGCGCTAATTCTGGAAAGTTGGTCAAAACCGAGGGTCAACCCGATCGGATTGTGAAACGGTTCCGGAGTGTGCAACTCTGGCTGCGCGCACCGCTCGTATAACCCGTAGCCGTCCCCAACCAGGAATTGGATCGGGATGCGCAAAGCATCCGCCACCAGGCCCGCGTAGTGGCGCTCCTCGTCTGGGATCAGCCGGTCGTAGACCAAGGTGTAGGCTCGCAAATCATACGACGACGACCCCGCTGACAGGATCTCCCGGGCAGTAGCGGCCAGCGACGGTGAGTCGAGCCCGCCGCTCATGTAAACACCTACATGATCGGTGCGAAGGCGGTCCCGCACCGCGCTTCGCAGCAACTCCCTGAAATGTTCGACGTAGTCGTCCGCCCGATTGTACAAGATCGGGCCTTCCACTGGCAGGCTCCAATATTGGTAGATATGAACCTGTTCCTCCGACCACACCAGATAATGCCCCGCGGGCAACCGTTGAATGTCGCTAAAGGCGGTGCTTGCGGGATTCTGATTGTTGCCAAAAACAAGAAAATCGGCGATCGCGACATCGTTCAGCTTCCCGGAAACGGCCGGGCTTAGGCGAACACACTTGAGGGTGTTGCTGAATAAGAAATCTCCGCCGGCCTGCGAATAGTAAAACAGCTTGATTCCGAAATGGTCGCGGGCGCAGACCAAGCGCCGGGTGCGCTTGTCCCAGATCGCGAAGGAGAAGTCCCCCAGCAGGCGCTCCAGACACTGCTCGTTCCACGCGTGGTAGGCATGGAGGATCAACTCCGGGTCGGTGGCGCTGTTGGACGGCTGGCGTCCGGCCGCCCGCAATTGGCGGATCAGATCTTCACGCGCATCAATCCGTGCGTCCGCCGTGATCCATACCTGGCCCTCCAGAGTGCATGGCTGCCGCTCGTTGGCGGACTCGCCAGTGGTTCGGAGCAGGGTGTGTCCGAATCCGACCTCGCCGTCGATCCAGATTTCCTGCGCATCGGGCCCTCGAAACGCCAGGAAGCCGGTCATCCGGCGGAGCAGGTCCCGGTCCACCGGGGCGCCTTCCCGTTTGAGAATTCCAACGATGCCGCTCATAATCTGGCCAGGCTTCTGTCACACGCACCAGCGCGTGCGCCACTTCCGGACACCTTTACTTCTTCGGCAGCGCAAAGGCGACGATGCTGCCGCCGGAGGGCGCTCCGTTCTTGCCTCCGCCGCAGACAATCGTCACGAACTCGCGGCCGCCGATTTCATATACCGAAGGCGTCGCGTTGCCGGCCGCGGGCAGCTCCGCTTCCCACAGCAGCTTGCCCGTCAGCTTGTCGTATGCGTGAAATTTCTTGTCGAAATTCGTAGCGCCGATGAACAGCAGACCGCTGGCGGTCACCACCGGCCCGCCGTAGTTGTCGCTCCCCGTGTTTTTCAGCCCCTTCGCAGCCAGCTCGGGAAACTCGCCGAACGGGATCTTCCAGCGGATCTCGCCCTTGTTGAGATCGATGGCGTTGAGCGTGCCCCACGGCGGCGCGATGGCGGGATAGCCCTCGGGGTCCTGAAAAATGTTGTAGCCGTCGCTGCGATACTTGAGCCAGTTGGGGTCCTGAGCGGCCTTCGCCGGGTTGCCCGCGCTGTCCTTCCCGGTGACCAGGAAGTCCACGATGTCGGTGACGGTATCGTTCCCCAAAGCCGCGAAACCGGGCATCCGGCCCGAGCCTTGACGGATGATGCTCGAGATCTCCTGGCGGGTGCGGCGCTTCGCGATATCCACCAGCGACGGGAAGGTGGGCGGCGTGCCTCTCAGATCGTCGCGGTGGCAACTGGCGCACTGGCTGGCGTACGCCGATTTTTCATCGCGCGGCACCAGGCGCACGATCCACGCCATTTCATTCGCATTCACATAGAGCAGCGCGGTGTCCGGATCGAAGGCCGCGCCGCCCCATTCGCCGCCGCCATCGAATCCCGGAAACACGATGGCGCC
Organism: Bryobacteraceae bacterium; assembly: GCA_041485845.1. GTDB lineage: Bacteria > Acidobacteriota > Terriglobia > Bryobacterales > Bryobacteraceae > OMOG01. The sequence continues at coordinate 8,825 of JBGPKH010000069.1, forward strand.
CTCCACCGACGGCGGATCGAAGATGCCTCGCGAGCTGAGTTTGCGGAATGCCGCGAGCACCGCGGCGTGCGCTTCCGGCGTGCGCGTGGTCAGCATGTCCTCGGTGACCCTCTGGCGCGCGAACGGCGGCGGCTTCACCGGATACGGCTGCGTCTCCGAAAGCTTTTCCCCATCCACGGGAGACGGCGGGACCTTGCGGTACTCGATGGGGAAGAGCGGCTCGCCGGTCCGCCGGTTGAAGAGGTACACGAATCCGGTCTTGGTGATCTGCGCCACGGCGTCGATCTTGCGGCTGTTGCGCGTGACCGTCACCAGGCTCGGCGCCGCCGGAAAATCGTAGTCCCAAACGTCGTGCTGGACATCCTGGAAATGCCAAATGCGCTTCCCCGTGCGCGCGTCCAGGGCCAGCACGCAATCGGCGAACAGATTGTCGCCGTGCCGGTTGGCGCCGTAGAAATCGAACGACGCGGAGCCCGTGGCGGCGAACACCATCCCCAGCTTCGCATCCACCGACAGTCCCGCCCAGGCATTGGCGCCCCCGGAGATCTTGTAGGCGTCTTTGGGCCAGCTCTCGTACCCGAATTCGCCGGGGTGGGGAATGGTGTGGAACATCCAGCGGAGCTTGCCGGTGTTCGCGTCGTACGCGCGAATGTGCCCGGGCGAGCCTGGCAAGGTCTCGGGCACCGAACTGCCCAGGATGATCGTGTCCTCGAAAATTACGCCGGGGCTGGAAGCGCTCACGGTGAGGTTCTCCGCCGGACGGTCGAGGCCCTGGCGAAGGTCGATGCGTCCGTTGTCGCCGAATCCCGGAATCGTTTTGCCGGATTGCTTATCGAGGGCGTACAGGTAATTGCGGTAGGTGAAGAAGACGCGGTCGCGATATAAGGTCACGCCGCGATGGCGAAAGCGCCGCGTCACCGGCTGGCCGTGGTTGGGGTCGAAGCTCCAGACTTCGCGGCCCGTTGCGGCGTTGAGCGCCAGCACCCGCATCTTGGGAGTGGTGGCATAGAGCACGCCATCCACCACAATCGGGTTGCTTTGCATCTCCGAGTCTTTGAAGGCGTCGCGGCTGTCGAACGTCCAGGCCACTTCGAGGCGGGCGACGTTAGCGGGAGTGATCTGCTTCAGCGGCGAGTACCGGATGTTGTCGGGACCGCCATTGACCGGCCACTGGATATCCGCGGCCCGCGCGGACAGGGCGGCGGCCAGGCAAAGAACCCGTTGGAATACGCGAAGGCTCACGGTTAAGCATTGTGGCACAATCCGCCTTCGACCATCCGGCGCACACTTCACCGCGTGATCAGCGGGCTTCAAGGGGCCGAGACCCGGCAGGGCTGACAGCGCTTGACAGCGCTCCCGCGCTCCCGCGGCTTGAGCCCTATTCCCGATTCTGCTATCCTCAATACGTTGAATTCATAACATTGTCCCTCCCGGCCGCTGTGGCCGGGCCTACCTGAGAGGTCTCACATGTCAGGACATTCCAAATGGGCCACGATCAAGCACAAAAAGGCGGCCCTCGACGCCAAGCGCGGAAAGTCGTTTACGCGCATCATCAAGGAAATCTCGATTGCCGCGCGCAATGGCGGGGATCCGGACGCGAACCCCCGCCTGCGCACCGCCATTCTGGCCGCCAAGGCTGCCAGTATGCCCGCGGACAACATCAAGAAGGCCGTGATGCGCGGAACGGGCGAACTGGAAGGCGGGCAGATCGAAGAGGTCATGTTCGAAGGCTATGGGCCGGGCGGCGCCGCCGTTCTGGTCAATGTCGCCACCGATAACCGCAACCGCACGGTGAGCGATATCCGCCATCTCTTTTCCAAGAACGGCGGCAACATGGGCGAGCAGGGAAGCGTCGCCTGGATGTTCGAACGGAAGAGCCAGATCTTCGTCCCCGGCGACAAGGCCGGAGAAGACCAGCTCATGAGTGTGGTTCTGGACGCCGGAGGCGACGATCTGCGCAACGACGGAGACCGCTGGATGGTTCTCTCGGCGCCGGAAGCGCACGAGGCCGTACTGAAGGCCATCGAGGCAGCCGGCCTCCCGCACGAGGAGGCCAGCATCGCGATGGTGCCGAAGAACCTCATCAAGCTGGAGGGCAAGAGCGCCAGCGGCATGCTTCGGCTCAGCGAGGCCCTCGAAGAGCACGACGACGTGCAGAACGTGTACTCCAACTTCGATATCGACGAGAAGGAGCTGGAGGCGCTGGCGCAATAACGTGCGCTTCCTGGGCATCGATTGCGGTTCGGAACGGACCGGTTACGGCGTGATCGAGAGCGACGGGGCGGAGCATCGGATGGTGGCGGCGGGGGTCATCCGCACCAATACCAAATGGCCCTTCGAGAAGCGGCTGCTGGAAATCGCCGGGGGGTTGCGCGCGTTGATTCGCGAGCATACGCCCGAGTGCGGCGCGGTGGAAGATGTTTTTTATTCGGCGAACGTGAAAACGGCGCTGAAACTGGCTCACGTGAGGGGGATTGCCCTGCTGGTGATCGCCGAGGCAGGAATGGAGCTGGCGGAGTACTCGCCGCTGGAAGTGAAGATCAGCGTGGTGGGATATGGGCGGGCCGAGAAGTGCCAGGTGCAGATGATGGTCCGGTCGCTGCTGCGGCTGCCGGAGTCCATCGATTCGGAAGACGCCTGCGACGCCCTGGCAGTGGCCATCTGCCACGCCACGCATGAAGCGACCAGCCGCAGGCTGGCATAGACCGGAAATCGAAATGAAGTGGTCTCTAATTCTGCTCTTCGCGAGCGTTCTTTTCGCCGGTGATGGGCCCCGGCTGGTCTTCTCCAAGTCGTTTCCCGGCAGCGCCCCGGCTTTTATGAAGATCACGCTCGAGAAAAGCGGAGCGGCCGAATACCGCGAGGCCGAAGAGGACGACCTGCCCCTTCAGTTCCAACTCACGGAGACCGAGACGCAGACCGTTTACGACCTCGCCGCCAAGCTGGATTACTTCAAGCGCCCACTCGAATCGCAATTGAAGGTGGCCTTCATGGGGATGAAGACCATGCGTTACGAGGATGGAGCCCAGACGACCGAAACGAAGTTCAATTACTCCGAGGACCCCAACGCCCAGGCACTGCTGGACTGGTTCGAGCGCATGGCGGAATCGGCCCAACATCGCATCGACCTGGAGCGGGCGGCCAAGTACGACCGCCTGGGCGTGGTGAAGGCGCTGTCGCTCCTGGAATCGGCGCTGTACCGGAAACGGCTGGTGGGCCTGGACCAGTATCTTCCGATGCTCGACCGCATCGCCAAGAACGAGAGCTACATGCACACCGCCCGGGCGCGGGCCTCGGAAATCGCGGAAGCCATTCGCAATCCTAAACCGTGAGTTCTTCTGGCCACAAATGAACACGAATGAACACGAATGGAACGCGTTGGTTTTCATTCGTGTTCATTTGTGTTCATTTGTAGCTAAAATCTCTCTTGTTCTCCTTGCCCTGACGACCGTCGGCGTCGCTGCCCCCCAGTCGCGCGGCGGCCGTGGTCCGGCCCCGCAGCTTTCTCCCCAGGAGCAGGAAGACCTGGAGAATGCGCTCTCCGAAGCCGGCTCCAGCCCCGTCGAGTATCTGCGGGCCCTCGAGAAGCACCTGGAGAAGTACCCCAATTCGCCGCGCAAAGAGGAACTGGAGCGCGCCGCTGTGCGATCCGCTATGGAGGCCAACGACGACCGGCGCATCATCACCTGGGGCGAACGGGTGCTGGCCCGCCAGCCGGACGATTTGCAGATCCTGGAGCGCGTGACGCGCGCGCTGCTGGCCGCCGAGTCGAAGGAGACCGCCGAGCGGGCGCTGCAACATGCGCTCTATTACGAAGACCTGATCCGGCAGATGTCAAAGAACAGCGGGCGTTCCGGCACTGGCGGCGCCGATCTGCAGGACCAGATCGATCGCGGGATCGGCCGCGCGTTGGCCTACGAGGCGCGCGCTACCGGAATCCTCGGCCGCCCGGAGAATGCGCTGGCATTGGCCCGGCGCGCCTTCGAGATCTGGCCGAGCGCCGATACCGCTCGCGAGACCGCCCGCTGGTACGAGCGGCTGGGCAGAGCGGAAGAAGCCGCGCGCTCCCTGGCCGATGCCTTCACCATCCCCGACGCGCGGAACACCGATGCCGACCGTGCCCGCGATCGGGGACGCATGGGCGAGCTCTATCGCCGGGCGAAAGGCTCGGAGGCCGGGCTTGGCGAGCTGGTGCTCGAGGCCTACGACCGCAACGTCGCCTTGATTCACACCCGCGAACTGCGCTCGCGGTCGAACGATCCCAACGCGCAGCTCACCGACCCCATGGAGTTCACCTTGAGCGGTCCGGATGGGCGCAAGCTGAGCATGGCCACCTTGAAGGGCAAGGTGGTGGTGTTCGATTTCTGGGCCACGTGGTGCGGGCCGTGCCGCGCCCAGCATCCGCTTTACGACGAGGTGAAAAAGCTCTTCCGCGACAATCCCGACGTGGTGTTTCTCTCGATTGACACCGACGAGGACCGCGAGGTGGTGAAACCGTTTCTCGCCGAAGTGAATTGGCCGGACACGGTGTATTTCGAGGACGGACTTTCGCGGGCGCTGAAGATCCTGACGATTCCCACTACCATCGTCACCGACAAGCGCGGCCAGGCGTTCAGCCGCATGAACGGCTTTGTGCCGGGGCGCTTTGTCGATATGCTCAGCCAGCGCATTCGCGACGCCCTAGGCAATTGAGGCTACGTGGCGCAGACTCTCAGTCTGCCGCGCCGGCACTACTGCCGGCGCCTGGTGATTGGCCATCTCAGTCGTACCGCAGACCCACCCCCTCGCCACCCGTACGAAAGATCGCCGGCACTACCGCCGGCGCATGCTGGACGCGTCAAGACGTGCCCGGCGCAGAGTATAATACAGCGACCCATGGCGCTCGCTCCAGGCACCAAACTCGGGCCGTATGAGATCCAGTCGCCACTGGGCGCTGGCGGCATGGGTGAGGTCTACCGCGCGCGGGATGTGCGGCTGGGCCGCACCGTGGCGGTGAAGATCCTGCCGCAACATCTCTCGGCCAACGCGGATTTGCGGCAGCGCTTCGAGCGCGAGGCCAAATCGATTTCTTCGCTGCAACATCCGAACATCTGCACGCTCTTCGACGTCGGGCAGCAGGAGGGAATCGACTTCCTGGTGATGGAGTACCTGGAAGGCGAGACGCTGGCCGAGCGGCTCAAGCGCGGCCCACTGCCGTTCGAACAGGTGCTCAAGACCGGGATTGAGATTTCGAGTGCGCTCGACAAGGCACACCACGCCGCCATCATTCACCGCGACCTCAAGCCGGGCAACATCATGCTGACGAAATCGGGCGCCAAGCTGCTCGACTTCGGCCTCGCCAAACCAGCGGCCATGGGCGCCATCGCAGGAACCGGCCCGGCTCCGCTGCTGTCGGCGACGGTGACCATGACGTCTCCGAGCCCGCAGAATTCGCCGCTGACTTCGGCGGGAACGCTGCTTGGCACCATTCAGTACATGTCACCCGAGCAGTTGCAGGGCAGAGAGGCCGACGCGTGCAGCGACATCTTTTCCTATGGCGCCGTCCTGTACGAAATGGCGACCGGGCGGCGCGCCTTCCAGGGCAAATCGCAGTTGAGCGTCGCCACGGCAATCCTGGAGAAGGAGCCCGAGCCAATCCGTCTGGCGCGGCTCGGGTTGCCGGCTGTTTTCGAGCACGTGGTGACTCGATCGCTTGCCAAGGAGCCGGAGGAGCGATGGCAAAGCGCGAAAGACATCTGCGCGGAGCTGCAGTGGATCGCCGAAGCTCCGGCCGAAGAGTCTCCACCCACAAGTCGCGCGACCCCTGCCAGACGGTTCATCGGACTGGTCGCCGGCGTGCTCCTGATCGCACTGGCGGCCGGGCTGGGATACTGGTTTTCGCCCAGCGGCACCGCGCCCGATCTGCGGGTTGCGATCAATCTGCCACCCGGCTATCTGCTGGACACCATCGACACCGCCCTGGTACTTTCGCCGGACGGAACGCGCCTGGCGTTTGCCGCCCAGGGGCCGGAGGGACCGCAACGCTTGTGGCTGCGCGCGTTGAACGGACAGGAGCCGCAGGCACTGGCCGGAACCGAGGACGCGACCTATCCGTTCTGGTCGCCCGACGGACGCTACCTCGGCTTCTTCGCCCGGCGCAAATTAAGAACCATCGATATTTCGACCGGCGCGGTGCGGACGCTGTGTGATGTCCAAAAGGCCCGCGGAGCATCCTGGAGCAGCCGCGGAGTCATCGTGTTCGCCCCGGACTACGCGACCGGCTTGTTTTCCATACCGGCCTCGGGCGGCACGCCGGTGCAGTTGACGACGCCCAAGGCGAACGGCTCGCATCGTTTTCCATTCTTTTTGCCAGACGGCAGACATGTGCTGTTCTTTAGCGATCTCGATCTCGTTAACGATAAGAGCGGCCAAGGCATCTACGCCCTCGACGTCGACTCGGGCAAAACCCAACTCGTCGCGCCTGAGAAGGTTCAACCGGTCTACGCCAAGCCTGGATTTCTGATGTTCGTGCGGAACGGCAACCTCATGGCGCAGCCGTTCAGCGCGCAAGCCCTGAAAACCACCGGTCAAGCGGCGCTGGTCGCCGAAGACGTGAACAACAACCCGGACCGTGGGTCGGCCAATTTCTCGGTCGCCGGTAACGGCACGCTGGTCTATGCCAAGGCGTCCGCATTCGGCAAACTACAGCTCACCTTGTTTGATGGCGACGGCCAGAAACTTGCCGACGTGGGACCGCCGATGGCTTTTGATCGTTGGCGCATATACTCTCTGTCGGCGGACGGCCGGCAGGTGGCGACCGCGGTGTATGACAGCAGCTCAAATTCGTCGATTTGGGTCTTCGACGTGAATGGCTCGCGAAGCAGACGGCTGACCTTCGGCGCGGAGTCGCGCAGCAGTCCCGTGTGGTCTCCGGACGGTAGTCAATTAGCGTACAGCGACCCGGACGGAAACATTTACGTCCAGGCCGCCAACGACAGCACACCGCCACGAATGATCAGCCGGGTAGCCGAGCCGAGGTCCGTGAGTTCGTGGTCGCCCGACGGGAGGCAACTGGCGCTGTCCACCCCCACGAAGTCCGGCTTGGACATTCATATCCTGTCCACTTCCGGCGAAAAGGACACCGCCTTCCTGGCGGGGCCCGCGTGGGAGACGCAGCCCACGTTTTCGCCGGACGGAAAGTGGATGGCGTACGTATCCGACGAGACCGGCAAATTCGAAATCTACATTGTCTCGTTCCCCTCCCCCGAAACGAGAGTCCAAGTTTCCTCCGGCGGGGGATCCTACCCGCTGTGGATCAGTGCCGGGCGAGAGTTGGCTTATGTCACAGGCGAGCGCAAGGTGATCGCCGTGGAGGTGAAGCGCCCAGGTACGCGGATCGAAATGGGGCAGTCGCGGCCACTGTTTGGAGGACGCCCGCTGCCGGTCATGCGCGAAGCCAGCAATGTCGACACCGCGGTCGCGTACATGACCCCCGATGCGAAGCGCTTCTTATTGTCCATACCGACGACCCTCTCCTCGCCGACGCCGATCGACCTTCGTACCAATTGGGCGAGCGAGCTGGAGTCGAAAAGATGAGCCCAGTCAGACGCGTAGCGTCACCTGTAGGTCCGAGGGAGTGAGAGAATGGATACCGTGACGGCCGCGGAGTGGAGACAACTGCTGAGGCTTCTTCTTGCCCAACGCCTGGAAATCAACGCCATCGAAAGCGCTTTGACGAATGGCGGGATTCTGACAACCGGGCAGATTAACGAGATTCGCAAACAAGCATCGGACACGGCCAAGGCCTGGAGTTCGGCTGAAGGTGACGATGTTTTGACAGTGATCAGGGTGCACTCGTCCCCCGGCGCCACCATGCTGGTTCCGCCGCCAGGGGAAACTGAGACCGAGCATGACAGATCGCCCCGCACCCCCGGATGAATCTCGAGACGCCTCCTGCTGGCGCACGGCTCCGTTTGGAGCCACGATCGTAAGGGAGTTGTCATTCAGGTGTACTAAGCCATATGGAAGTAGCTGCCATCTAACCGCCGATCTCCATCGACCTGCTCCCACCAGATCGACGTCCGCGTGGGCGCCATCGAAGCGGTCGAAGACGTCCCGGGCGCGGACAAACTGGTGGCGCTCCGCGTGAACTTTGGGGACCGTCAGTGCGTGATCGTCGCCGGGCTGAAGCAAGAGCGTACGAATCCCAAGGAGATCGAAGGAAAGCAGGCGCTGTTTGTGGTCAACCTCGAACCCCGCCGGATGCGCGGCGTACTGTCGCAGGGAATGCTCTTCGATATCGGGTATGCCGACGGCCTCACACCGGCGCCCGCCCTACCGGAACGGGCCGTGCCGAACGGATGCCGGGTGGGGTAGGCTGGGTCTAAGACTATGTTCCCAGTTCTGCTGCTTCTCGCCTCCCTGGTCAATGACGTCCGGGATCTCATCGCGAAAAAAGATTTCGCCGCGGCCGAGCAGGCCGTCCAGACCTACCAATCGAAGACTGGCCGCACTTCAGAATCTGCCGCCGCGCTGTCCTGGCTCGCGCGCGGCGCCCTGAGCGCCAAGCAGCTCGACAAGGCCGAGACCTACGCCGCTGAAGCCCGCAAGCTCGCACTCGAACTGATGCGCACGCACAAATTGGACGCCGACCCGTGGCTTCCGACCGCGCTGGGCGCGTCCATCGAAGTCCACGCCCAGGCGCTGGCCGCTCGCGGCGAACGGGCCGAGGCAGTGTCGTTTCTGCGCGAGCAGATCGCCGCCTATGGCACGACGTCCATCGGGGAAAGGACTCGCAAGAACTTCAACCTGCTGAGCCTGGAGGGCAAGCCCGCGCCCCCGCTGGAAATCGGCGAGTGGCTGGGGGCCAAACCGGCGACGCTCGCCTCGTTGCGCGGGCACCCGGTTCTACTCTTCTTTTGGGCACACTGGTGCGGGGACTGTAAAGCCGAGGGGCCGATCCTCGCATCCTTGATGAAGACTTACGGGCCGAAAGGCCTGAAGCTCGTCGCGCCTACCAGGCGCTACGGTTATGTCGCCGGCGGGGAAGACGCTGCCCCGGCTGCGGAAAAGCAGTACATCGAACGGATCCGCCAGCAGTTCTATCCGGCCATGGCAGAGACTCCCATACCCTTGAGCGCCGCTAATTTTCTGACCTATGGGTGTAGCTCGACGCCGACCATCGTGCTGATCGACGCCGCGGGCCTCGTTCGCTTCTACCACCCCGGGGCCGTTTCCGAACCGGAGTTGTCTGCCCAGATACAAAAAACGCTGGGGAATTGATGGCACTGGGTCGTTTAGTCGTTTCAAATCCTGTTCAAAAGGTCCGTGATGCGATTCAGGTCGTAAGGCACGACTACCGCGGGATTCCCAAGGTTGGGCGCGATGGGAGTGCCGTCCTGGGTCCGCAATTCACCCGCGTGGTATTGGTAGGTGTAATCCTGATCCTTCAGAACATTTCCGGTAAGGATCGCTACTACATCCGCGTCCCCCGCGATCGTCCCCGCAGCGGTCAGCTTGCGAATTCCCGCCAGCGTAGTGGCCGAAGCCGGTTCGCAGCCGATACCGCAGCGGCCGATCGTGGCCTTGGCATCCGCGATCTCCTGCTCGGTCACCATCTCGACCAGGCCTCCGGAGACGGTCACCTCGAGGAGCGCCTTGGGCCAGGAGACCGGGTCGCCGATCTTGATCGCCGTGGCCAGCGTTTGCGGATGCTCGACGGCGTGCAGTCGCGACCGGTCGGCGGCGCGCAACAAATTGTAAAATGGCGCCGACCCGGCCGCCTGAATCACCGCTAGCCGCGGCAGCCTGTCGATCAGGCCCAGGTTCTTCATCTCGCGGAACGCTTTGCCGAATGCCGATGTGTTTCCCAGGTTGCCTCCGGGCAGCACGACCCAGTCGGGCACGCGCCAATCGCGCTGGTCCATCATCTCCAGCATGATGGTCTTCTGTCCTTCGATGCGGAAGGGGTTGATGGAATTCAGCAGGTAGATCCCGAGTTTCTCCGCAAGCTGCCGGACCAGCGCCAGGATCTGGTCGAAGTTCGCTTCCACCTGCAGCGTGCGCGCGCCGTATTCGAGCGCCTGCGCCAGCTTGCCGAATGAGATATTGCCGTGCGGCAGAAAGATGATGGGCTGCAACCCCGCGGCGCTGGCGTACGCCGCCATGGATGCCGAGGTGTTCCCGGTGGAGACGCACGCCACGCGCGTCATCCCCAAGCGCAGGGCTTGCGCCACCCCGCAAGTCATGCCGTTGTCTTTGAACGAACCGGTGGGATTGAAGCCCTGGTGCTTGAATACCAGGCGGTCGAGGCCGCCGTACTGCGCGGCGCGCGGCGCTTCGAGGAGCGGCGTGTTGCCCTCGCGGAGCGTCACCACGCCGCTGTAATCGGAGAGGAACGGAAGGAACTCGCGGTATCGCCACACGCCGCTCTGGTCGAGCGGGGCGTTCGAAGCCCGCCGGTTGCGCCACAGCGATTTCCACTCCGCCGCGGACTGCTCCGGCTCGCCATAGACGGCTTCGAGCAATCCGCCGCATTTCGGGCAATTGTAGATGACTTCGGTGATGGGGAAGCGCGTCCGGCAACGCTCCTCAAAGCAGACAAGCTCCGCTGGCATGAAGCTCTTATTATAAAGGTGCCTACAGAGCCGCGACCGTCAAGGAGCGTTTCTCTTTGACCAGCCCAACCTGATGTGGATCACGCCGGAGTCCGGCTGCTCCACCGCCTGCGGGATATAGAAGCGCGAGCCGTCGCGCGATACCGCCAGGAAATTCAGATCCCCGAACGTCGTCGCGGGAAGACGAGCAGGGAAAAGAGGCGTCGGCGTACCTGCGCGGAACTCGCCTCCCGCCATGTTCACGGGAACCGACCAAACGTAGTTCCGGCCCTGGTAATCGTCCAGGTAGACGATCTCCCGTCCATCCTTGCGCCAGATGGGATAATTGCCGCGGCTGGTCACCTGCATCCGTAAGCCCGGTCCCGGGTATGGCTGAACGTAGGTCCCCCCGCCGCTGTAGATCCCTCCGCGGCCAAGCCCGCCCGAGCCGGAGGCGGTGAACACAATCCAGCGCCCGTCCGGCGAAAAGCGGGCATGCGAGATCGTCTCGCCCGTCTGGACCAGGGATTTGGGGTCTTTCTGCACGCCGTCCAGCCGAACCGAGAACACCGCCGTATCCAGGGCCCCGCGGCTGAACAGCAGCGTCCTGCCGTCCGGAGACAAGTCTTCCAGACGTCCCAGTCCGGGGGGATTTGCCAGCTCGCGAATCGCGCCTTCTCCGGCCACGGGACGTTCCACAACGCGCATGACTTTCCCGCCGTACGGAATGGCATCGAGGAACTTGGACCCGTCCGGCGACCAAAGCGTCTGCAGAGACCCTTGCTCCAACTGTTGCTGCCCAGGCCGCCCGGGTTCCAGCAGCCACGCGGTAGCGTTGAACCCAACCAGCAGGTGGGTCTCGTCGGGCGCGAGCTTGAGTGTCTGGACGACGGTGGGAGAGCCCGCCGTGCCGATCTCACGGCCCTGCCGGTCAAAGATGGTCACCTGGGATAGGCCGGCCGTTCCGGGACGCCAGGCCACCACGCCGGTACGGGAAACAGAGAAGTGCGCGCAAGCGAACGCGGGCGAGGACGCCACATGTTGCTGGATTAATTCGGGTCCGCCCTCCAGTTTTCTGGCCGTGCGGTTCAGGGCTTGCGCATAGAGGTTGTCATTCCGGACAAACAGGATGCGTCCTCCGCCCGCCGGCGTATAGTGGGCCGCGGTGGCGTTCTTCATCAGCAGAACCGGATCGGCGGCACGTCCGTCGCGCAGCGTTGCGAGATAGACTTCAGCCTCCTCGATCCCTCTCGCCCGCAACTGCGAAAGGAACAGAAAATCCTCGCTGCCCGGCAGGAACTCCGGAAAAACGGGACTGCCTCCTGTCACTTCGATTCGTTTGGCTAATCCGCCGGCGGCCGGAACGGCGTACAGATCCGGACTCCTCTTGACCGCGGCAAAGAGAAGGGTGCCACCGTCGCTCCAACTCCCGCCCACCATAGTGGCTACATCGTTTGCGACCATTTCCGGCGCGCCGTCCGGCACGCGCATCTTCTTCAGGTTGATCCCGTCGGTAAACACGAACGACCGCGAGTCGGGGGACCAGAATCCTGGATTCCTGAAACTGCCGGTGCGCACGGGTTCTGACGTGAGTTGATTTAACCGGCGTAAGAGCACGCCGTTTCCAAAGAAGATCACCGCAGAGCCGTCGGGCGAGATCGCGGGCGTTGCATGCAGGTCGCCTACGGGTGCGAGGTCTCCTACCGCGGGCGCGATCGTGAACGCCACATCGGCCGCTGTTGCAGTCGCCTCCGGCCGCTGTCGCAACCACCCGGCGATGGCGAGTGCGGCGAGGGCCGCCACCGCGGCCCAGCCAATCCACCGGCGGGCGGGCGTCGGACCGCGCGGGACTTCAGACCCGCTCTTCGGGTCCGCGAGATAATGCGCGATGGCCACCCGCGCCTCGCCGATATCGCGCAGGCGTGTCTTCGCGTCGCGATCCAGGCACCGGCGGAGCAGGTGCTTGATGGGCGCGGGCGCCGTCAACCGGTCGAAATCGACGGGACTGCGCAACACGTCGGCGAGCGTGTGCGCGATGGTATCGCCCCCGAACAGACGCCGGCCGCTCAGCATTTCCCACAGCACCACGCCGTAGGACCAGATATCGGCGCGGCGATCGACCAGAGTTCCGGCGGCCTGCTCCGGACTCATATACGCCGCCGTGCCCAGGATCACGCCGGCCTGAGTCATGCCCATGGTGAGCGTGGGGGAGTGGGCGGGGTCGGCAGGAGTCGAGGGCGCGCCCTGGACCATCGCCGCCAGGCCAAAATCGAGCACCTTGACCAGGCCGGTGGGTGTGATCATGACGTTGCCGGGTTTCAGATCCCGGTGCACCACGCCTCTTTCGTGCGCGGCCTCCAGGGCTTCGGCGATCTGCCGCGCGATGGGCAGCGCCTCGGAGACGGACATCGCGCCGCGCTGGATGCGGGCGCCGAGCGTTTCGCCGGGAACCAGCTCCATCACCAGTGCGCGCTGGCCGTCGGATTCCACCAGGCCGTGGACGATCGCGATGTTGGGGTGATTGAGCGACGCCAGCAACTCGGCCTCACGCTGGAAGCGAGCCATGCGCTCCGGGTCCCGCGCA
>JBGPKH010000070.1:0-21728 GCA_041485845.1 Bryobacteraceae bacterium
AATCTTCCCAAGGGCCGTTCTTTCCAGTCGGTCATCCCGTTCGCTCCGGGCGCGCGCTTCGAGCCGCTGCAGAGCGGCACCGCGACCAGCGGCTCGGGCGCCGGAGGTTTTCAGATTGACGGCGCCAGCGACGGGGAAAACGTCTACATGGTCGATGGCGTGAACATCACGAACATCCAGAACGGCGGCGTCGGCAAGAGCTTCCAGATGGAGTTCATCCAAGAGATTCAGGTGAAGTCCAGCAGTTTCGAGGCGGAGTTTGGCGGCGCGCTGGGCGGCGTGATCAATGTGGTTCCGAAACGCGGCTCCAACGACTGGCACGGTTCCGTGTTCGGCTACTTGCGGAGCAATGCATTCAACGCCAACAACCGCGACCGCGTCTTGCGCTCGAATCCGCTCCTGCCCTCCGCCGTGACCTCGTTCTCCGGCGCGTGCGTGGCGACCCAGACCTGCCGGCTGGACGCCACTCCCGAGTACTACATGGAGAACAAAGACCAGGAGACCATCATAGAGCCGGGCTACGAAGTGGGCGGCGCACTGATAAAGAACAAGCTGTGGATCTACAGCAGCTATCTTCCGAGTATCGATACCACGCGGCGCGTCACCAATTTCCTGGGGGCTAATCCGGGACCCCGAACCTTGACCGCGACCACCACCCAGCACAACGCGTACAACCGGCTGGACTACGGCGTTTACAACGGGCTGCGCGTTTTTGCCACGTGGAACTATGCCTATTTCCGGAACACCGGAACGCTGGGCGGTGTCGATAGCGCCGCCGGCCAGAGGAATACCGGCGCTACGACAGATCCCAACACGTTCCGCTCGGACGCCGGGTCGGTGAATCCGGTGGCGGTTTGGGCGTTCGGCGGCGATTGGACGCCGACGGCCAAGCTGGTGGCCAGTATTCGCTACGGCTACTTCTTCAACAACACCCAGCAGCGCGGCACACCAACCGGCACCCGGTATCAGTACAACAACACTGCCAATGCTTCCACGCTGGATCTGTTGGGCGTGGCGGTGCCGGCGGCATTCCAGAACACCTCCGGCTTCGCCAATATCCCGAGCAACCTGGCCACGGCGTTTGACGCCTACAAGCGCAAGAGCTTGAACGCGGATCTTTCGTACTTTGTCAACTTCGGCGGCACCCACACGTTCAAGGGCGGATATTTTTACCAGGGGCAGTCCAACCAGGTCCTGCGCACATTCAACGGCGGGTATGTGACCATGAATTGGGCGCAGAGCTATCAGCCGGTGTCGAGCAACACGGCTTGCGACGCGGTCATCGCGCAGAACAAGTCGCAGTTCAATTCGCCGGAATGCCGCGGCCGCTACGGCTATTTCACGGTCGGCAATAACGTGGTCAACACTGGCGGAAGCGACCAGACCGCGCATGCGCTCTACATTCAAGATAGCTGGCAGGTCAACCGTCACTTGACGCTGAACCTGGGCATCCGCTTCGATAAGGAAACCCAGCCGGCCTACGATCCCACCCGTTTCCCGGACGTGCATTTCGGCTGGGGCGACAAGCTCGCTCCGCGCATCGGCGGCGCCTACGACCTGCTGCACAACGGCAAAATCAAAGTGTACGCCAGCGTCGGCTACTTCTACGACATCATGAAGATGGGGCTGGCGCGCGGTTCCTTCGGCAGCGACTACTGGCACAACTGCGTTTACGCCATGGACGATCCGGACTACACCAAGATCACACCGGTTTATCCGGTCGGCGGCGGTTGTCCGGCCACTGGTCCGGCGCCCGGCGTCTCCGTGGGCCGTTTCATCGAGAACGTGGATTACCGCGCCACCAAGGCGGACCCCCGCGACCCGGCCATCGATCCGAACATCAAGCCCATGAAGCAGCATGAGTTTGTCGCGGGCGCCGATTGGGAAGTCAAAAAGAACTGGACCTTTACCTTCCGCTACTCGCGCAAGCGCATCGACAATACCATCGAAGACATGTCGATCACCGACAACCTGGGCTTCTATATTGGAAACCCGGGCACGAAGTTCGCCGACGTCCTGCACCGGCCGGTGTCCATCCCCTGCCCCGGCGCGGGATGCACCCCGGACAAGGATGGAAACTATCTGACCACCGTGCCCTTCTGCGCGGAGTGCCCAGGGGTGGTCCCGGCCGTCCGCCGGTACGACGGCGCGGAGTTCCGCCTGGCGAAGCGCTCGACGGGCGCTTGGTTCGGTTCCCTGTCGTATACCTATAGCAAGCTGCGGGGCAACTACCCCGGCTTGACCAATACCGATCCGACGGACGGAACGTTCGGCCGGCATTCACCCAATAACAGCCGTCTTTTCGACCTGCCGACGATGACGTATCTCCCCAGCGGCAAGATCGACGACGGACCGCTGGCGACGGACCGGCCGCACACCGCGACGGGTCTTATCTATTACGTTCTCAAGTGGGGGCATATGGAGACCCACCTCGGCGTGGTGCAACAGGCTTTCCAGGGTACGCCGATTACCAGTTGCCTCGCCGTGACCGGCACCGGTTCGGCCTGCCAGTGGGCGGAGGGACGCGGCAACTTCGTGGAGTTGACCCGTGACGCCAGCGGCAACATCGTGAAAGGCAACGTCGTTCAGGATGCCCGCACCGATCCGCTGATCCAGACGGATATCAACTTCATCCACCAGATCCCCATCCAGGAAAAGTACAAGCTGAGCTTCGAAGCCAATATCGGGAACATTTTCAATCAGCGCGCGGCGGTTTCGAATCGCGAACAGATCCTGGCCGCGAACCTGGTTTCGCCGACCCGGGCATCGCGCTTCCCCGGCGATCCCGCGTTCGATTGGGGCAAGGTGATGAACGGCTACAACTACGTCGATTCGCTGAACGGCACGGGAGCGTTTGGGACCGGCGTGGGGAGCCCGCTGACCCTGTCGAGACTCTACGGTATGCCGTACTTTTTCCAGCAGGCGCGCAATATCCGGCTGGCGATCCGAGTCACTTTCTAGCGTCTAGCAAGACCGCTCCCTTGCTCGCCAAACGCGAGGCCGGTCGCGGCTCAGTAAGCGTTTCCGAGCCGCGACCAAAGGGAGCGGTCCTTTCAGTCTGAGAGGCTGCTGGGGAACCGGCCCCGCGCCGCAACCAATAATGGACTTTCACATCTGAGTGTGGTTAAATCGTGATCTTATGATCTGGAGGACATCATGAACAGAAGGACCTTCTTCCGGTCCGCAATCCCCTTCGCCCTGGCCGGAGTTGCGCTTGCCCAGAAAGCTCCGAAACTGGACCGGCTCTCGGGCGTGATAAAGAGTGTCGACAAAGGTAAAATGACGATCGAGATCCGCGGGCGGACGAATGCTAATGCAATCCGCCTGGTCATGTACGACGTCGGCACCAATTTCACCATGCAAGGAAAGCCGGGCACCGCGGACGATCTCAAGGAAGGCCTCAGGATCGTCGCGCTCGGTAAGTTTGAAGGAATCAACCTGAAGGCCACGACGGTCACGCTCACCCTGCGCTAACGCGATCGGCGTTCCGCAAAACGCCGCGCAGGGCCTCGCAGCCGCGCGATGGGACCGCGTCGTCGCGGCAGGGCGTTCGTAGAACACCTGCCCCTGCGCCTATCTGTGCGATCTGGTCAGTCTGAGAGGGGCCGGGACACCGGCCCCTTTTTTGTGTCCCGCTCCAAAACCTTTACGGACACCCCTTTGGGTGATATCCTAGCCACAATACCAGCAGGGAACGCGACTGCGTGCGGAGGAGTTATGACGAAGCTTGTTTGTCTTGTGGGACTGCTTTTTGCCCTCAGCTTGCCGGCCTGGAGCCAAACGCCAACGGGCGCCATCGAAGGTACTGTCAGCGATCCAAGCGGAGCTATGATTCCCGGCGCCGTGGTCACAGTTTCGGAGCAGGCCACCGGCAGGAACATCAACATCACCAGCAACTCGGAGGGCTTGTATTCCGTTCGCAACCTGCTGCCAGGGTTGTACACCGTTAAGGTCTCGTCCGCCGGGTTCACGGCCCAGGAGATCAAAGACGTGACGGTGAACTCCGGTTCGGTGGTGAATGCGAACGTAAGACTGGAGATCGGCAAGACCGGCGACGTGATCGAGGTTGCCGCACAGGCGGTGGCGGTCGATACCAACCGGCAGACCGTCGATACGATCATCGAAGGCAAGCAGATCAAGGAGCTTCCGTTGTTCAGCCGGAACTTTCTGGATCTGGCGGCCCTGGCTCCCGGAGTGATTGTTCGGGACGGCAATTCGATCGATCCGACCAAGACCTTCGCGTACCGGGCGGTGGGTATCGACGGCCGGTCCGGCACGGCCACGCGGGTGCAGATCGACGGCATCGATGCGACCGATGAGATGGTGGGCACGACCGCCGCGAATATCTCGACCGAAGCCCTGAATCAGTTTCAGTTGACGCGCTCCTCCCTCGACATTTCCACGTCGCTGACCTCTTCGGGCGCGGTGAACATTATCAGCAACTCAGGGGCGAACGCCCCGCATGGCAGTTGGTTCTACGACTATTACAATCAGGATCTGGGTGCGCGCCTGCAGTACCAGGCGACCGCCAGCCCTTTCGATCGCAAACGGACAGGCGGTTCCGCCGGATGGCGGTTCGTCAAGGACAAAGTCTTCTGGTTCGCGAATTGGGAGAAGACGTGGCAGACCACCCAATCCGTGGCGAACGTGGGATTCCCGTTCGCGTCATACAGCGCCGTGCAGCCGTTCCCCACGAACGTTCAGTACGCGCTCGGGCGGCTGGACTGGAACATCACGCCCAGCACGCGCATGTTCTACAAGTTCCAGCACGACGACAACCTGGCAACCGGCGGCGGAGCGCTGTCGCCTTACCAGAACATCGATTGGACCAACGTCCACGCCCTTGGGCTGGATTTTGCGAAGAGCCGGGCCACCAACGCACTGCGTTTTGGGTACACCAATTTCAATAACCAGATCAACTCCCTGGAGTTGATCACGAAATTTCTGCGCGTGAACGGGGTCCCCATGCGCCTCGGCGTGGGGCCGCTGACCTACGGCCCGAACACGCTGGCGCCGCAGGCCACCTACGCCGACTACTGGCAGGCGTCCTATGACGGCAGCTACGTCCGGGGTAAGCAGACGTTCCGTTACGGCGCGCAGCTCCTTCACCACGTCCTGGGCGGGTTTGCGGATTTCGCCAACTGGCTGAGCGTGAGCGGCACATATAACGCCGGCACCCTGTCGGCCCTCCAGGATCAGGGTGTCGACACCAGCGTCCCGCTGAATTATCCGCTGAGCAGTTTCGGCACCGGCTCTCCGTTCGGTTTTTCCAATTTGTTGGGGTGTCATAACCTGCCGCACGGCTGCCACAAGAATAACCGCACGGCGTTTTTCGGCGGGGACAGCATCAAGATCACGCGGCGCCTCACGGTGAACGTGGGGCTTCGGTTCGAGCACGACACCGGATATTTCAACAACGATCCCAACGTGCAGCGGCTGCCGGTTCTCTCCAGTTGGGGCGCCGGGTACAGCGATTTCCCCAACGCTCCCAGCCTCTGGAATCCGTCAGTTGGGTTCGCGTGGGCGCCCAAGGGGGATGGCAAGACGTCCATTCGCGGGGGCTTCTACCGCGCCTACGAGATGAACATCTTTAACAACGTGCTATTCGATGAATTTGTCCAACTGCCGCCGGGGCTTGGCTCCGACAGCGTCTCGTACACCCGTGTGACCACGCCCGACGGCGCGATCGTCAACATCGATGGCAAACATCCGACCGGCAATTATTCGGACCTCGTGGGACAACCGATCAAGAACGTGCTGCCGCTGATTGTCCAGATTCACCAGACCGTACAAGGCGCCTACCTGGCCAACCAGTTCGATCCGAAGAAGGGAACTCCGGCCCTGATCAGCTTGCAGCACGACAGCGGCGGCCTGGTGCCCGGCAACGCCTTCAAGCCACCCTATTCGCTTCAGTTCAACATTGGCGTGCAGCGGGAACTGAAGCCGGGTACGGTGATCTCGGTCGATTACCTCTACAACCATGGGGTCGGGTTGCCGTTCATGTTGCCCGATTTCGAGCGGCGGCACGACGTCGGCACGCTCTTTCCCGCGGGGGCAAGCGCGGCCATCAATAACGTGCTCAAGGGTCAGGCAATGGACGATTACATTGCCGCGAATCCCACGGCGAATATTTCGCGATTCGCCCTGGCGGGAGACGACGTGTTTACCGGACTGACTCCGAATTTCCAGTACATCCGGTTCTTCCAGGGCGGGTTCACTAAGTACCGCGCTCTACAAGTGAGTCTGAGAGGCAGGATGACTCACAGCGGCGGGATCTTGCGGGACACCAGTTACACCGTGAGTTACTCCCGCGGTCTCGCCCAGGGTACCAATGGGGGAACGCGACCGGAATTCGGCGGGGGGACCACCGACAACCACGTTTGGAACAGTCCGAATGTGTTCGGCCCCGCAGGGTTGGATTACCGGCACGTGTTGAATGCCGGCGTGACCATGCGTCTCCCGCTGGGATTCAATTTGAACACAGGGTGGTCCTTCCGCTCGGCGGCGCCGGCAACCATTTCCGTGCCGAACTTCAGCAGCGCCACTTCGAGTAATGACAACGGCATCTTCTCGACGGACCTCAACGGCGACGGCGGGACCAGCGCCACCTCCCCGCGGACCGATCCTCTGCCAGGAGTCAGTGTGGGGCAGTTCGGGCGCAACGTCGGCAGCCTGGACCAGTTGAACCAGATCATCACCGCGTTCAATCAGAATTTCGCCGGCAAACTCACTCCCGCCGCACAGGCGCTGGTCAGCGCGGGCCTCTTTACGCAGGCCCAACTGGTGAAACTGCAGGCGGTGATTCCCACGATTCCGCTGATACCGGCGGGCAATCCCAACCCCTGGCATAACCTTTTCACTACGGATCTGCGCGTGACCCGGCCGGTGGTGATCAAGGAAAGCTGGAAGATTTCGCCGTTCGCCGATATCATCAACTTGTTCAACCACGCCCCTATGGGCACGTACGGCGGCCTTACGACTTTATTCGGGTCGCTGAACTTCAACTACGCAAACGCGGCCGCCGGCCAACATGTGCCGGACCTTGCAAACAGCCGGGGACGACTCAACGGACTACGCCAGGTGCAGGTGGGCGTGCGGCTGGATTTCTGATCGCCGGGCCACTTCGGGCAGCCCAGCGGAACGGTGACTTCGACGGCATTGGGCGCCATCGTGTCCGGCCGCGTGCTGGTGGTCATCGGCAAGTTCAGCTTCCGATCCGTTTGGCGGCCCGCCATGGGGCAGCCAATCCTGGCTGCCACCGGCTTTCAGCCGGCGAGTGCCGAGTGCGAAGATTCGCGTCTGGTGAAAGAGCCGCCTGAAAGGCGGCTGCGGGCGACGCGCGGCTCAGCATGCCGGTTCAAGCGGTCTTGCAGCACTTTCCGGATGGCCGCGATCATGCGCTCGAAATCCTCGCGCTCGCTGGCAAGTTGTTTGCGGCCCGCGGCCTCGTCCGGCCGGCGGCTACATCGGCCTTGGCCTCTTCGAGCGGAAATATGCCGAGTCCGCCGGGCGAAAAGTCCCGGTCCATTTCCGCATCCCACCCCGTTCGGCGCCGGTCATCAAACCAGTGCCATAGCTTGGTTTGGTCCTCCGGCGGCAGGTGCTCAGCAACTGTTAGCGAGCGGCGGGTGGTGTCGGGTGTATACTGGACAGACTCAATTGAACCAAATGTCCAAATCTCCACGCGGGCGGCTCCTCCTTGCCCTCCTTGCGCTAGGCCTTCCGTCCCTTTCGCCGGCCCAACCGGCCGAATCCGGTATGCCCGTTCTGCGCAATTACACGCCTAAGGAATACGGTGGCAACAACCAGGTCTGGTGCGTTCTCCAGGACCGCCGCGGCGTCCTCTTCTTCTGCGTCGAAAGAACGATTCTGGAGTACGACGGCGTCACCTGGCGAAAAATATCCGTACCCTCGAATGTGGTCCGCTCCCTCGCCATGGACGCCGCAGGGAAAATCTGGGTCGGCGCCTCTGCGAACTTCGGCTACCTCGAGCCCGACGCCAACGGCGCCCTGCAGTACGTCTCCCTGGTCGAGAAAATTCCGCCAGAGCATCGCAGCTTCAACGATGTCTGGCAGGTTCTGATCACCCCCCAGGGGAACCTCTTTCGATCCTACAACCGCCTCTTCCGCTGGGATGGCAGAAGCATGCGCGTCTGGGAGTCCAACACGCGATTTGAAGCGCTCTCGGAAGTGCGCAGCCGCATCTATACCTCGCAGCGGGGCATTGGCCTCCAGGAAATTGCGGGCGATGAATTGCGCCTGCTCCCAGGCGGCGACGCCTACAAGAGTTCCGCCAAGCTATTCCTGCATCCCTACGACGACCGGCGCATCCTGGTCTCCACCCGGGGCGGAACCCTCACACTTTACGACGGCGAGAAAGTAGTCCCCTTTCCCACGCAAGCGGACGACTACCTCAAGAAGAACGAACTCTACACCTCCGTCCCGCTCCCTGACGGCAGCTTCTGCCTCACGACCCTGCTCGGCGGCGCGGTGATCCTGGAGCGCGACGGCCGCCTTCGCCGCCTCATCAAAACGGATGCCGGGCTCCAATGGGACAATGTCTTGACCGCCTACCCCGATCGCGAGGGAGCCCTGTGGCTGGGACTCGGCGTCGGCATCACCCGCGTCGAAGTCAACTCCCCGATCTCCATATTCTCCCGGAATTCCACCTCGGACGATGCTCGTCAAGGCGGCTCCTTATACGTTGCGTCCGCCAGCGGAGGCGCGTTCCTCCGCCTCGTTACGGATAGCAAGACCGGCCTATCCTCGCTTCAGCCGGTCAAAGGTTCGCCCACGCAAGCCTTCCAGTTGCTTTCCTTCCAAGACCCAGCCGCCAAAGCTCCTGACCAATTGCTCGGCGCAACCGGTGTGGGCGTCATGAAAATCGACGGCGATACCGTCTCCCCGGTCGTTACTGGAATTGAGTCAATTTATGTATTGATGCAATCCAAGAAATCTCCCAACCGGGTGTTCGCCGGGTACAACGGCGCACTCGGCTCCATTCGATGGGAAGGCGGAAAGTGGATCGATGAGGGCAGACTTCCCAAAGTCACCGATCAGATTACATCATTGGCCGAACAGTCCGACGGCACGCTTTGGGCCGGCACTGGCGCTAGCGGCGTTCTGCGCGTCGAGGTCCCCTCCACCGGGATGCGGGACGCAAAGATGGAGCGCCTTGCCGAAAAAGACGGCACTGGGACAGCCGGGAATCTCGTCAGAACCGCCGCCGGACAGATCTTCGTCATTCCCGTCCCTCCCACCAACCTGCTGCGTTGGGATAGCACCGTCCGCAGACTCGTCCCGGACAACCGATTCCTGCTCCCGCTGAAAGATCCCGACGCGGAAGCCAACCTGTTTGAACTCCCCAACGGCGACATTTGGTCCGTAAACGGATCCTCAAGCGATCAACGCCAGGGCATGTTCCACCGCAAACCCGATGGAAGCTATGAGCTCGACGAGGATCCCTTCCGCCGGTTGTCCCGGTTCCAGATGGCCCAGGTCCGGTCCGAGCCCGATGGCAACCTTTGGATCGCCGGCAATGATGGCCTGGTCCGCTTCGACCAGCGCGTGAAACCCTCCGCCCCGGAGTCTTTCGCCGCGCTGGTGCGCCGCGTCAGCGCCGGCGCCAATGACCTCGTCTTCGGGGGGACGCCCGTTACCGGAGCCTCGGGCCCCCGTCTCCCGCACGGCCGCAACTCTCTGCGCTTTGAATTCGCCGCGCCCACTTACGGCGACGAAGCCGAAAGCACGTATCGATACTTCCTGGAAGGCGCCGACAAGGACTGGTCCGGCTGGGGCAAGCAAAAGGAGGCCAACTACAGCAGCCTCGCCCCCGGCGGGTATCGGTTCCGTGTCCGCGCCCGCAACCTCGAGGGCCGCACCGGCGAAGAAGGCGTCTACAGCTTTACCATCCTTCCGCCGTGGTACCGCACTACGCTGGCTTATGGTGTTTACGGCTTACTCTTCGTCCTGGCCGGCATTGGCGCCCGCCAACGCGTCATCAACCGGGAACGCGAAAAGGCCCGGCGCGAAACGGAAACTCTCGAAGCCCAGGCCAGAGCCCTGGAAGCCACCGTCGCCGAACGCACCCGGGAGATCCGCGCGCAGGCCGCCGAAATCGCGGCGCAGAAAGACAGCATCGAGCTGCTCAGCGACATCGGCAAGGAAATCACAGCCTCGCTGGATCTCGACACGATCCTGTTCAAGCTCTATGAGCGCGTCAACCAGATCGTGGACGCCAACATCTTTGGGGTGGGCCTCTACCGCCCGCAGAAGGACCTCATCGAATACAGCCTGGCCATTGAGAACGGCAAGCGCTACGCGCCTTACACCCGCGACACGCGCGACAAGAATCAGTTCGCCGTGTGGTGTATCGACAACCGCAAGCCGATGTTGCTCAACGACGTCGCCACGGAATCTCAGAAGTATATTCCCGCTTACCAGCACGGGGGACGCCTTCTGGAAGACGGCAGCAGAGCCCAGGCGCCCGCCTCGATGATTTACCTGCCGCTGATCGCGCAGGACCGTGTCCTCGGCGTGCTCACGATTCAGAGCTTCCAGAAGAATGCCTACACGGAGCGGCACCTCAGCCTGCTCCAGAACCTCGCGGCCTACACCACGATCGCGCTCGACAACGCGGGCGCCTACCGCCAGATCAACGAGCGCGAGCACGAAATCAGCGAACGCGCCGCCGAACTGGCCACCATCAACCGCATCACCCAGGCGCTCTCCACGCAGCTCGATCGGGACCGGCTGATCCAGCTCGTCGGCGACCAGGTCCGCGACGTTTTCCATGCTCCGATCGCTTACGTCTCGCTGCTCGATCGCGTCACCATGGTGCTCCATTTCCCGTACACCTACGGGGAAGATGCCCAGCCGCGGCCCTTCGGCGAAGGACTGACTTCGCAGATCATCCGGAGCGGCCAGCCCCTGCTTATCAACGAAGATCTCGACGGCAGCCGCGTTCGATTGGGAGTCCGTCAGATCGGACGCCGCGCGGCCTCTTACCTCGGCGTTCCCATTCCCGCGGGCGGCGAGATGATCGGGGTCATCAGCGTCCAGACTACCGAGCAGGAAGGCCGCTTCACGGAAGCCGATCAACGGCTTCTGTCGACCGTCGCTTCCGCCGTCGGGGTGGCCATCCACAACGCCAGGCTTTTCGAGGACGCCCGGCAGGCCCGCGCCGCCGCCGAGGACGCGGACGCCGCCAAGAGCTCGTTCCTTTCCACCGTGAGTCATGAACTGCGCACGCCGCTCACCTCCGTGCTGGGCTTCGCCAAGATCATCCGCCGCCGCCTGGAAGAACGTCTCTTCCCGCTGATTCCGGA
Source organism: Bryobacteraceae bacterium (assembly GCA_041485845.1). Lineage (GTDB taxonomy): Bacteria > Acidobacteriota > Terriglobia > Bryobacterales > Bryobacteraceae > OMOG01. The sequence goes on from JBGPKH010000070.1 coordinate 11,328, forward strand.
GGATGACAAGAAAGTCGCGACGACCAAGCGCCAGGTGGTGGACAATCTCAACGTCGTGGTGAGCGAGGGCGAGCGCCTCACCAAGCTCATCGACGACGTGCTGGACTTGGCCAAGATCGAAGCCGGTAAGCTCACCTGGAACATGGCATCGCTCTCCGTCTCCGAAGTGATCGAGCGTGCCATAGGAGCCACCTCTTCGCTGTTCGAAGCCAAGAAACTGACGCTCGTGCGGAAGGTCGAGCCCGGCCTTCCCACCATTACGGGCGATCGCGACCGCCTCATTCAGGTAGTGATCAACCTCATCTCGAATGCCGTGAAGTTCACTGACTCCGGTTCCATTACCTGCGCGGCCAGCCTGCGCAGCGGCGAGATCGCGGTGAGCATCGCCGACTCGGGCATCGGCATCGCGCCCGGCGACCAGCCTAAAGTCTTTGAGAAGTTCAAGCAGGTGGGCGACACCCTCACCGACCGGCCCAAAGGCACGGGCCTCGGGCTGCCCATCTGCAAGGAAATCGTGGAATACCACGGGGGCCGCATCTGGGTGGAGAGCGAAATGGGCAAGGGCAGCACCTTCTCGTTCACCCTTCCCGTACAGATCGGTGTTGTGCCTGCCCCGCGCTCGATCGACATCGAATCGCTGGTCCGCCAGTTGCGCGAAAAGGTGGCCAGCCACCAGCCCCGGCCCAAGTCCATCCTGGTTGTCGATGACGACCCCAACATCCGCTCCCTGCTCCTACAGGAGTTCACCGAAGCGGGCTACCCCGTACGGCTCGCCGAGAATGGCCGGCAGGCGCTCGCGCTCATTCGCGAGGAGACGCCGGGCCTGGTGATCCTGGACGTGATGATGCCCGAGATGAACGGCTTCGACGTGGCGGCGGTGCTCAAGAACGACCCCGCCACCATGGACATCCCGATCATCATCCTCTCGATCGTAGAGGATCAGGAACGCGGCTTCCGGCTGGGCGTGGACCGTTACCTCACCAAGCCCATCGATACGGCGTCGCTCTTTCGCGAAGTGGGCGCGCTGCTGGACCAGGGCAAGTCCAAGAAGAAGGTGATGGTGGTGGACGAGGACGCGTCCACGGTGCGCACGCTGACCGACGTGCTGGAGACGCGCGGCTACCACGTGGTGGAATCCAACGGCGCCGACCTGGTGTCGAAAGCCGTTTCCTCGAAGCCCGACATCATCATTTTGAGCTCGCTGCTTTCGAGCGACCAGGGCGTCCGCTCGCTGCGGTTCGAGAAAGGTCTGGAGAACGTTCTATTCCTCATTTACCAGTGAACAACATGAAGATCCTGATAGTCGACGACGAACCGCACTTGCGCGCGCTGATCCAGCAGACGCTGGAAGAACTCGAGGACGAAGGCGTGGAACTGCTCACCGCCAGCAATGGCGAAGAGGCGCTAGAAACGATCCGCAACGAGGAGCCGCAGCTCGTCTTTCTGGACGTCATGATGCCCAAAAAGAACGGCTTCGATGTGTGCCACGCGGTGAAGAACGAACTCGGGATGAGCAAGATCCACATCATCCTGCTGACGGCCAAGGGGCAGGAATTCGACCGCCAGCGCGGACAGGAGGTGGGGGCGAATCTTTATATGACGAAGCCTTTCGACCCGGACGCTCTGCTGGAAAAAGCTCGCGCCGTGTTAGGCCTCTAAGCGCCATGGCCAACCTGACCCTCAAGACACTCCTCAGTCTCAAGAGTGGCGCCGCGCCCCCGGTTGCGGCCCTGGTCGAAGCCCTGGGCGGCGGCATCCAAGACGCTGCCGGCAAGCCGCTCCTCGGCGGTCTCTGGGACGGGGCGTCCCGCGTGCCGATTTCGCTCGAAGACGCCCCGCTGGGTTGGGCGACCGGACCGCCCGCCGCCGCCGCCGCCCTGGCCTCGCTGCTCACACATCTCGCGGCCAAGGAGTCCGAGCGCCGCGCGCTCGCGGCTGAAGTGCTCCACCTCTACCGGGAAGTCCACCTGATCGAGCAGCTTTCCGAACAACTCGCCGCGCTCCTCGACTTGTCGGCCGTCGGCCAGTCGGCCCTCGATCAGGCGAAGAGGCTCATCGCCGCTTCGCACGGGAGCATACTCGTCATGGAACAGCCGGGCGGCCCCTTCCGTTCGGTGGCCTCGTTCGGGGCTGGTGCGCCGCTTGCGGAGTCCTCGCGGTTCGCCGCTTCGGTTGTGGAACGCGGTATCGCCGAGATCGTGAACGACTGCGCCGGCGATCCGCGCGCGAGCGGCTCCGAACTCGGGCTGCGCTCGCTCATTTGCGCTCCGCTGCGCGCCAAGCAGCGCACCGCCGGCGTGATCGCGCTCGCCAACACCGACGGGACCCCTTACTCGACGGCCGATCTGAAGCTGCTCAACACCATCGCTCTGCAAACCGCCGCGGCCATCGAGAACTCGCTGCTGTGCGCGCAGATGGTGGACGCGGTCCGCGACCGCGAGCAACTCGCGGCCCTTCAGAAAGAGCTCGACACCGCGCGCAGGATCCAGCACTCGCTGGTTCCGCGGACGTTCCCGCCCTTCCCGGAACGCACGGACTTCGACATCCACGCGCAAATGACCTCGGCCCGGTTCGTGGGCGGCGACTTCTTCGACTTCTTCCTCATGGATGACGACCATCTCGCGGTGGTGATTGGCGACGTCTCGGGCAAAGGCATCCCGGCGGCCCTCTACATGGCGGTGACCCGCACGCAGATCAAGACGACCGCGCTTCAGGGCGTGCCGCCCGCGGATTGCCTGCTCGAAGTCAATCGCGTCCTGGTGCGCGAGAGGGTCTCGTCGATGTTCGCCACCTGCTTCTACGGCATCCTCAACACGCGTACCGGCGAGTTCCCGTACTGTAGCGCGGGCCACAATCCGCCGTATCTGCTGCGCGCTTCGGGCGGACTGGAGTCGATCGATCTGGCCGGCGGTTTGCCGCTCGGCATGTTTGACGGGATGGGGTACACGGGCGGGGTTGCGCAGCTTGCGGCGGGCGACGGACTCTTCCTTTATACGGATGGCGTGCCGGAAGCGACCGACGCAACGCTCGCGGATTTCACCGACGAGACGCTCGCCGATAGTTTGCGCGCCGCCGGGTCGCTGGGCTGCCGCGAGATCATCGACCGCGTGACGCGGGAACTGGTGGCGTTCACCGCGGGCGCTCCGCAGTCCGACGATATCACTATGCTCTCGATTCGGAGATGCATGGGGGCAGGGAAGAAAACCAAGCCGGCCACAAATGAACGCAAATAAACAGGAATAAGGGAGATGATGGGCTTGTGCCGATTGTAGTGCGCGGATTGGTTGATCAGAGGCGGATCGCAACTGCCGTTCAGAAGGCGGAGCGCATCCTTGCGCCGGAGGTGAGACGCATCCTGTTCGTGTACGGGCGCGTGCTGGTGGTCACCGGCAAGTTCGCCACCAGGGGGTCGCGCGCGGACGAGGGCGTCCGCCCCACTTTCACGCAGTCTGCAGCACTTTCTGGATGGCCGCGATCATGCGCTCGAAATCTTCGCGCTCGCTGGCAAGTTGTTTGCGGCCCGCGGGCGTGATGGTGTAGTAGCGGGCGCGGCGGTTGTTTTCCGATGCGCCCCATTGGGCTTTCACCCAGCCATTGAGGAGCAGGCGTTGCAGGGCCGGGTAGAGCGAGCTCTCGCCCACTTGCAGCACTTCGCCGGAGGAGTCCTTCAGTCTTTGGGCGATGCCGTAGCCGTGCAGCGTGTCGCGCGCCAGGGCCTTGAGGATGAGGAGATCGAGCGTGCCCGGAAGCAGCTCGAGCGAGTCCGTTTGTTTTCCCATCGTCTGTCGTTGGGAGTATGACGCGGATGGAGTGCGGTTGTCAAGCCCCCGGCTACAGGGCCAATTGTTTGTGGCGCCGCATTTCTTTCGGGTCGAACTTGGCCTTGACCATCATGTTGCACTTGGATAGAGACATCGGCGGAGACCGCTTGCTGACGCGTGCGGCACCTGGGGACTTCACACTCCGCGCGCACTCAACGGTCTTCCCGAATACAGGATCATCGCCATGCTCACATCGTCAAAATGCTCCTCGATTCGGCGCACCTGCTCCGCAAGGTCCGGTATGGGCGACTCCATGGCGGCCAGCTCGAATTCGTGGCATACCGACGCGAGGGTATCGGCGCCGACCTGTCTGGCTGAGCACGTGATGGTGTGGGCCTCGCTGCGGAGTCTCGTCAAATCGGAGTTTGCGAGGGCATCCCGCACCTGCTGGAGACGCGCCGCGGTATCGACCTGGAAGGCCTCGATCAGTTGGGCGATCAGCTCCATATTGTCCGATGCAAGTTCCACCAGCGGCGCCGGAAGAGCCCATCCGAGAGAGTATTCGGCGTAGCTCGAGTTATGCACAGGGGCCTCTGGCCGCCAGTTTCGAAAGAATGCGTCGAGAGCGCAAGATTGTCGTTGGTTAGTTCTCCTCTTCCCACCCCTTGACCGGATGCCCCACCATATCGGACAGGCTCACGGGCTTGCGCCGCCAGGGCTCGCCGGGGTTGCGGCCGATCTCCTCGCGGTAGCTCATGCGCGGTCCGGGATAGCCGATCAACTGCCACCCGATCATCCCCGCGTTGCCCCCGTGCAGCGGATCGCAGAACATCCCTTCGAGCGTGTGCCGGCGCAACATCTGGAAGAACACCGTCGGCTCGATGGCGCGCAGACGCTCGTCCTGCTGCGACGGCGTCAAGGCCGCGAAATCCTCCAGCCGTGCGATTCCCTCGCGATAGATCTCGCGCGGCGTGGCTTTCGCCTGGTAGCCATGCTCGGGGACGGAGTCCACCCAAGGTCCCTTGGTGTAACGGAATTTGTCGCGGCCGTAGGGGCCCGCCAGTTGACGGTCGACATAGATCACCACGCCCGCCTCGGTGGCGCCCGGTCCGCTGGCATCGGCGGGGAAGATCCGCTCGCAGGCCGCCACCACCACCCGCGCTTCCGCCTCGGTGAAGAAGCGCAGCGGAACACGGACCGTTCCCTCCTGCGCTTCGACGCGAAACGGCTCGCGCGCCAGGGTGTACAGCAGCAGGCCGCCAAGGCTGCGCGCCGGCAACGTGATGAACTCTCTTCGTTTCATGCCAGTGGCCCCGGATGTTTCAAGTAGCGATTCAATAGCGCGTCGGCCGCGCGATAGGCCGTCGCCATCACCGTGAGCGTGGGATTGCCCGACGAATTCTGCGGAAATGCGGAGGCGCCGACCACCCAGAGATTCGGCATACTCCAGTGCTGCATCCACGGATTCACGACGCTGGTCTCGGGAGACGTGCCTACAATCGCGCCGCCGGAAACGTGGGTGCTCTGATACTCGACAACCGAGTAATGCGCGCCGACCCTCCGCGAGTTACCGCCGGTCTTGGCGCCCATGGCTTTGGCGATGGACTGCTGCACCGTGGCGATCATGCCGGCCTGGCGCCGCTCGTGGTCCGTCCAATCGAGCGTCAATCGCGCCAGCGGATCGCCGAACCTGTCGGTGTAGTTGGGGTCGAGATCGATGAAGTTGTGGCGATAGGCGAGGTGCTCGGATTCGTTGGTGATGCTCGCCGAGCGGTCCCACCAGTTCAGGGCGGCCTTCTTCCACGCGGATCCCCAATTGGCCCGCGCCTCTCCCGGCGGAACGCGGCCAAACGAGGAGATGGGCGTCTCGCCTCCACTCATCACGCGGATGTGGCCGCCGCGCAAAACGCCGAACTTGGGATCGAGGCCGAAATCGCCGTCGAAATCGGCGAGTGTCATCCCCAGCCCGCCCGCGCCCATGAAGGCGTTCAGCGGCTTGTCGAGAAAGATTCCCGTGAAGTTGCTCACCTGGTGGGTGAGGTTCCGGCCGAGAGTTCCCTTCCCCGTTGCGGGATCGTACGGCTCGCCGAAGCGAGGCTCGCCGATGCGCGACAACATCAGCAGCCGGGCATTGTTCAGCGTCCACGAGGCCAGGATCACGACGCGCGCCGGCTGTTCCACCTCGACGCCCTTGTCGTCGACATACAGGACTCCCGAGGCTTTGCCATCGCGGTGCAGTACGCGGCGCACGTTGCAGCCGGTGCGCAGCGTGACGTTGCGGCGCTTGATCAGCAGCGGCAGCAGCGTGTTGGTGGGCTGTGCCTTGGCGCCGATCATGCACCCGAACCGCGAGCAGTATCCGCAGTAGGCGCAGCCCGGCCGCGTGATGCCGTCCGGGTTTTGGTAGGTCCGGCTGAGCGTGGCTGCCGGAGTGGGGAACGGATGATATCCGAGCTCCTTCGAAGCCTTGGTGAACAGAGACAGCAGGAGCGTCTCCGGATGCGGCGGGTTGGGATACTCGTAGGAGCGCGGCCCTTCAAACGGATTGCCGCCCTCGACCTTCTGCCCGCGCAGGTTGCCCGCCTTGCCGCCGATGCCCATCATCTGCTCGGCGCGCCAGTACAGCGGCTCGAGCTCGTCGTAGGTGATGCCCCAATCCTGCACGGTCAAATCCTCGGGCAGGTTGCGGCCGTGTTTTTCGCGCAGCGCGGATGCCAGGCGAAACTGATCCGGCAAGAAGCGGTAGGAGAGCCCTTGCCAATGCTCGCCCGAGCCGCCGACGCCGGTGCCCGGAGTGAACGATCCATATTGGCGGATGGGCACCGCCGATTGCCGGACCGAGTGCCGGTGGGTGACGGTTTCCTCCGCCAGGTTCTGCATCATCTTGTGGCGAAGCACGTAGTCCACTTCGTCCATGCCGGCGGCGTACTCCTTCAAGCCGCGCCCGGGACCGCGCTCCAGCACCACCACGGAGAGCGAAGTCCGCGTGGCGATCTCCTTGGCCATCGCCAGGCCCACCCAGCCGCCACCGGCAATCGCGATATCGACCGGTTTGAGACGCTGCATGATTTACTCTCGCTCCCGTGGTCGCGGCTCCGATCAGAGCTACTGCCGCACCCATTTCTGCACGCGCCAGTTCTTGATCTCGACGGTGTAGAGGCTGCCGTCGCCAGGGTCGGCGGCGATGCTGTGCGCGTAGTCGATTTTCCCCGGCGCCTTGCCCCACGAGCTGAGCACGCCCAGCACCTGTCCTTCGAGATTGAGCTTGAGGATGCGGTTGTACTTGCCGTCGCACATGTAGATGGCCTCTTCCTTGGGCACGTAGGCCAAGCCCCAGGGAGCGCCGATGCCGGTCCACTTGCCGAGGAACTTGCCGCTCTCGTCGAAGATCTGGATGCGCTCGTTTCGGCGGTCGGCCACGTACACGCGGCCTTTGGAATCGAGCACCACGTCATGCACCAGGTCGAACTCGCCGTCGCCGGTCCCCTTCTTGCCCCAGTGGCGCACATATTCACCCTGCGGGTTGAATTCGATGACGCGGGAGTTCACGTACCCGTCGGACACGTAGAAGTTGCCGTTGGGCCGGAAGCCCACGTTGGTCGGCTGGTAGAAGGCGTCGCGGGCATCGTTGTTCCCCGGGTTGTTTTGACGATTGCCGAGCACCATGAGGATGCGCCCCTCCGGGCTCAGCTTGAACACCACGTGGCCCGCCACGTCCACGCACCAGATGTTTCCGTCCGGCCCGACGCGGAGGCCGTGCGCCGATTTCACTTGTAGCGTCTCGCTGGTCCATGCCTGGAGCATCTTGCCGCCGCGGTCGAATTGCATCACCGGCCAGTGGCCGCGGTTGAAGACCCAGACGTTGCCCTGGCGGTCGACATCCACACCGGAAGCTTCGCCGAAATTGTAGGTCTTGGGCAGTTGCGGCCAGTTGGCGGCGACCTTGAACGGCAGGGGCGGCCCGGACTTCAGCTTGGCGACTTCCTCGGGGCGCGGCTGATCGGTGGCCTTGCCCGGCGGCTGTTGTGCCTGGGCGACGGACAACGCCAACGCGATCGCGCACGCTCGAATGCTCATGAGTTCCCCTCTCCTTCGTCTTGGGAACGATACTAAGGCGGGGGGAGGAAGTCAAGCGCAATGAAGGTGGGACAGACCATCGCCTTTTGTGGTCTGTCATAAACAACAGCGCGGGATGGGTGACAGACGACATCGTCTGTCCCACTTCTGCCACCGCTTCACGGCGGCATTCCAGTTGACGACCACGGTGACAGGCTCGGTGACCGGATTCTCCGCGGCGTTGAAGGAGGTATTGATCGGAAACCGCTTCCCGACCGGCGCCGCGTCGTGCCGAAAGCCTATGTTCTGCCGGCCGAAGTTGACGATCCGCGAATCGAAGAGCGGCTTTGGCGCACCAGCTTCGAACCTGGGGGCCGTCTTCACGTCCACGGCCATCAGCTTTCCGTCCGCGGCGATAATAAAAAAGCTCCTTGCCATCGCGGCGCCATCGCGGTTGTAAGCCTTCGCCCATGCCGCCCGCGCCGAGTTTCCCGTTGATGCGATAGTGCGCGATGGTTTGCGGGGTCATCGTCTCCGCCCTGCGTTCCAGTTGAGCACCACGGTGATGGGATCGGGAGCGGGGGCGTCTGCGACCGTGGCCGTGCTGTTCACCAGGAATCGCTTCCCGTCCGGCGTCACGTCGTACCGAAAGAACGTGTCCTGCCCGCCGCCGCCGAAAATCCGCGGATCGAAGAGCGGCTTGGGAATCAGAGCTTCAAATCTGGGGGACGTCTTCACCTCTACGGCCATCAGCTTTCCGTCGGCCGCGATGTAGAACAGCTCCTTTCCATCGCGACGCCATCGGGGCTGCACGCCGCCGTCCTTCGACACCATGAACTTGCCGGCCCCTACCGGGAAGGACTGTACGAAGATCTGGTTTTGGCTGCCGGATTCATCCGAAGCGTAGGCGATCCAGTGCCCGTCGGGGGAGAATCGCGGGTTCTTTTCGTCGAACGGGGTCTGGAGGTACGGCACGGGCTTCTGCTCGCCGGTGGCGCCACGAGGCCCGCCGGCCGGAGCCACCCAAATGTCCAGTTTGGTCTTCGGGTCCTGCAAAGTGAACAGGAAATTGCGCCCGTCGGCGGACCAGTCCTCCGGACGCCCGCGCCACAGTGGTTGTTCATCCCCGACTCCGTTGGCATCCTTGTGGAAGATGGTGAGGAGCGAAGTGCGGCCGGAAGCGAAGAGGAGCCGGCTCCCGTCCACCGACCAGACCGGACTGCTGTCGACCCCGATATCGAACGTGAAGCGAGTGGGCACGCCGCGGGCCAGGTCCATCACATAAACATCGGCGTTTCCGGATGGATCCACCAGGTCGAATGCCAGGCGCTTGCCATCCGGCGAAAACGCCACGGCGCCATTATAAGTTGCGGCCGGCCCCAGGGTGCCCAGAGGCTTGCCTTCGCGGTCGAACCACATCAGTTGCGAGTTGCCGGTGGTGGATGCGGTGCGGTAGGCCAGCACTCCATTCGAGGACACCGAGAAAAACCCCATCGCCAGAGACGAGCCCACCTGCTCGGCCACGGGAAACGGCTCGCCCACCAGTTCGAGCTTCCGGGTATCCAGCGGTTGCGCCATCAGCGTCCTGTCCCGCACGAAGAGCAGGTGGCCATACTCCCAGCCGGATGTGGGAGGTGCGTAGGCGCCGGCCTGCCTGGAACTCACCAGACGCTTGGGCGCCGTGCCGTCCAGCGAGCCAACGTAGATGGCTTGGTTGTCCGATTTTTCGGTACGGGTGACGTAGAGAAAGTGCCGGCCGTCGGGGAGGAACCAGGGCCGCAGATGTCCCAACTCGCCTTGCGACGGATCGGACCTGGTGACCTGCTTCGCCACGCCGCCCGCCTGGGGCACCTGCCACAGTCCGCCCGCGTTGGAGCCGAAGAGCATCACCCCGCCGCTACTCCACGATCCGCCGATCAGGGCGCCTGGAAATTCGCAAACCGTTTGGGGAGAGCCGGCCACACCGGCTTCGATTTTCTTCAGCGTGCTCTGCACCAGGAACCCGAGGTAGCGGCCGTCGGGCGACCAGAAGGGAAGAAAACCTGCTCCTTCGGTGCCGGGTAGCGCTTGGGCGGCCAGGGAATCGAGCAGGCGGACCCACAACATCGGCCGCCCACTGGCGCCGGTGGCGATGAATGCCAGCTTGCGGCCGTCGGGCGAGAGCGCCATGCCGTAGTTGCCGAAATTGGCTTTCGCGGGCGCCGGAACCTGGAAGCGCACCGGGACCGCTTCCGGCGGCGACTCGCGCAGGTGCATGACGGCCATCGCAATACCGGCGAGCGCTACGAGCGCGATCGCCGCGTTCCACCAGCGGAATGCGGGGCGCGCCGGGGGCGCAGGTGGGGCAGGCGCTTCCGCCTGCCATCCGGCGATGGCTTCGTCGATCTCCAGGCGCGCGTCGGCGATGTCGGACAGGCGGCGCTTGCGGTCGCGCTCCAGGCAGCGGCGCAGGAGGCGGCGGATGGCGGGCGGAGTCGCGGGCGGCAATGCGGTCCAGTCCGGGTCGGTTTTTAATACTGCGGCCAACGAGTCCGACACTGTGTCGCCGCCGAAGATCTGGCGGCCGGTGAGCATTTCGTAGAGC
>JBGPKH010000071.1:0-21387 GCA_041485845.1 Bryobacteraceae bacterium
CCGGTTCTTCGCCGCGTCTTCAACCGAGCGGTTTGCGATCAGCCGCCCCACTCACACAAACCCTCCACGTACGCCGCCGACCCGTCCCGCAGCCACCCATCGAGCTGCGCCGGCTCCTTGAGCTGCTGCCCCCGCATGCGCGGCACCGCCACGAACCGGCACTTCAGCTCCGGCAGCGCAGTCATATCGCCCCAAAGCTTCTCGAACTGCGCCACCGGGAACACGTCCTCCTGCCCCTTCCCCCAGCGCTTCTTCACATCCTTGAGCGTAATGTAAGTGGGCATGCGCGCGGCCACACTCCGCACCGCATCGTGCAACCGATCCGTATCCCCCAACTCCCCGCGAGTCAGCCCGAACACCGCCAGCAGTTGGTCGATATCGATCCAGTACGTCGCGCTGTTGTAATACGACAATCGCGACTCCGTTTCATCGTCCGGCAGCGCCAACCCCTCCACCAGCCGCACGCGGTCGTCCACGCGCGCGAGGCCCCCGCCGCGGTCCTCCACGTGACGCGCGATCACTTCGGTAGTCAGCGCCGCGCCCTCCTCGATGTGGTAACCCAGCAGCGCCGCGTCCACATCCGCGCCCGCCGTATCGATATTGTGGACCATCAGGTGCTTCAACCGCGGCCTTTCCTCCAGCAGCCGCAGAAGCGTGCCATTGCGCAGCAGGTTCGGAACCTCATACCAGTGCCCCACGGGATGCAGGCACTGCATGGGCAGATTGTCGGTATAATTGCCGCCTTCGCCAGTCTGCCTCGCCCACTCGATCAGCGTGGCGTGCAGGCTCTCGCGCACCTTTTGCGCCTGTTCGTCCAGCAACTGCTGCGGCATTTCCTCCCAGGCGAAGCGCAAGTCGCGCTCCATGGGCACCAGCCGCAGGCCGATGATGCGGCCGGGCGAGAGCAGCAGCGGTCCCGGATAGCCGTAGTTCCCGTTCGCGCGAAGATGCGCCTCGATCGCCTCGTGAGTCAGATAGCTGGTCGTCAGGACGTGAGGCGCCATCGTGCCGCAGGCGCGCCCCACCCGCAGGTTCTTGGCCAGGTGCGTCTCCACAAAGCTCCGATGGCGGCCGCCCAGTTTGCAGAAAGGGTTGAGCGCCTTCACCACCCCGGCGCCCTTGGTCCAGCGGCTCCCGACCCCGCCGGCCAGCGACACCACCGCCACCATCCCCGCCGCCAGCGCGTCCATTCCGGTCTCGCGATAGTGCTCCGCCACACCGCCTGCGGCATCCCACACATCCCCTGCGCGCGCATCGTCGATCCGGCTGCTGGCCGGCAGCCGATTCTGCGCCAGCCCGATCCGCCCGCCGCGCAGGTCGGCTTGAACCTGCTCGTGCTGCACGCGGTCGAACCCGTGAGTCTCGAGCAGACTCTCCAGGCTCTGCGGCCGTCCCCCATCCTTCTCCTGGCCTCGCGGCAGCAGGTCGTCGAACAGGTGCTGCATCATCTCCGAGAAACCCGCGTTCTCGCGGCACGCCGCCGTGAACCGCTCCAGCTCCGCGCGACGCACCGGCGATAACAGGCGCGACTCCGTACGAATGAGCGGCGGAACCGCCATCCGGTAGTACTCCGCGGGCATCAGCGCTGCGTCGCCGCGCAGCAGCACGGCGTCGGTCCCCCGCTCGTTGATCGCAAAATGGTAGACTACCGGCTCCATGGCGAACGGCACCGCGTGCTCCATCTGCCGTTTGGTCTCGCTCATAATCGTCTGTAGCCGGTCCTGGGCGGACGCTTTGCGATGCGGGCTGAACAGGAACCCCATCCCCCCGCCCGACATGCCGCCGAGCATCCAGAATCCCCAGAAGTCGTCCCCGAATTCGGCGCGCGCCCGGGCGATCAGCGTCTCGGTATACAGGTTGCCCGCCCACGGAATAATCGTCTGAATCGGCCCATCGAAGTTGCGCTCGGTGCAACCGCCGATCGCCCGGATGTCCCCGCTGCTCAGATGGCCCACCACCTCGTCCAGTATGCGGATCGCTTCCCGCCTGCCGCGCCATTCCGTCTCCGAGCGCAGCAGATATTTCTCCGTGACCATCTCCAGGATCGGCCCCACATCCTGCGCCATCCCGCCGTGAACCAGCACCAGGCTCTCCTGCAATTGCTCTCGCGTGCGCTCGGAAACCTCCGCCGCGCTGAAGATCCGATGGTCCGGCAGAAGGCGTCCGCGGCTCACCCCGGATTCCGGATCGTCCCCGCCGGCGCACACACCGTGGATCAGCTTGATGCCCGGCCACACGCCGCCGGAATCCTGCCAGCCGCCTCCCGATCCGCCCAGCCACTCGCCCAGTATGGCGCGCGCCGCCACCAGCCGCCGGTCGTGCTCTTCGAGGCCTCCCGTGAGCGCGTGAATCTGGTTTGTCGCGCGCATGCACACGGCGATCAGACACGCCAGCAGGGTCGTCGACACCGCCAGCCGCGAGCCCTTGGGAATGTCGTTCACCTTGCTCACGATCTCGATTCCGTGCCCCGGCCTGCCGGTCAACCGCGCCAGCACGTCGGCCAGCGGTTGAGTCGCGCCTTCCAACCCCGGCGGCACGATTCCCGATGCAATCGCCGCCGCCTTCAACAAGCCCAGGTAGTCTCGCGCGAAATCGAACACCTCGGCGATCGACGCAATGTCCGCCGACGCCTTCAGATCCACGCTGGCCAACCGCAGCACCGGCTGATCGATGACGCGGAAATACGCTTCCACCGGCGGCCGCGGCTCGCCCCCGCGGTCTCCTCGCACGCTCAGGTCCACCGAAATGTTGAGCACCCGCGCGCCTTCCGGAAAGTCCATTCCCAGAAAGAAGATGTCGCTCCACCCGCTGTGCGTCAGGTCCATGCGCACCGGCGTGGCCTCGCGCAGGATGGGGAACACCGGGTCGCTGTTCAGTAGTTCCGGCCGAACGCGCAGCGGGTAGTCGGCCGGGTGAGCGGTGCGGAACATCCACTGGTTGCCGCGCACCGAACGCACGCTGCGCCGCACCTGGTCGGCGAGGGTCTGAAATCCCAGCGCGCGATAGCCCACCGCCAGGGCGCTCGAAATCGCGCCGCTCGGTCCGCCGGCCGCCTGCGCCGCCAGAAAAATGTCGATGGCCTCTTCAAAACGCCGCCTCAACAGATTGGCGTACCCGGCGTGAGGCAGGGCCGCGCCCTGACCATCGCGCGCAGGCAGATGAAACCGATGAATCGCATACAGAAAAAAGAGCGCCCGAACCCGCTCGTAGAGGTTGTCGCTGGTTCGCCGGAATCGATCCAGCTCTTCGCATCCAGCCAGCAGATCCTCGAGTGTCACCCCACGGCAAAGCGACTCCAGCGAACGATCCCGTGTCTCCGCATCGCTCGCCGTGATCGCGTCACTGAATCGGCTCACCGCTCGCTCCCCGCCGCCGCGCCGGTCATCTCCCGGTCCGCCAGCAGTTCGAGCAACTGCGAGAGCACCTGCGCGCGATCCTGCCCGTTCAGCGCCAGCGCCAATTGCGCCGTCAGCAGGCCGTAGCGCGCGCCGATATCGTACCGCCTCCCGGCATCTTCCACCGCCAGGTACTGCTCGTGCCGCGCGAGTTCACCCAACGCCGCAGAGAGCGTAGCGCTGCCTCCCTCCGCCAGCATTCTCCCCAGCACATCCATCACGGTGGGAGTCAGAACATGAATCCCGAAGAAGCACAGATAATATCCGGCCCGGATCCCCGGCACCATAAGACGCTGCTCCGCCTCCGTCGGCGTAGGCTTCTCGATCACCGTCTCCACGCGATAGAGCCCCGGCTGCCCCGGCACGCGCCGTCCCGCCACCGTGCCGAACCGTGGCAGCAGGCTTTCCCGCGTGGGCTGGACCCCGGATACGGAACACTGCTCGGCCTCGGCAATCTCCACCAGCCGCTGCGCGCAGGGCTTCGACGTGCTCACGTAGAGGTGATCTCCCACCATGTGCAGAAACGGATCGCGCCCCACAAACTCGCGCGCGCAATAAATCGCGTGCCCGTATCCGGAAGGCTGCTCCTGCGCCACGAACCGCACCGCGCCGCCGTGTGTCCCGGTCACCTGCGCGTAGCGCGTCTCGTCTCCCGGCCAGACGACCACGCAAATCTGCTCCACGTTCGCCGTCAGCGCCTGCTCGATCAGAATGCCCAGCACGGACTTCTCGCGTCCATCCCGATCGATCACCGTCTGCAGCGGAAGGGCGCGCTGATTCTGCCCCGCGGCCGTAATTACCGCCTTCTTGATTCGCAAGCTGGATACTCCCGTCTATGGAGTGTAACAAGTGACACAGGACTCCCGGCTTTTCACCGGAGATTAGTAGATTGGTTTGGGTCCGTCTCCAGCCCCGGCGCGATTTGAGCGTGGGAGGATGCAAGCATGAAGGTTGCACGAGCGCGCTTGCGGAATTTCAAGCGTTTTGCCGACTTCGAGCTTGGGTTTCCCACGAGCGCGGAACGTTGGGTATGGCTCATCTGATTTACCGCACGAAGCTGGAAGCCGGTTTGAGCGTGAACGGATCTTGACATGGCTCGGTGTCTGTATCCTTCGTCGTTTATCTGTGACTGTGGTCATCAGTCGCATTTCTTCGAGAACACGGTCCGCGAATGCGAGGCGTATAGCGCCCGCCGCCGCAAACCGATGCATCTCCTGGACTCGGAGCGGGAGGAGCACACTGTGGTTTTCGAGAACGGGCGGGCAGTTGCCGTGATTTGCCCAAAAACTGGGGCGCTGCCAGATCAACTCTTAAACACGCGCGGGCGGCAACGGGTGAAGGCTCCGCGCCGATTTCCATCAACGCGCGTGGTGTCTCTCCCTGAACGTGGCGAACTCCGACGAATGTGTCCCCTGCTCCAGGACCGCGAGCACGCCGGGAACGTCGTTCCTCCAGAACGCCATTTCGTCCAACCAGAGACCCGGGAAGACCAGGGACCGGCGAATGCCCGCGCTTTCCGCCGGGATCAATTCAAAGCCGCCGTCCCGGAGGACGCGCCACTCCAGTCGCCGTTCTTCCGGCAAAACCGCCAGGTATTCTCTAACTCCCGCCCGCTCATAGAGCGCCAGCTTGGGGCCCAAGTCATACGAGCGCGTCGATCCACATACCTCGGCTACCAACTCCGGGGCTCCAACGGGATACTTTCCCGTATCTCGACTCTGCCCTCCACACTCCGGCCGCAGACGAAGCGCTACGTCCGGTTGCGGCGCGCTCTCGGCCATCAGCCATGTGCCGTTGGCTAACACCTCGACAACGCCGGAGTGGCTGGCGTAAAGGCCGGTCCATACTTGGAGAATGTGATCTCTACGGGCGTGTTCGATTGAGACCGGCGATGGCAGGTAAACCACTCCGTCGATGAGCTCGGCGAATTTCAGGGTCGGCATGCGCTCCCAACGCGCGAGAAACTCTTCCCGCACGAAGCGATCCCCGGCCTCGAAAAGAAGGGGATCGACGTGAACAAGGTGTGTCATACGGCGCGCTTCTGCTCACCCAGCTTAACATTCCCCGCCACGTACATCGGCGGCGGTCCGTCACTGCAAGTTCGCAACCGTCGAATGCACAACGGGTGATGCCCCCACGCAACCGCTCCCGGTTATACTGGAAGTTTGAGAGCTTTAGCCCTGCTTTGTGCACTCCCGCATACGGGTGTCACCACATCTTTCCAGCGAAGCCATTTCGCCGTCAGGATCGCCGCATGAGCGCACTCGCCATCAATCCCATCCATCAAGCAGTCCGTTTCTACGAAGCCCCCATCGGCAAGAAGGCCGTCATGGCCCTCACCGGCGTGATTCTCTTCGGCTACGTCGCCGGACACCTGCTCGGCAACCTCCAGATCTATTCCGCGGACCACCAACAGATCAACCGCTACGCCGCGTTCCTCCATAACCCGGCGAATGCTGTTCCGCTGTGGGCCATCCGCGCGTTTCTATTCGCGGCCCTCGTGCTGCACGTCACCGCCTCGGTCCAGCTCTGGAGCCAGAACCGCGCCGCGCGCCCCGTCCGCTACGTCAAGAAGAACGACGTCCCCGCTTCCTACGCCGCCCGCACCATGCTCTGGAGCGGCCCCATCGTCGGCGCCTTCGTCGTCTTCCACGTCCTGCACCTCACCGTCGGCGCCGTGCTGCCCCTGCAGGATGTCAACGGCAGCCCGATCACCCCCGACGTCTACCACAACGTGATCGCCGGTTTCCAAAATCCCTGGGTCTCCGGCTTCTACATCCTGGCCATGATCCTCCTCTGCATGCACCTCTATCACGGCCTGTGGAGCATGTTTCAATCCCTGGGCATCGACCATCCGCGCTACACGCCGCTCCTCAAGAAGGGCGCGGCCGTCGTCGCCATCCTGATCGCCATCGGCAACTGCTCCATTCCCATCGCCGTGATGGCCGGCATTTTGACTCTCTGAGGAACGCCCGCAATGGAACTCGACTGCAAATGTCCGACAGGCCCGATTGAGACGCGGTGGGAGCGCCACCGTTTCAATCTCAAGCTGGTGAATCCGGCCAACAAGCGCAAACACACCATCATCGTCGTGGGCTCCGGCCTCGCCGGCGGCGCTGCCGCGGCCACCCTCGGTGAGCTGGGCTACAACGTCAAGTGCTTCTGCTTTCAGGATTCGCCGCGCCGCGCCCATTCCATCGCCGCTCAGGGCGGCATCAACGCCGCCAAGAACTACCAAAACGATGGCGACAGCGTCTTCCGCCTCTTCTACGACACCGTGAAGGGCGGCGACTTCCGCGCCCGCGAGTCCAACGTCTATCGCCTGGCACAGGTCAGCCTCAACATCATCGATCAGTGCGTGGCGCAAGGCGTGCCCTTCGCCCGCGAATATTCGGGCTATCTCGACAACCGCTCCTTCGGCGGCGCGCAGGTCTCCCGTACCTTCTACGCCCGCGGCCAGACCGGACAGCAGTTGCTCCTGGGCGCCTACCAGGCGCTCGAAAAACAAATCGGACGCGGCCAGGTGCAGATGTTCCCGCGCACCGAGATGCTCGACCTCATCGTCCTCGATGGCAAGGCCCGCGGCATCGTCACCCGTAACCTGATCACCGGCCAGGTCGAATCGCACGTCGCCGACGCCGTCGTCCTGGGCACCGGCGGATACGCCAACGTCTATTACCTTTCCACCAACGCCAAGGGCTCTAACGCCACCGCCATCTGGCGCGCGCACAAGCGCGGCGCGCTGTTCGCCAATCCCTGCTTTACCCAGATTCATCCCACTTGCATCCCCGTCTCCGGCGAATACCAGAGCAAGCTCACGCTCATGAGCGAATCGCTGCGCAACGATGGCCGCGTGTGGGTGCCCCTCGAGAAAGGCGATAAGCGGCCCCCCAACCAGATCCCCGACGGCGAGCGCGATTATTTCCTCGAGCGCAAGTATCCCAGCTTCGGCAACCTCGTCCCGCGCGACGTCGCTTCCCGCAATGCCAAGCAGGTCTGCGACGAAGGCCGCGGCGTGGGTGAAACCGGCCTCGCCGTCTACCTCGATTTCCGCGACTCCATCCAGCGCCTCGGCAAGCCCGTCATCAAGGAACGCTACGGCAACTTGTTCGATATGTACCAGCGCATCACCGGCGAAGATCCCTACCAGGCGCCCATGCGCATTTTCCCCGCCATCCACTACACCATGGGCGGCCTATGGGTGGACTACAATTTGATGTCCACCATCCCCGGCCTGTACGTCATCGGCGAGGCGAACTTCTCCGACCACGGCGCCAACCGCCTGGGCGCCAGCGCGCTCATGCAGGGGCTGGGCGACGGCTACTTCGTCCTGCCCAACACCATCAACGACTACATCGCCACCAGCAAACTCGAGAGCATCGGCGTCACCCATCCCGCCGTCCGCGAAGTCGAAAGCCAGGTCGCCTGCGTAACCAAACGCCTGCTCGAAATCAAGGGCACACGCTCCGTGGATTCCTGCCACCGCGAGCTCGGCAAGCTCATGTGGGACTACTGCGGCATGTCCCGCAACGCCGAGGGCCTGAAGTACGCGCTCTCGAAAATTCCCGAGATGCGCGACCGCTTCTGGCACGATGTCAAAGTGCTCGGCACGGGCGACGAGCTGAACCAGGCGCTCGAGAAGGCCGGCCGCGTCGCCGATTTCTTCGAGCTCTCCGAGCTGATCTGCCTGGACGCGCTGGAGCGCAACGAATCCTGCGGCGGCCACTTCCGCGAGGAATACCAGACCCCCGAAGGCGAAGCGGCGCGCCATGACGATCTCTATTCCTACGCCGCCGCCTGGGAGTTCCGCGGAGTGGGGAACCCGCCCGTGCTGCACAAGGAACCTCTCATTTTCGAGTACGTGCACCCCACGCAACGGAGCTACAAGTAATGCGAATCGTTCTCCACATCTGGCGGCAGCGGAATGCCGGCGAAAAGGGCCGCATGGTGCGCTACGAGGTCCCCAACGTCAGCCAGCACATGTCGTTCCTGGAGATGCTCGACGTCCTCAACGAAGAGTTGATGGCCAAGGACGAAGACCCGGTGGCGTTCGACCACGATTGCCGCGAAGGCATCTGCGGCATGTGCGGCTGCATGGTCAACGGCGTGGCCCACGGACCGTTGCCCGGCACCACCCTGTGCCAGCTCCACATGCGCCAGTTCAAGGATGGCGATGAGCTGTATCTCGAGCCGTGGCGCGCGCGCGCCTTCCCCGTGGTCAAAGACCTGGTGGTGGACCGCTCCTCCTTCGACCGCATCGTCGCCGCCGGCGGCTTCATCTCCGCCGCCACCGGCAGCGCCCCCGACGGCAACGCCGTTCTCGTCCCCAAGGACAACGCCGAGCGCTCCATGGACGCCGCCGCCTGCATCGGATGCGGCGCCTGCGTGGCCATGTGCCCCAACGCCTCGGCATCGCTCTTCACCGCCGCCAAGATCGCCCACCTCGGCCTCCTCCCGCAAGGCCAGCCCGAACGCGACCAGCGCGCGGAGGCCATGGTGGCCCAGGCGAAACAGGAAATGTTCGGAAGCTGCACCAACATCGGCGAGTGCGAAGCGGTCTGCCCGAAAGAGATCAAGCTCTCCGTCATCGCCTTGATGAATCGCCACTTCCTCCGCGCCAAGTGGGCCGGCCGTGCCGGCCTGCCCGACGGCTAGCCAGGGTATCGTAGGCCTAAGCTCGCGGCCGGCCTCCGCGCCCTCCGCTCGCTCAGCGCTCTCCAATTCTGACTCTCTTTTCTCCGCGCGAATCTCAGCGCCTCCGCGTCTCTCCGGTGAGCTCTTGTCACGCTCCCTATTGCACGCTCCACGTGCCGACGGCTTGCCAGTCGCTATTGCCTCCTCCCGCGACATCGCGACCCGCCACGTACACCACGCGGTTCCCCATGAACGCCCCTTTGAACGTGATGTTCAGCGTCAGGGTCAGGATGTAGGGCTGGAATGCAACGCCCGACGCTGTCCCGAGTACCGCGCACTGGCTGTTTTCGATACTCCCCGAAGATCCGTTCAGGACCATCGAAACAAAGGGTCCGCCTGCATCTCCAGCGTCGTTCACCAGGTACAGCGTGTTGTTGGATGGCTGATATGCCAGATAGCATGCCCGCCGGGCGTCGAGAAAGTGGTTGACCAGAACGTTCACGATCCCGAAATCGCCGGTCCCGATGGAATCGGTCAACGTGAGCTGGAACGGGCGGGTGGCGCCCGCGGGCGCCGCTCCCCGGGCCGGTGAAACACCCGTCACTGCAATGGTCCCCTTCGTTTCGAACGGCGCTTGCCACACCCCCAGCGCCTGCCAGTCCGAGTTGCCCTGGCCCTGGTCGCGCGCGGCCACGTACACAATCCGGTTTCCGCCGAACACAGACTTAAACGTGATATTCACCACCAGCGTCAACGTCGTCCCAACCCCTACGGCGGAGGTCAGGGTCACGCCACACTGGGTGTTCTGGATCACGATCGGACTCCCCAGCGGCACCGACCCGGCGAACGGGCCGCCCGCATGGCCTGCATCGTCGACCAGCAGCAGCATGCCGGACTGCACTACGTACGCCAGGTAGCATGAGCTGCGCGCGTCCAGAAAATTGTTGATCAGCACATTCACCACGCCCAGATTCTGGAATCCGTACGGATGGGAAAACTGAAACTTGAAACTCTGGCTGCTTCCTGTCCCGTACGCGGGCGCCAGTTCCACCGGCAGCGGCAGCCCATTCACAACCAGGAAGCTGGCGCTGGCCATGGCCGCGAACATATCCTGACTGGGCTCATTGGCCGAGGCGTCTCCGGTATTTTCGGACACCGAACCATTCGGCGTGGATGGATCCACCCGTGTCATCACCATTACGGTCGCCATCTGCCCCGCTCCCAGGCTTGGGTATGTTGCCTGAAATTGATTACCCGAGCCTTCGCAAGTTGCGCCAGTGGCCGTGCAACTGATCAGGCTCTGTCCCGATGGGACGTTGCCTCGTATGGTCACATGGTTCGCCGTTTGCGTGGGGTCGATAGTATCGTTCACCAACTGGTAGACCGTGGTTACGTTGGAACCGGCCGTGACTGTCCCGTTCGTCGCAAGACTTGCCTCCTGCCGCATCGCCGGCTTCATCGAGGCCGCCGCGGCCTGCACCTGCAACGAGGAAGTCATGCGCAGGTTGACCAGCTTCAGTGGCGTCGAAAGGTCGCGATACCGTGGCACCGGCGCGGCGGAACTCGCCAGGCCCACGTCGCTGACCGGCGCCAGGCTGCCGGAGTACTGAATCTGGTTCAGATCGGCGGCCGTGGCATTCATTACCAGCAGCGGGAAGGTCCACGTCTCGGCTTGCGACGGGTCCGCGGCAAGCACTACCCAGGTTGCGGCGGTGGCCCCGTTGGACACCGTCAACGGCTGGTACATGCCCCCCGCCACGATAGCGCCCGTGAGCGGAGCGCCCCCGAAACCGCTTGCGTCCGCCGAGTACAACTGAGCACGCGGGGCGCCCTCGGCCGGATAGATCGGCGCGTATGCTTGCACCGATCCGGGCACATTCGTCAGGGTAACGCGCAGCCGCGTGACGGCGGGCTGGAACGAAGCCGCCTGCGCTTCCTGAAACTGCATCGGCACGAAAGTCTGGGCGCCCCCGTTCGCGGGACTCGCTTGAATTCTCGTCAAAATCAGCGACGGCGCCGCCCGCGCCAGGATTTGCAAGGGATCGATTACCGGGACCGCAGGCAAGAAACTCACCCGGCCGGTAATCGATGCTGGTTGCGCAACGCCCGGGATGGCGAGCCGGCTGGCGTCGGCTCGAACTCCGGCAATCCGCACGCTGGCCGTTCCATTAGAGGCGGGCGCGATGGACACTCCCGGCCAGCGCAGAATGTTGGAACCCGCGATAACTCCATTCTTCGCCGCGCCTCCATTCACCGTCAGCACGGCGTCAGTCGTTCCGTTGGCCAGAGCGTTCGTCACGTTCACGTTCAGCGTCAGCGCGATATCCGCCAGCAGCGCGCCGCTCAGTCCGCTGCAGTTCAGCAGGAGATCTCCCAGCACTTCGGTGCGTCCTTCGAGCGCCGCCTGCGGCGTTGTCGGCACACTCGCCGTACAACTGCCGGTGGACCCGCTCCTGGCCTGCGTCACGCTGTACGGCTGGTTGGCAATCGTCAGGGTGGTTGACCGGGCCGCGGACGAAGGATTGGCTGCCACGGTGACGGCCACCGTTCCGTTCCCCGATCCCCCACCCGGCGCGATGGACACCCACGTCGCGTCGTTGACCGCGGTCCAACTGCAGCCGGCCGGCGCCGTGACCGACACCGTGCCGCTGCCGCCCGACGCGGCGAACGCCTGGCTGGCGGAGGGCAGCGAGAAGTAACAGGTCGTTCCCGACTGCGTAACGGCAAATGTCTGCGCGCCGACGGCAATCACGCCGTTGCGGCTGTTGGCTGCGGAGTTGGCCCCGACCGTGTAGTTGAGTGTGCCGCTCCCGGTCTGCGTTCCATTGGAGAATGAGATCCAGGGCACGCTGCTGGTAGCAGTCCAGGTGCAGTCGGTGCGAGTGGCGGTCACCAGGATACTGCCGGAGCCGCCGGTCGCCGCGAATCCCCCGCTCCCGGGCGACAGTGTAAAGCTACAAGCCTGGCCCGCGGGGTTGACCGTGAATGCCTTGCCCGGAGTCGTTCCCCCCACCGTCACCACCGTGATGATGGCGGTGCCGGTACTGGCGACCAGGTTCGCCGGCACCGCGGCCAGGACCTGGATGGCGCTGGCGAAGGTGGTCGGGAGCGGAGCTCCGTTCCACTGCGCTCTGGCCCCGGCGCTGAAGTTGGTGCCGTTCACCGTGAGGGTAAAAGCGCCGCTGCCGGCGGAGGCGGTGCTCGGGCTCAGCGAGGTGATGGTGCGCGCACCAGCGGGCGCGACGATCTGATCGATGGGTGGCGAAGTACTGGGTGCGTTGCCGGCATCGCTGCCGTAGGATGCGGTCAAAGTGTGGGTGCCAACCGCGATAGTGGAGGTCGTGAAACTCGCACTTCCGTTCACCAGATTGAAGGTTCCGAGCGTGTTCGAGCCATCCAGAAATGTGATCGTCCCGGTCGCGGTGGCGGGCGTCACCGAGGCCGTCAGGGTGACGGCTTGGCCAAAGATGGAAGGATTCGGATTGCTCGTCAGAATCGTGGCGGTTCCGATCGGGTTCACGGTCTGCTGAACCGCTCCCGATTGGCTTGCGGAGTAGTTCGTATCGCCACTGTAGGAGGCCGTCAGATTCTGCGTGCCGGCCGGAAGTGTCGCGATCGATGTGGTCGCATTTCCGTTGGACAGATTCACCGTTGCGAGCGTCGCCCCACCATTGAAAGTGACCGTTCCCGTCGCTGCAGCGGGCGTCACATTGGCAATGAGAGTCACCGGCTGACCGATGGTCGAGGGGTTCGGCCCGTTCGCGAGGCTGATTGACGTGGCCGCTTGGTTCACGCTCTGGGAAGAGGACGACGCGCTGCCGAGGTAGTTGGTGTCCCCACTGTAGGTGGCGGTCAGGGTGTGGTTGCCGGCCGTAAGGGTGGAGATGGTCATGCTCGCGCTGCCCCCCGACAGACTCACGTTGCCGAGCACGGCCGCGCCTTCCGTGAAGGTGACGGTACCGGTCGCGGCCGAGGGCGACACGTTGGCCGTAAGAGTCACGATTTGGCCGTAGGTGGAGGGATTCGGCGTTCGCGAGAGGCTGGTCGAGGTGTCCGCTGGTTTCACCGTCTGGGAGGCCGACATCGCGCTGACGGCGTAGGTGGCATCGCTATTATATGTGGCGGTCAGGTTGTGGCTGCCGGCCGGAAGCGTGGAAATGGTCATGCTCGCGCTGCCGCCCGACAGGCTCACGTTGCCCAGCAAGGTCGCGCCCTCGGTGAAGGTGACGTTGCCGGTCGCGGCCGGGGGCGACACGTTGGCTGTAAGAGTCACGATTTGGCGGTAGATGGAGGGATTCGGTGCGAGCGAGAGGCCGGTGCTGGTAGGAATCTTGTTCACCGTCTGGAATAGAACGGCGGACGTGCTACCGGCGTAGTTCGGATCGCTGTCGTAGTATGTGGCGGTCAGGCTGTGGCTGCCCGCCGAAAAAAAGACATACAGGACCGCGCTTGCACTGAAACCCACGATCCCCAGGCTGACCGCACCGTCCTTGAATTCGACCGTGCCGGTGGCGGCGGAAGGCGAAACGGTCGCGGTGAGGGTTACGGTGTGGCCGACTGTGGAAGGGTTGGGCGCGCTTCCCAGCGTGGTAGTGGTTGGCGCCCGGTTCACCACAAGGGTCTTGCTGCCCGAAAACGCTCCTTCGAAACCCCCGTCACAGCAAGTAGCCGTCAAGGTGTGTGTTCCTACAGGAAAATCCGAGACCGTGATTTGCGCATAAGGGGTGAAGACAAGTGGCCCCGAGATCACAGTTCCGGAACCGAGATAACGGGATTCGTCAACGAAATCCACCGTCGTCCCGTTGTCGAAGTAGTTGTTGAGCGCGGCAGTCAGAGTGACGGACTGCCCGTACGTGGTGGGACTCACCGGTGAGGTGGTCAGGGTTAGTGGCTGGCCCGCGACCGGCGTCGCGAGTCCGGTAAGCAGAATGGCAATCGATACGAACCGGAGAGCTTTCATTGGATTCTCGCCTATCGGTCGGCCGCTCAACCGAGCTTACGGAAGGCCTGGGCGACTCCCGGGTACTCCGGAGAGAAGCAGTCGGTCACTTGTTTCACCAGGTCCAGCCTGTCGTCGTACAGGTCCAGCCACCGTTTCCCGTTTGTCGAGAGGTCCTGCAACGGGCACCGCAGTTCCTTGCCGAGCCCCGTGTCGGGAAAGACGATGTAGATGATCCCCCGTGGGTATGTGGTCGCGTCGGTCTGACGCTTTACATCGGTAGCATCGCAAAAGATATCCTTCAGCGATGTCTCCGCGATGTAGTATCCCTGGGTCGGCCCGGACTTCTGCACCACCGAAGCCCCGGTTTTGTCACGCAGGGTTGATTTGTACGTCGGGATCCAGCCGGGGCTCTTCGGGGCCCTGCCTTGGCTGTCTTTCAAGGGGAGTGCGTTGCCGAGATAGTCCCGGCCCTGGAGCCCGCTGCCCCGCGGAGCGTAGGCATCGGCAGCCCCGTCGACGTCGATAGTGATCCCCGCCTCATAAAAGAATGGGGATCTGACCGGCGCCCCCTTCACCTGCCAGATCTTGGTGGCGGCCGTTGCCTTATAGAGATGGTAGTGGGATTTCTTCTGCTGGTCGTTCATTTGTCCCCTCCACTATGCGTCGCCGAAGGACGCGCCTGTCCCTTGCAGAGACTATACTAGGACTTAGGAACAGCGCGTCCTTCGGAAACCATCAAGAATTTGTTATAGAATTCTCAAAGGGTCGGGCATCTTGCAGGATTCAGACCATATATTCGAATTCGGGCCCTTTCAGTTAAGAGCCGGCGAGGGCGTACTATGCCGCTCGGGCGAGATTGTTCCGTTGACCCCTAAAGCGTACAGTACCCTGCTGGTACTGGTGGCCCAAAGCGGCCGCGTCTTGGACAAAGAACATCTCCTCAAAGAGGTCTGGCCAGACTCCTTCGTCGAAGAAGGAAACCTCTCGCAGAATATCTTCCTCCTTCGACGAGCCCTGGGCGGCATGCCGGACGGACGCCAGTACATTGAAACCGTGCCCAAACGCGGCTACCGGTTTGCTGCGCCCGTGGCGGAGATCCGGGAACCGCTTGGCGGGTCGGTCTCCACCACGCCACTTCTTCGAACCCGCGCTCCCCGCCGTCTGCCGCTTCGGATCGCCGTCGCGGCGGCCGCCGTCCTCGCGGTGACTTTGGCCATCGCCAGCCGCGTCCTATTCCATCAACAGCCTTCCGATGTCCGCATCACCAGGCTGAATGTCGACAACAACCCCGTCTACGGAATCATCTCGCCGGATGGCAAATCGCTCGCCTATGTGTCGGGAGAGCCCTCGGGGCAGAGTCTGTGGGTTCGCCAGGTGGACGCTTTCGGGACCGGAACGCGCATATCGGGCGCCGTGTTGGGCCACCATTGGGGGGTTGCCTATGCGCCCGATGGCGAACACTTGTATTACGTTCTGGACGAGCACCGGGGGCCGGACGCCGGCAGCCTCTATCGCGTCTCCGTCCGCGGCGGCACACCCGAGCGCCTCCTGGCCGGCATCAACTCGGCTCCCGCGTTTCGGCCCGACGGCCGATACATGGTGTTCAAGCGTTATGAAAGGGAAACGGGCCGCGCTCTGCTCGTGAAAGCGACCGCCGAGGGAACCGGACTACAGGTGATCGCCGCCAGCCAGGCGCCTTATCCGTACTACGGGCCACAGTGGGCTCCCGACGGAAACACTATCCTTTACGCTTATGGATCGCACGAGGCCCAGGGAACTGCCTGGACCCTGGCGGAGATCCCGCCGGACGGTGGGCCGGAAAAACAGCTTTCGAGGCAGCCGCAGATCCGGTCGCTCCGGTCCCTCGGCTGGATCGACCGCCAGAACCTCGTTGCGGTAATGCGGACTGAGAAGTCGGGACCGCTTCAGTTGTGGAGGCTGAGCACCAATGGCGAACCTCACCGTCTGACCAACGATACCAGTTCTTACTCGGAGATCAGCCTGACCGCCGATGGCGCCACCCTGCTGGGGTCCCATTTGGAGACGCTGGACAGTCTTTGGATAGCCGGGTTCTCTGCCGGCGGAACCGTCCAGGCCGCTTCGATCGATCTTGGCGTGAGCAGCTACGACTCCCCCGTTTGGACACCCGACGGACGCGTGCTATACATTTACAATCCTGACTATGTCAAATCGGAGTTGTGGCTTGCCGACCTCGCCGCTCCACGCCGCAGACCGCTGCCTGGATTCCCCAGCGACATCGCCCAGCCGGCGTGCTCCTCCGATGGCCGGGTCGTGGTTTTCGTTTCCGAGACCAACGGGTCGCGGAATATCTGGCGCGCCGGCCTGGAAGGCGGCGGAGCCACGCGCCTGACTGCCGGCGCCCTCGACTTCTATCCCCAGCTTTCGCCCGACGGCAAGTGGGTCATCTATGCTTCCAAGGTCAACGGCCGCTGGGGAGTTTGGAAAACCTCGATGGATAGCCGTGTCCCGCCGGTCAAGCTCGCAGACTCTCCGGAAACCGCGCCCGCCATCTCGCCGGACGGCACGCTCGTCGCGCACGAACAGATCGATCCGGCCAACAACCAGGTCGAGTTGGCTATCCGCTCACTGGAAGACGGCAAACTGCGCCAGGTGCTGCCCTTGAGAGATGGGGCGGATAACATCCGGTGGCGGCGCGATGGCCACGCGCTGACCTTTATAACCCACGACGGCGAATTCTCCCAAATCTGGGCGCAGGCGCTCTCCGGCGGCCCGCCCGTTCCGATCGTCCAGGAGTTGCCATACGATCTCAAGCAGATGGAGTGGTCGCCAGACGGCAAGCGAATCGTCTATCTGCGGAGACGGCTGAAAAAAGATCTGGTCCTGGTGAAGAATTTCCGCTGAAACCACCGATACCAGGCGATCCGGATCCGGCCAGGGAAGCGGCCTCCCTCACCCAGACCTGCCCGCTGTGACAGACTCCGCGCCTATTCCCGCCGCATAGGCTGCCGCTTGCCATACGCCACAGATCGCCAGAGCCATTCCATCGGTCCGAAGCGATACCTCCCCAACCACCATACGCTCGCGGCCATCTGCAGAGCGAAAACGACGGCCGTGATCGCCAACATCCCGTCAAATCCCACCTGTCCGTACCAGCCGAATCCATAATGGTAGAAGAGCGTAACCGAGACCATCGACTGCGTTAAATAAGTCGTGAGCGACATGCGTCCCACTGCCGCCAGCGGCGCCAGCCGCCGGGCGCATGCGGGAATCGAAACCAGCAGCGCCAACGTGGCGGCATACGCGGCAGCGTTGCTCCACGTCATTAGATCGCGGGCCGCCGAGCCCACCAACGGACGCAACGCCCGTAAAGAGAACACCGCCTCTCCCAAGGTCAGCCCCGACTTCGCTAAGGGCCACCAGGCGTCCAGATGGCGCTCCACGTACCATCCGAGCAGCGTTCCCGCCACCGCGCCTGCGAGCACCCGGAGTAACCGGCTCCGCCGCGCCATCAGGCGCTTCACCAGATCCACCCGTACGGCCCACAACCCCAGCAGGAACAAGGTGAGAAATGATGGGAAAATGATCAGAAACCACCGGCGATACCAGAACAGGTAACCGCGCGCTCCCTCGGCAACGATCTGCATGAACGCGCCATGCGCGTAGATCCAGTCGACTTGCTGCTCCGCCAGCGGCTGCGGGAACTTCACACCGAACCCGACGATCGCTACGTTCACCAGGTAGGGCGCCAGAACGAACGTAGCAGCCGCGGCGGCCAGCAGCGGGCGTGGCGAAAGCCGGCGGTAGAACACCAGAATCATTCCGAGCAGCGCATACTCGGTCAGCACATCGTTGCGCCAGATCAGCATCCCATGCGCCATTCCGACCGCCAGCAGCGCCGCCATGCGCCGCCAGAACATGGCGCGCACATCGATCCCGCGCTGCTCGGCCCTGGTGAGCTGGACCGCAAAGCCCATGCCGAAAAGAAAACCAAGCAAGCTGTAGAAGCGCAGCTCGATCAGCGAATCCTGCGCAAACGCCAGCGCATGTTGGAAGCCGGATGACGCCTTCACCGTCCCATACGAATCGTTCAAGTTCGACCAAAGAACGCCGAACATGGCGAATCCGCGAAGAACGTCCAGAAGCAGAATGCGCTCCTGTGGACCCACCGGGCCAAGCTCCCTTGGTGCAGCCGCGGAAGCCGAAGGGATGCTGTCATTTGGCACGTGAGGCCGCAGGCCGCCAGCCAACGACGGCCGTGAGATTCTGAGAACCCCCACCGCCTAAATTCGTGTTCACCAGGAAACGCCTGCCATTCCCGCTTACGGCGTAGTCGCGGCGGCTGAAACCGGAAAATCCCACGAAGTTCGCTCGGAAAAGAGGTTCGGGAGTGCCGGGCTGAAAGACAGGCGCAGTCTTTATGGAAACGGCCATGAGCGTGCGCTCCGCCGGAGAGATGTAAAACAGTTCTTTCCCGTCGGCGCCCCATTGCGGTTGTACACCCCCGCCGTCCGAAATGCGGTGGTTCGATCCGGGGCTTGGAAATGAAGCGATGTAGACTTCGTCCGACCCGGTCTCGTTCGTTACGTACGCCATCCAGCGTCCATCGGGCGATAGACGGCCCTGACGCTCTGCAAACCGGCTCTGGAGATAAGCCACCGGCTTCCCCTCGCCCGAAACCGGCGCCACCCATATGTCGGACCCGGTCTGCGCATCTACGACCCAATAGATTATGTACTTTCCATCCGGAGACCAGTCAGTAGGCGCTCCCGGCGCCGCTCTGCCGTAATTCGCGAACTGCTCTTCGTGGCCGGCTTCATCGCGCAGGTAAATTCCGCCGGCCGTCCCCGAGGCGGACGCGTAGACCACCCGTGTTCCATCGGGGGACCAGCAACCATGCAAAGCCCATCCCAGGCCTGCGGTGAGCCTGGACGGAACACCGCGCGCAAGGTCCAGGGACCATAGCTCGCCGAGTGAGTTCTCATATCGTTCCAGCAGGACGCGCCGCTCATCCCGGGAGAGATCCATGTGAATGAAAGGACCTTCGGGTCCCACGGCGCCCATACGCTTTCCCTGCCGGTCGAGCCAGGTCAATTGATTTCGCGGCGGGACCTCCTCGGCGTAGACTAAAATGCCGCTGTCGGAAACGCTGAAGGCCGCCGCTCCCCCAAAACTCCAGACGTTCGTCGCCACCGGAAAAGGATCGTCCTCGAATCGGCGCCGCCCCGCGTCAAAGCGTTGCGCCATCAGCTTGCCGTGTTGCGAAAAAAGGACGTATCCCGGTTGCGCATAGCGCACATTGGATACGACCGGCAGCAGCCGCTCAACGTCCGGGGAACCCAGCGTCCCGGCATACACCCCTTGGTGTTCCGCTTGCGGGCTGAGAGCTGTGAAAAGAAACCGCCGGCCGCCCGGTAGAAAGCACGGGTGCCAATGTGCGGAGTGCTTCAGAGGTTCCAACGAAGTAACCGGGGTAGGCGTCCCGCCCGTCGCCGGGACCATATAGAGCGCGCCGCTGTGGCCCGGTGCAAACACGATCACGCCCGCTTCATTCCAGGCGGCGCCTCCCCCACCTCCTGGAGCGCCGCAAATCACCTGCGCGGGTCCGCCCGCGAGCGGAACCCGCATCAGCCGGTCCTGTGCGAAAAAGCCGATGTACCGGCTGTTCGGCGACCAAAACACGGCGGTGGCGCCTTGTGTCTCGGGAACTTCGCGCGCCTCCAATGAGTCGATCGGCCGCACCCAGATCGACATGGCGCCTCCCGCAAAAGCTACCGTTGCCACCGTGCGTCCGTCCGGAGAAACGGCGGGCAGGCTCGAGAAGAGTTGATATGCCATGCCGGGAGGCGGCGGTATGGTGAAGCGAACCGGCGCCGGCTCCGGGACTCCCGCGCGCAGCCCGCGAAATATGCCGAAACTTCCAGCCGCACCCAAAAACCCCGCCGTGCCCCACGCCAGAACTTCGCGCCGCCGCATGCCTCCGGCGTCGACTGGCGGCGCCTGCTCGCCCCCTTCGGCAATCCACTCCAGTTCCAGGCGCAGGTCGCCCGCCGATTGCCAGCGCTTGTCCGGGTCCTTCGCCCAGCAGGTTTTCAGCACATGCGCCAGCTCGCGTGGCAGGTCCCTGGGGGCAGACGGAGGATCGCCGCGCAGAATGGCGGCCATCAGCGAAGCTTGACTTTCGCCCGTGAACGCTCTCTTTCCGCTGACCATTTCGTAAAGCACGCTGCCGAATGCGAAGACGTCGGCGCGGGCGTCGGCTTCCTTTCCTTCCACCTGTTCCGGCGACATGTACAGGGGCGTGCCAAGAACCGTGCCCACGCCCGTCATGGACACGGTTTCACCCTTGTCGCCGGCAACCGGGGATCGTTCCCGCAAGCGGGCTAAGCCGAAGTCCAGCAGCTTCACACCCGTCTTGGTAAGCATGATGTTCGCCGGCTTGATATCGCGGTGCACCACCCCGCGCCGATGTGCCTGCTCCAGCGCATCGGCGACCTGGATGGCGTAGCGTATCGCCTCGTCCAGCGGCAGAGGACCATTCTTGAGCCGGTGCTCCAGCGTCTCGCCTTCCACGCATTCCATCACCATGTAGGCGACGCCATCCTGCCGGCCGATATCGAAAAGCGCGCAAATATGGGGATGGTTCAGGCTGGCAACCGCGCGCGCCTCCACTTCGAAGCGCTTTTGGACATCGGCGCGGTCCGCTAACTCCGCGCTCAGGATCTTGATCGCCACCGTCCGGCCCAATCGCGTGTCACGAGCCCGGTATACAGCTCCCATGCCGCCCGCGCCAAGAGGAGCGTCGATTACGTAGGGTCCCAACCGGTCGCCGCCGGTTAGCCTTGGACCGTCGCCTCCGGGGCCGGCGGCAAAGCCCTCCGCGTCAAGGTCCATATCACATAGTTGCGCACTTCGGAAAATAATACCAGCCTGGCGTGATGTGGGGCAGGCTGGCAGCCTGCGCGGCGGTTGTCTACCGCCGCCGTGTTCATCTCAGGCTCGTGAAAGCGCGGCGCCGATTCGGACCGAAGCGGAAAATCGCAAAGTCGTCGTCCAGCGAGGCAGCGCGCTCGATTCCGAGCCGGAGCATAACGGCGAAGCTCGTCCGGCCGGCAATCGAAAAATCCTGGCCGCGATACGAGACTCCAATCTGCCACGCTGCTTCCAGATCTGCGGCGCCCACCGGCTCTATTACCGCCACGCCGCTGCGCAGGCCCTCCCAGAACCGCTCTTGCAGCCCGGTGGATCCGGTGCCGGAGCAACGTCCAGGTTTCGATCAGCACGTGATCGGTGGTGACTAGCCCGACTTTCGCGAATCTGATGGGGTACAGCACCGACGCCGGGCTTCCGGAGGCCTGTTAAACAAGGGTTTCGCTCCAATCACAGACCTCTACATGGCTAGATGAAAGAATATGCCACTCAACCATAGCCGCTCCG
>JBGPKH010000072.1:0-21030 GCA_041485845.1 Bryobacteraceae bacterium
AGCACTCCGGCGCCATGACCAGCGCCATGCTCGGCGCCTTCCGCGACTGCAAAGAGACGCGCGACGAATTCCTGGCGCTGGTGAATCACCGGGGCAACGGGTTTTAGCCGCCCCTGGCCGCCGGGCGACCTGCTATCCTCAGATTTCCTGCGCCATGGCGGCCACACCAGAATCGGCTACATCCTTCATGTCGGGGCTCATCGAGCGAGCCCGCAAGCTGAAAAAGACGATCGTATTTCCCGAGGGCGACGATCCACGCGTGCTCGAGGCCGCCGCCCGCCTGGCCCGCGACGGCGTGGTCAGGCCGGTGCTCATCGCCGCCAAGCCGGCCAACGCGGCCGAGGGTGTGAGCTTCGCCGACCCGTCGATCTCGCCGCTCTTGAGCCGGTACGCGGCGCTCTACTATGAGCGGCGCCGGGCGAAGGGAATCACCCAGGTCGAAGCGTCGGAGATCGCGCGCAAGCCGCTCTACTTCGCGTCCCTGATGGTGGGCGCGGGCGACGCCGATGGCAGCGTGGGCGGAGCGGTGAACAGCACGGCCGAGACGGTGCGCGCGGCCCTCCACTGCGTGGGCCCGGACCCGCGGGCGCGGCTGGTATCGAGCGTATTCATCATGGCGCTGCAGGACCGCTCGCTGGGACACAACGGCCTGATGGCGTTCGCCGATTGCGCCGTGGTGATCGATCCGACACCCATGCAGCTTGCCGACATCGCCATCGCCACCGCCCAAAGCACGCGCATCC
Organism: Bryobacteraceae bacterium; assembly: GCA_041485845.1. Classification (GTDB taxonomy): domain Bacteria; phylum Acidobacteriota; class Terriglobia; order Bryobacterales; family Bryobacteraceae; genus OMOG01. The sequence continues at coordinate 744 of JBGPKH010000072.1, forward strand.
TGATCGATACCGAGCCGGTGGTTGCACTGCTCAGTTTTTCCACCAAGGGCAGCGGCAAGCATCCCGAAGTGGATCGCGTGGTGGAGGCGCTGCGCATCGTGCAGGCGCGGGCGCCGGAGCTGATAGTGGATGGCGAGTTGCAAGCCGACGCAGCCGTGTCGGCGGTTGTCGGCAAGTCCAAGGCTCCCGGATCGCGGGTGGCGGGACGCGCAAACACCTTGATTTTTCCGAACCTGGCGTCGGCCAATATCGGGTACAAGCTGGTGGAGCGCCTGGGCGGCGCGATGGCCATCGGCCCGTTTCTGCAAGGGCTGGCCAAACCCGCGAACGATCTCTCTCGCGGCTGCTCGGCGGAAGACATTTACAACGTGGCGGTGGTCACGGCGCTGCAATCGGAGCGGGCCTGACCCATGTTGCCCTACCGCCTGGTGTACTCCGAGCATTACGACCTGCACCTGGGAGATCACGTCTTCCCTTCGAAGAAGTACCGCTGGCTGCACGACCGCCTGCTGCGCACGCGATTCGCCGCGGACGAGGATTTCGTGGAACCGCAGCCCGCTTCCGACGACGACATCCGGCTGGTACACGATGCCGATTGGGTGGCCAGGCTGCGCAACGGCACGCTCACCTACCATGACATACTGCGGCTCGAGATTCCGTACTCGCGGCAGATGGTGGAGGCCTTCTGGCTGGCGGCGGGCGGCACGATTCTGGCGGCGCGGCTGGCCCTCGAATCGGGTCTGGGCTTCAACATGGCGGGCGGATTCCACCATGCCTTTCCGGGGCATGGCGAGGGCTTCTGTGCGATCAACGATATCGCGGTGGCCATCCGCCGCTTGCAGCGCGACGGCGCCATCCGCCGCGCCATGGTGGTGGATTGCGACGTCCACCACGGCAACGGCACGGCGGCGATCTTCGCGGGCGATCCCGCGGTATTCACGCTCTCCATCCACCAGCTCAACAATTACCCGAGCGAGAAGCCGCCCTCCAGTCTGGACATTCACCTGGCCGACGGCATCGGCGATGCCGAGTATCTACAGCGGCTCGGCAATGGCTATCGCGCGGCGCTGACCATGTTTCAGCCCGACCTGGCGGTCTACGTGGCGGGCGCCGATCCCTACTACGAAGACCAGTTGGGTGGCTTGTCCCTGACGTTTGACGGATTGATGGAACGCGACCGCCTGGTGATCTGGACCGCGCTCACGCACCGCATCCCCGTGGCCATCGTGCTGGCGGGCGGATACGCGCAGAGCGTGGAGGACACCATCACGATTCACGCCAATACGGCCGCGGTGGCGAAAGAAGCGATGGCGAAAACCATCGCACACACGGAAGACTGAGGAGAAATTATATGCCGTGGTACTACAGTCCCCACACCGGCGGCAAGAAGATACCGCCTCACGTTCAGGCTCAGATCCGCGACCGGATCATCCGCTATGCCAACCGGCAGCACGCCGGGAAATTTACTCGAATCGATGTGCGTTTCCGCGGCGCGCTGTGTTACATCGACTCGTACACGGACCCGGGAGAAATGCCAGGAGAACCGCCCCCCGGCGTGCCGTTCCGTGAGTGGATCGAGCGGCTCGAGAATACTCCCACGCATCTGTGTCGCATTCGCTATAAAGGCGACGCCGAGCGCTGGAGTTTCGCGTTCTACACCTACGCTCACGAAAAGTACGAACCCAGTTTCTTCCTGACCGGCGACGATCACGGTACGCCGGAGGAGGCGTTCGAGACCTGCGTGCCGTTTCTCTGATTCAGATCTCGTATTCCGGCGGTTTCGACCGGCCGAAATTGATGTGAGCCCAGACCCGCTCGTGAATAAAGTAGGCCCCGATCTTCAGCACAACATCCAGTGCCCCGGCACCCAGAGACAACGTGACCTTCCCCGTAAGTGCATAGAAAATAAGGCCGGTAACAGACGATCCTAAGATTCGATAGCTCACCGCTTTGGCGATGCTGCGGGCATGGGTCTCCATGTCGGACTCTATGGAGCCATTCTACCATATCCCGATGGGGATTGAGATGATTTGGGTCGTCAGTTTGCCCGCAGAGCTACTGACGGATCGATCCGCGATGCGCGGCTGGCGGGAAGGTAACCCGCACTGGCCGTGACCGTGGTAAGAACTACCAGCATCCCGAGAAAGGTCACGGGATCGTTCGATGTCACTCCAAAGAGAAGCCCGCTCAATGCCCGTGCCAGCGCCCACGAAGCCGCCGCTCCTAACAGCATTCCGGCCGCGTCTTCCGCGGCTCCCTAATGGACCGGTCGTAAGAATCCGGATTGGGTCACTGCCGAGCGGCCCAGAGTGGTATAACAGTCATATCAGGTGCGCGTTAGCTTCGATCCTCGAAAGAGCGGGCGCCTCAGAGCGAATTCCAGACGTGGCATAGGGGTCGAGGAGGCTCGGAAGCTATTCTCCCAGCCCTATTGGCTCGATCGGCGATCCGACGTTCCGGAGCAGTTTCTGGCCATCGGCTGGGTGGGTGACCGGATCCGATTGTATGAAGAAAACTCGTAAGTCTGCCAAACCGGTTTCTGCCGATGCGATTGCGCGGCTAGCCGATCGAGGCAAGGACATTTCCCGTTTCTTCAAGGGCCAAGGCCGCATGGTTCAGCCGATTCAGCGCGTTAACGTGGACGTCACCGCCGCTATGCTGGAGGAACTGGATAAGGCAGCTCTGGAACTAAACGTGAGCCGCCAGGCGGTCATCAAGACGTTGGTGCGGCAGGCTCTCGATCAACACTACCTGGCACAACGGGCAAGGCGGCCGTAGCCGAAGTCCTGACCGCGACCGGCACGAAAAGCGCGCACCCCCCCTACTTCAGCTTCATCACAAACAGCGTCTGACCGTCGAACGCCGTCGTGGACCACTCGTCCAGCTCGTGGAAGATGAGCCCGATCAGATTCCCCGCGAGAGCCGGCAATGCGTGCGCTCCGCCGTCGCCAGCCGATGGCGCCCGAATGCCGTGCCGCCCGCGTTCAGGTGATCCGTGATCCCGTCGGAGTACAGCACCAGAACGTCGCCGGCCTGCGCCTGAAAAACCGACTCCTCGTACTCGCGGGCGCCCAGCAGCCCGAGCGGCACACCTTCCACCCGTATTTTCAGGATGTCAGCGCCACGGCAGATCATCGGCGGCAGCGCTCCCGCATTGGCCATCACGATCTGGCGCGTGGCCGGATCCTGGTCGGACAAGACCAGGTCGGCAGCACTCGGATTAATTAAGCCGAGCCATTGTTTGGTGTAAGCTGGGGCCCAGAGAGGAACATCCATGGAGCTTTCTCGTCGGCAGTTTTTTGGCGCCGCCGCTTCGACTGTGCTGGCCGCCCAAGAAGAGCGCGGTTTGAAGATCTTCATACACTGGGACATGGAGGGCTCCAGCGGGATCTTCACGCGAGAGCAGGCCTGGTACTGGGAGAACGGCGTTCGTGACCAAGTCGCCGCCGAAGCCCGCGAGCTGTTCACCGCCGACGTCAACTCGGCCAGCGCGGCGGCACTGGCGGCCGGCGTGACCGAGCTGATCGTCTGTGACACGCACCACGGCGGTGGCAACCTCCTGCGGGAGAAGCTATTGCAAGACCGCCGAATTACGTATCTGTATCGCAGCGTCGGAATGGAGGGTGGAAAGCGCCGCTGGATGCCGGGGCTGGATCAGACCGTAGCCGGACTGCTGCTGCCGGGGCATCACGCCAAGGCGTCCACTGCAAGTGCGTTTATGCCGCACGCGTGGAGCCGGGAGTGGCTGGACTTCACGATCAACGGGCAGAGCGTGGGCGAGATCGGGATCGAGACGTGTTATGCCGGCCATTGGGACATCCCCCTCATCTTTGTGCAGGGTGACGAGGCAGCCTGCTACGAGGCGCGGCAGCAGTTCCCGGGAGTCGTCACCGCGGCGGTCAAGCAGGGGGGTACGAACCCTGAATTGTGTGCCGGCTTGGACCCTGACTCCGCGCACCGGGAGACGGCCAAACGAATTACCGAGGCCATTGAGAAGCTGCGAGCGGGTAAGATGCGTCCCTGCAAACCTACCCTCCCCATGACCATCACGCTGCGACTAAGAACTATGGATGCAGCCGCGAAAGCCGCTCAACGGCCGGGCGTCCTTCGGCTGGACGATCACACCGTGGAAGCGCGGGTGGGCAGACAAGCGGACATCGTGAAATGGCTGCTGGGCACGGGGCTGGACATGCCCGCGTGAGCTCACAGCGGCCCCAGTTGGCAGTGCAAGGCGGCCGAGCTGAGGTCCTAACCGCGACCGTCACCAAAAGCGTCCGGAACGTCGCCGAAGTCCCAAATTACCCAGTCGGAAAGTACAGCTTCCTCCGTTAGTTAGCCTGAGTTCCGGGTCAGGGGAGCACGGGTCGTCACTCGAGAACGCGGCGGAAATCCTGCTTGGCGTGAAAAGCACGCTCGATGGCGACTCCTCCCTCTAAGGGCGGTAGAAAACCAGGTAGCTTTCAAATCCGGGCACGCGCCACGTGCGCGCTCCGGCGAGCTTTCCTTCGTGCACTTTGAGCGGTCCTATTCGCGGCATCTCAGCGAGATCCTGAAAGGCCTTGTCCGCAGCGCGCAGGAAACGGTCAGCTACTTCCACGCCGGCGTGATCGACGAACCAGACGAAGTTGAGAGTCAAATCGCGTTTGGCGGCGGGACGTTTGACGATTCGCGCCATCGGCAGCTATCGGGACTTCCGAGCGCTCACGATTGCCAGGCCCTCGCGTTCAATGTCCTCCCAATCCTGGGTGGTCATCTCCGTGTAGTCGCCGCTGTCTTCGGCTTCCTGGAGGAGTTGGCAGATGCGTTGTTCATCCATGTTGTTCTCGCCCAACAGGGACTCAATGCGTTGCCGTTCCTGCTCACGGAGTAGAGCTCTAACAGCGTCGGCGAGCACGGATTCGGCGTTCGGGTACGCACCGCCGCGGACCAGATCGTTGACCTGCTGCTCAAGCTCCGGCGAGAGAGTGAAGGTCATGGGACTCCTTACAGTCACAATTCTACTACTTCACTTTCATCACAAACAGCGTCTGATCGTCGAACGCCGTCGTCGACCACCCGTCCAGCTCCTGGAAAATCAGCCCGATCAGGTCCCCCGCCGTCAGCCCGCAATGCGTCCTCACCACTTGCGCCAGACGATGGCGCCCGAACTCGGTGCCTGCGGCGTTGAGGTGATCCGTGATCCCGTCCGAGTACAGCACCAGAACGTCGCCGGCCTGCGCATGGAACACCGACTCCTCGTACTCGCGGGCGTCCAGCAGCCCGAGCGGCACACCCTCCACCCGTATTTTGAGAATGTCGGCGCCGCGGCAGATCATCGGCGGCAGCGCGCCCGCATTGGCCATCACGATCTGGCGCGTGGCCGGGTCCCACAGCAGCACGCACAGCGTGACGTAGCGCGCCTCCACTTTGCGCTCGATCAGCACTTCGTTCAGCGCTTTCAACAGCTCGGCCGGACGGCGGCGGCGCGGAGCCAGCGTGCGCAAAAGGCCGCTCACCAGGCTGCCGTAAAGGGCCGCGGCCGCGCCTTTGCCGCTCACGTCGCCGAACGCGATCACCGTCGGCCCGTCCTGGCGCTCGAAGACTTCGTAGATATCGCCCGAGATCTCGCGCGCCGGCCGCAGGCGCACCGCCGCTTCCAGCCCTTCGATCTCCGGTGTGGCGTCCGGCAGCAGGACGCGCTGGAGCTCGCGCGCGGCCTTCAGATCCTCCTCCATGCGGCGCTCGCGCGTCGCCAGCTCCTGATACAACCGTGCGTTTTCCACGCTGCTGGCCACTTGCGGCGCGAGCAGCGCGAGGGTGCGCACGTGCTCGTCCGTGAAGTAGCCGACGCGGTCGCTTTCCAGGTCCATCACCCCGACTACGCGGTCCTGCAAGATCAGCGGCACTGCCACTTCCGAGCGAATGTCGGGATGCGACGCGATGTAGCGCGGGTCCTTGGCGGTGTCGTGCACCCTCACCACCTCGCGCGATTCCGCCGCGGCCCCCGTGAGGCCCTTCCCCAACGGCACGTTGTCGATGTTCACGCGCCGGTCGTAGCGGATGCTGAACAGGTGGCGCAGCGCCCGGGCGTCGTGGTCGATCAGCAGAATGCTGAAGGCATCGTAGTTGATCAGCTCGCGCATGGTGCTCGAGATTTTGCGCAGCAGCTCGTTCAGGTCGAGGATGGACGAGAATTCGCGCGAGATGTGGGCCAGCGTCTTCAGCGTGCGGTTCTGGCGCTCGGCGCGCCGGTAGAGCCGCGCATTGTCGATGGCGATGCTCACGCGCCCGGCGATCAGGCGCATCAGCGCGCGGTCGTACTCCGTATAGGCGTTCACGCGCGTGGACTGCAGGTCGATCACGCCCACCAGCTTCCCCCGAGCGGTCATGGGCACCGCCAGTTCGGTGCGCACCGCATCCACGGCATTCAGGTAGCGGGGATCGTTGCGCACGTCTCCCACCAGGATCGGCTCTCGCGTAGCCGCGGCGGTCCCGGTGACGCCTTCGCCCAGCGCGATCGCCAGGTTGCAGATCACTTCCTCGCGGTGCCCCACTCCGTAGCGGATGCGCAAATCCTGCCGCCGCTCGTTGAAGAGGAGAATGGCGAACAGGTCGTACGGCAGCACTTTGCGGATGATCTCGGCCACGTTGGCCAGCAGTTGGTCCAGGTCCAGCGTAAGGGACGTGGCCGCCGACACCTCGAGCAGGAAGTCCAGCAGTTCGGACCTTTCGCGGAAACGGACCGTAGCTTTGCGCGTGGCTTGCATGGCCTTCTCTACCGGTTGGGAGCGCTTCTCAGGCAGCCGTGGCCTCGACGATTTTGACGCTGGCGCTGGCGCCGATGCGCGTGGCGCCCGCCGCGGTCATGGTCTGGAGATCGTGCAGCGTGCGGATCCCGCCCGAGGCCTTGACCCCCATCTCCGGCCCCACCACGCTGCGCATCAGTGCGATATCGTGCGCGGTGGCGCCCGAGGGGCCGAAGCCCGTGGAGGTCTTCACGAAATCCGCCCCCGCCAGCTTGCACAGGGTGCAGGCCACCGCTTTCTGATTGTCGTCGAGCAGCGCCGTCTCCAGGATCACTTTCACAATCGCGCCGGCTTCGTGCGACACCTTGACCACCTGCTGAATATCCAGCTTCACCGCCTCGTGATCGCCCGAGCGCAGCGCGCCCACGTTGATCACCATGTCGATCTCCTGCGCGCCGGCGCGCACCGCGGCGGCAGCTTCCGCGACCTTGGCCTCCGTGCTGGTCGCGCCCAACGGAAACCCCACCACGGTGCAAATTTTCACCGGCGACCCGGCCAGTTCGGCGCGCACCAGCGGCGCCCAGTAAGGATTCACGCAGACGCTCGCGAAATTGTACTGGCGCGCCTCGCGACAGACTCTGATGATATCCGCGCGAGTGGCTTCGGGCTTCAGAATCGTGTGGTCGATCAGGGCGGCGATCGAGGGATCGATCTTGGTCAGCCGCTCGCTCGCCGAGACACGGTCCGCGCCGGCCGCGATGATCTCCTTGGCATTCCTGGCGCAGGTCTGGACGCAGCGCTGCACGCAGCCGGGGCACACCTGGTCGGGCAGGTTGAGGCCCTCTTTCTTGTAGGACAGGCCTCCTGGCCTGTCCACCCTCGAAAGAATTTCTTCCCCAATCTGCGCCACCAGAATGTCCAGTTCCCTTTGCGTCACGGATTTGCCTTTTTCAGGTAATGCTGCTCGATGTCGATGATCTTTTGCACGCGCGCCTGGTGCCGCCCGCCGGCGAACGGGGTCGCGATCCAGGTGCGCAAGACCTCCTCGGCCTGGGTCTGGGTAAGCAGACGGGCCCCTAGAGTAAGTACATTGGAATCATTGTGTTCACGACTGTTTCGGGCTGATGCTTTATCATAGCATAGGGCCGCCCGGATGCCCGGAACCTTGTTCGCCGCGATGCACGAACCGATGCCCGCGCCATCGATCGCGATGCCGCGCGCAGCCGTGCCGGCAGCCACCAGCTCCGCGACTTTCAGTGCCAGATCGGGGTAGTCCGCCGGCTTTTCCTCGTGAACCCCCACGTCGCGCACCTGGAACCCGAGGCTCTCCAGCAGGGGCTTGAGCGCTTCCTTCAACCCGAAACCGCCGTGGTCGGCGCCGATCGCGACGGTCTTGCCGGGCGGCGCCAGAGCGCTAAGCTGGTCCTCCGGCAGTTCCGCGATGCGCACGCCGCGCGCCGCCGCCACCTCGCGCGCCGACGGTGTGATAATGGTCCCAATCGGGACACGTAGTTCGCCGCTGGGGGGCACGTCCTGAACTGTGATGACCTTCTTCATGGAATCCGAAGCCGCCGTGCGAATCGTAAGGACTATTGTAATGAAACGACGCTGGGTGCTGCCGGTCTTTCTGGCCACAGGTGCGCTGTGGGCCCACCCCATGGGCAACTTCAGCGTGAGCCACTACAGCTTGCTCGAAGTGACCGGCCGCGGCCTGCAGATTCGGTACGTCCTCGATCTGGCCGAGATCCCCACCTTCCAGCTTCTCCAGCAGTGGAAGCTGGAAGGAAGCAGCCCGCGCGAAAAGGTGGAGCGCCAGGCAACCGAACAGGCGCGTGAGTGGACCCGCAACCTGAAGATCGAGATCGGCGGCCGCGCCGTGACCCCGCGCTTCGAACGCGCGATCGTGGCGCTGGAGAAAGGCGCCGGCGGCATGGCGGTCTTGCGCGTGACTGCGGAGTTGCGCGTGGCCGCCGCACCGGGCAGCCTGCATTACGAAGACACCAACTTCCCCGACCGCGCCGGCTGGAAGGAAATCGTGATCTCAAGCGGCAGGGACGCCGCCATCGACCAGGCGTCTCCGTCCGCTGCCGATCGCAGCCAGGCGCTCACGGCCTATCCGCAGGACCCGCTTCTGGCCCCGCCCCAGGACTTGCGCGCAACGGTGGCGTGGCACTCGACGGCGCCGGCCCCGGTGGTCACGGGGCATCCCGCCGCACCGCCGGTGACCAGCGCACCTGCGGAACCCGCCGCTGCTCCTGCGCCGGCAACCCCGCAGCCGGGACAAGCGACGCCCGGCATGGTGGTCCGCGGCGATTTCCTCTCGCGCCTGCTGCATCAGGGCGAGATCGGCTGGGGCATGATGCTCGTCGGCATGGCGGTGGCGTTCGGCCTGGGCGCGATTCACGCCCTCTCGCCGGGCCATGGGAAGACCATCGTCGCCGCGTACCTCGTAGGCAGCCGCGGAACGCCCAAGCACGCCCTGTTCCTGGGCGGCATGGTCACCTTTACCCACACCATCAGCGTCTTCTTTCTCGGATTGACGACACTCTTTCTTTCGCGCTACGTGCTGCCGGAAAAGATCTATCCGGTGCTGGGCGCCATTTCCGGGCTCTCCATCGTGTGGATCGGCGGCATGCTGTTTTACCAGCGCATGCGGCTGGCTCTGGGGCACAGCCACCCTCACCATCACCACGATCACGACCACGGCGCCTTGACCCACGACCACGGCGATGGCCACGTCCACAGCCACGTGCCCGAAGGCGAAATCGGCATGGCCAGCCTGATCGCGCTGGGCGCCAGCGGCGGCTTGGTCCCATGCCCCTCGGCCCTGGTGCTGCTGCTGAGCTCGGTGGCTCTCGGACGCGTCGCGCTTGGCCTTACCCTGCTGGTGGCCTTCAGCGCCGGCCTGGCCGTAGTGCTGAGCGCCATCGGCCTCGTCGTGCTCTACGCCAAGCACCTCCTGCCGGACAGCCAGAAGACCGCCAACAACCTGGCGTTTCGCTACCTGCCGGTGGCCTCGGCCGCGATCATCGTGTGCGCCGGCATCATCATGACAGGCGTTGCCCTGGGAGTGATCCGCCCCTTCGCCGGAGTGTGAGGCTGCCCGAAACACTCGATAACTCTGTTCACGCTCTCCAGAAATTTGCCCCTGTTGCCCCAATTTACTCTATACAACAGCATTCCAATGTGATATAAGCTTTGCAATCCAAGTTTTTCCGCTCCCGGGGAATCACGGTTGGAGCCAGCCTTAAGAGTTTGGGGCGTAAGCAATAACTTTACGAACGTAGGGCCACAAAGGGGGGAATTCGAGACATGTCGATGACAAAGACCGTGAAGCTGTTCTTCACGTTGACGCTCCTGTGCGGGAGCGCCTTCGGTCAAGCCGTGACGAGTGATCTGCTCGGCACGATCACGGATCCCGGCGATGCCAGCATTCCGGGGGTCCAGGTCCAGATCAGGGACCAGGCGACCGGAGTGACGCGAACCGTGGTGTCCAACTCGGAAGGAGTTTTCCGGGCAACCAATCTGCCGCCAGGCGCGTATACGTTGACTGTCAAGGCTCAGGGGTTCAAGACATACACGCAGCAGGAGATCAATCTCGCCAGCAGCGAGACGCGCGACCTGGGAAAAATCCAGTTGACCCTGGGGTCCCTGGTGGAAGAGATTCAGGTTACGGCGGTGGCCACTACCATACAGACGGCTTCCAGCGAAAAATCGGCGCTGGTGGACGGCAAGCAACTCACGCAACTGGCCCTGCGTGGCCGCGATCTTTTCGGTTACCTCCGCCTGCTCCCCGGCGTGACCGGCGCCGCCAACAACGAAACTACGGGCACCGGTTTGTCGGGCAGCATCAACGGCGCGCCCAACAACTATAAGAACTTCACGGTGGACGGCATCACCGATATGGACACCGGCTCTAACGGCACCGTCCACTACGAGCCCAACCTCGACTCGATTGCCGAGATCCGCGTGCTGACCACCAACTACCAGGCCGAATACGGCCGCAACTCCGGCGGCGTGGTCAGCGTGGTCACCAAGGGCGGCGGCCAGCAATTCCACGGCAGCGCCTGGGAAACCAAGCGGCACGAGCAGTTCAACGCCAACAGCTTCTTCAACAACTACAATGGCAACCCCAAGAGCCTGTACCGCTACGACGTCTTCGGTTATGCCATCGGGGGCCCGGCGTACATTCCCAAGCTCAACCCGAATCGGAACAAACTGTTTTTCTTCATATCGCAGGAATACACCAGGCAACGGCCCTCCACCACGATCAGTTACTTTAACGTGCCGACGACCGCGGAACGGGTGGGCGATTTCTCCAAGAGCGTGGACCAGAACGGCCGGCTGATCGGGCTTCTGGACCCGACCACGCGGGCTGCCATACCGGGCAACGTCATTCCGGCGACGCTGATCAAAGACTCCGCTTCGGCCGCATATGGTCAGGCAATGCTGAACTTCTTGCCGCTGCCCAACCGCTGCGACCTCAACAACAACGCCGCTGGCTGCTATACCGAAACCGATCCGACCCAACTCACCCGGCGAAATTACCGGAGTCTCTTTACCGGCCAGTACCCCCGGCGTAACGACGTCTACCGCCTGGACACGAACTTCAGCTCCAAAGTCACAGCCTGGGTTCGCTATATTAACGACTTTGACCGCCAGGACGCCGAACCTAACATTGGGTTGAAAAACTCGAAGGGCGAGATTTCCCCTTTCTACACGGACCACCCGAACCCCGGCCATGGATGGGGTGTCGGAACCACCTATAGCATCTCTCCGACGGTGGTCCACGAGTTCACGTTCGGCAAGAGCTACAACACGTGGGACTACTACGTTCACGATCCCTCGCAGGTGGACCGGGCGCGCATGGCCAACCCGCCGCATTGGTTCGACGAAAACGATGCGAACTTCAAGAATGACAAGGATCTGAAGCGGCCCACGTTGGGCCCTGGCAGCCAGAATTACGGGGTGTATGTTCCGGCGGTGAGTTTCGGGGCCCCCTCCACCACGCAAACCGGCTTCTCCACCAGCCGTCCTTACACCAACTGGAACGACCTGTATACCGTGAACGACTCCATCAGTATCGTGAGAGGCTCGCATAGCATTAAGGCGGGCCTGTACTATGAGCGTACGGGTAAGGTGCAACAGAGCGGACAGGGATCGTACCTGGGGAGCTACGACTTCTCCAGCAGCTCGGCTTTTCCGCAAGACACCAACAACGGCTATGCCAACGCGTACATCGGGAATTTCCGGACCTACAGCGAAGGCGCCAGAATCATCGGCGATTTCTGGTTTACCGGCCTCGAACTCTTCGTCCAGGACAATTGGCGCGTCAACCGTCGGCTGACCGTTGACCTGGGTCTCCGTTTCTACCACCTGATGCCCCAGGAGAACCTGAATCTCAACTCGGCCGCGTTCGTCGCGTCCACCTACGATCCGGCCAAGATACCCCGATTGTACTATCCCGCCTGCAACATCACCATCGCCGCCACCGCGGCCTGCCCCGCCGCCAATCAGGTCGCCAAGGATCTAAAAACCGGCTACACGACGTTCCCGGCCCTGGTCAATACCTTCGTCCCGTTCTCAGTCGGCGGATACGCAACCGAGCCGAATTACACCAACGGCATGCAAGTCGCCGACGGAAAGAATCCCAAGCTTCCGCTTTCCATATTCGAGCCGCCCTACCTGACGCCGGCCGTTCGTATCGGCCTCGCCTGGGACGTGTTCGGCAACGGCAAGACGGCCCTTCGCACCGGCTTTGGACAGTTCTTCAATCGCGGCGACGGCAACCAGATCCATGGCATGGCGGGCAACCCGCCGGTGACCCTGAACCGGACGATCTACTATTCCCCGATCGCTTCGATTCCAAGCTTTAAGAACAGCGCCGCGGTCTCACCGATCGGCAATAACCAGCTCGTCGGTAAGCAGGAGTACGAACAAACCTTGAATATGAGCTTCGGTATTCAGCAGAACGTGGGCTTCGGGACGATCGTGGACACTTCCTACGTGGGATCGTTCCGGCGCCACACCAACCAGCAGCGTCAGGCCAATGCCGTTCCCATATTCTCGCAGTTCAACCCGGCGTACTATAATCCATGGGTTGGCAACCTGGCCCCCACAGCATCGGGCAAGGCTCTCAGCGACAATTATTTTCGGCCTCTGGCGGGTCTGGGCGGCATCACCTATCAAAATTTCGAAGGGACCTCCAATTACAATTCGCTCCAGGTCGGCGTGCGGCGCGGTATGAGCCACGGTCTGCAGTATGGCTTGGCCTACACCATGTCGAAGACCATGGCCTCCGGCACCAGTGTGTACTTTCCGGACAAATTCCGGAACTACGGACCGTCCTTCTCGGGAGCCCCTCACATTTTGGTGGCCAATTATATCTATGACCTCCCGAACCTCGGGAAACGGATGAACATGAGACCCTTGGGATGGGTGACCGATAATTGGACCATCTCCGGCATTACGGAATGGCAGAGCCACGCCATCACCGGCGTGCCCGGCATCTCGTTTACCGGAACGTCCACCAACAACCCCTCTCCGAACCTCACGGGCTCGGCCGAAGGCGCCCGGATGAACATCGTCGGCAACCCCGAGCTTTCATCGGACAAGGTGAATTTCTACAACACCTTCAACCCGGCTGCCTTCCTGCCTCCCACGCCGTGCAGTTTTACCAACCAGTCGCTGGCGTGTTTCGGAAATGCCGGCCCCGGCAGCCTGATGAAGATCCCGACCTGGGTCAACAACTGGGACCTGACCTTGGCCAAGAGCTTCAAGGTCAAGGAAAAATACCAGTTCATCTTCCGCGCCGAGGCGTACAACGTCTGGAACCACACGCAGTTCAGCGGCATTAACAGCAATATCCAGTACGATCTGGGATCGTACCAGGCCTGGGTCGCCGGAACCGGCCCCCTGGTGCAGACCAACAACCAGTTGGGCCGTTACACGTCGACGCTGGCCCCTCGCCGCATGGCGTTTACGCTGCGATTCCAGTTCTAGTTTTGGTGGGACAGGCCTCCGGGCCTGTCCGCCTTGCCGGGCCGCGGCCGCCAGGGGGCGGCCCGCTTTCACCGCCCCAGCCTCTGCAACAACTGCTGTGCGCGGGCCTTCGCCTCCGCATCCGTGCCGCCGGCCGCGATCTTCAAGTGCTCCACCGCAGCGGTGGTATCGCCCTTCCGCCCCAGTACCATCGCCAGCTCCAAGTGCGCGCCCCAGAGATCGGGTTGCAGCCGTACCGCCGTCTGCAACTCGCGCCCCGCGCCGTTCAAGTCGCCTTTGGCGGCCAACACGGACCCCATCGCCGCCAGCAGCCGCGCATAATCCAGCCGTGCCACGGCATCGTCGGGCTTCAACCGTATCGTCTGTTCAAAGTAATAACGCGCCTCGGCAAGCTCGCCACGGCTAGCCAGCAGGCGCCCGAGATTCAACTGCCACTCCGCGATACCGGGCAGAATCCGCAGGGCCGCGCGCAACTCCTTTTCCGCCGCCGCTCGATCGCCGATACCTCCCAGCAGGGACGCGAGATTGTTGTGCAACTCGGGCAATTCCGGATTCAGATTCACTCCTTTCTCCAGCGCCGCCCGCGCCTCCGCGGTCTTGTCCTCCTGCCACAAGGCCCAGCCCAACATGCCCCACGCCAGCGCATCGCCGGGCGCCAGCGCCGTGGCGCGCCGCAATGCCTCTTCCGCCTTCGCCCATTGTTTCGCCTCCGTCAGCGCGTTGCCCAGCTTGGTCAGCAGGAATGCCGAGGCGGGGGATCTCCGCGCGGCTTCCTCGAAATAGTGGATCGCATTCGCGCCATCGCCCGCCGCGAGGTACCCCTCCGCGAGATCCGCATAGTAGCCGGCTTGCGACGGACGATGCTCTTCCAGCAGACGCCGCAGACGAGCCAGGCCATCCTTCAGATTGCTGCCGTCGCGAATTTGCGCGACCGCCACGTCGAGCGCGTTCTTCACCGTCTCCGGAAGATGCGCCGGATAGTACAGAACCACCTCACCGCGATACTGAGTGGCGGTGGTTTCGTGCGTCTCCACCTTCTCCGCCAACAGGTCCCCTGCCGGTTTCCGCCGCTGGATGTAGTGGTCCGTCATCACCACGTGGACTTCATCGTCGGTTCTCCGCTTGGGCATGTGGCAGCTCACGCAGGAGCCGCCTGCCGTATGCGCGCCCGACGCCGGCGTGCGCGCGACGGCCGCCCGGTGGCAATCGAGGCAAATGCCGTCGTAGTGCGCGGCCGCTTCCTTTCCGCGCGGAATGTTGTGCGGATCGTGGCACGTGATGCATTCGAGCCTCCCTTCGCTCCGCAGAAAGCACTGCGACTGGCGCAGCCGGTAAGCCGATCCCAGGTTTTCAAACCGTTCGCTCGCCCCCGGCGTACGGTCGAACGACAGACGAAAATCCACCAGCGGCTGACCCGGCAGGTACGAAAAAGGTCCGCGGCCGGCGCGCAGCATCGAAGCCGGCAGCTTGCCAGCCGTGGTGTGCAGATGGCACTGCATGCAGACCTCCATCGACCGCTCCGGCGCCAGGCGTTTCGGATTTACGATCGCCGCGCGAAGGCTCTCCGGAGTCGTGCCCGCCGTGAGCGCCAGATCGATGTGCCGCTTTCCCGGCCCGTGGCATCTTTGGCATTCGATGCCCTCGGGCAGCGGCTGCACATACACGCGCTCCGCGCCTTCCTCTTCGTACCCCGGCGGAATCTTCGGATAGGCATTGTGGCAGAACATGCAATCGTATCCGGCCAGACGCGTCGACCCCGGATGATCCGCGCGATCGTAGCCCGGACTCATTCCCCAGTGGCCGCCCCCCTCCGCATACCAGTGGAGCGGCAATTGCTGTAACGTGTTCCGGCTCGTCAGGTGAAGATAGGTTCGCGAATGATTGCCCGAACCCATGACGTAGTCCACGCGCTTTTCCTCGATGTTGGTTTCCGCCCCATCGAACCCAATCTGCCAGCGCCGCTGAATATAATCCCCACCGCGCTGGATCATGGCAAAGTAAGTGTCCGACGCCTTGTGATAGAACGGCTTCCCCGAGGTGAAGTTCTCCAATGTGTTCCCGGATGGCAACCGGCCGAACGATCTGCCCATGCCGGTTTTCCGGAAGTTGCCGGCAATCGCCCTGTGGCAGTTCACGCACAATGCAGGATCGGCGTAGCTGTTGGCTGCGCTCGATCCCGGTGCGGATGCCGGCATCCGCCGCACGTACGCCCACGCGGCCAGGATCGCGCACCCCACAACCACAGCGGCAATCCCCAGACGGCGGCTCATCGTATTTCAGGATATGCCAGATTCGATAGAATAGCCTTGGATTCCATGCGCCTGCTCGCGGCCTTATTGTTCTCCATATCGTTGGGCCAGGCCGCGGACGACCGTGCCTCGGTCCGCGACGCCCGGGCGGCGCTGGATCGCGGCGACCTCGCCTCCGCCGAACAGGAGCTCGCCGGATTGCAAGCGCACCCCGGCGACGCCGAGGCTGTCGCGATTCTGTTTCAGCTTGGCATGGCGTTCGCCAAGGCCGGCCAATTCGCCAAGGCCGAGACTTGCCTGACGCGTGCCCTGGCCGCGAATCCGGCGAATTTCAAGCTGCTCTACAATGCCGGCGTGGCGGCCTCCTACGCAGGCCATCCCGAGCGGGCCAGCGAGATGCTGGAGACGGCGCTCCGCCAACAGCCGCGGAACGTCGACGTGCTCTATAGCCTCGCCTACGTGGATCAGCCCTTGAAGCGGTGGGAGCACGCCGTCAAGCTGCTGGCGCAGGCGTCCAAACTCGCGCCCCAGCGCGCCGACATACAAAAACTGCTGGCGATTTCCACCACCGAGCTGCGCGCCTACGAGGATGCCGCCACGGCTTGGGACCGCTACCTGAAGCTCGAGCCGAATGACCATCTCGCCCGCCGCGAGCGGGGCGCCGCCGCCGTCCGTCTGGGCCAGTTCGCCCAAGGCATCGCCGACCTCGAATGGTTTCTCGCGCGGCATCCCGACGACCCGGCCGGGCATTACGAGCTGGCCCTGGCCCAAAGCGAGATCGACCCGGCGAAGGGCTTGATCCACCTGGACAGGGCCATCGAGCTGAAGCCCGATCTGGTGGCGGCGCGTTCCGCTCGCGGCAGTCTGTACTACCGGCAGGGAAGGCCCGAGGCGGCACTCGCAGACCTGGAATTCGCAGCCGGGCTCCAGCCTGACGACCCTCTTATTCTGGATCGCCTGGGGCAAGTTTATCTGGCCTTGGACCGGCCGGCCGATGCCCTTCGCGTTCTACGCAAGGCCGCCGGGCTCTCCCCCGGCGACTCCAGGACGCAGCTTCACTTTGCCCGCGCACTAGCCGATGCGGGCCAAGAGGCCGAGTCCAAGGCGGTGATGGACCGCTTCCGTCAACTCGGCCCCGCGAACAATCGTGTGCCCGCCGGCCTGGTGGAGTATCTCAGCCTGACGCCCGAACAGCGGCTGGCCGACTACCGCGCGCGCGTCGAAAAAGCCGTGCGCGACACTCCCAGTGACGCCGCCGCGCAGTTACGTTACTTGAAGCTGTTGCTCGATGACGGAAAACCCGATCGGGCCGCCGCCGTCGCTCGCCGCATTGCCGCCTTGAAGCCTGACGCTTCCGTGCTGGCCGATGCCGGACACGCGCTCCTGGAAGCCCACCAGTATCCGCTCGCCATCGAGATGTTGGAACAGGCTGGCCGGTCCGCCGAGGTGGAGTTGGATCTGGCGATCGCGATTTTCCACACGGCGGGCGCCGCGCAGGGCTTACGGCAGATGGATCGCGTGCCCGAATCCGGACGAACCGGCGATTATTTTCTGGCGCGCGCGCAGATGCTCGATGCCGCCGGAAGATTTGAAGACGCCGTGCCGGCGTTAGACCAGGCACTCCAGGCCGCTCCCAAACGCCCCGACCTGTACCGGCAGGCCGTATTCTTCCTCACCACGCATGACCGCGCGGCCGAAGCGTTGCGCCTGCTGGATCGGGCGGCGCGCGTCCTGCCGCAGAATCCTGAAATCCTGCTGATGAAGGCCGCCACGCTGGAAATCGCCCGCCACCCGGGCGATACCGACGGCCTGCTGCGCGACATTCAAAACCGTTGGCCGGAGTGGTACCCCGTTTGGGTAGCCCGCGGCGCGATTCTGGCCGCCCGAAAGCGTTCGGAAGAGGCACGCCATGCGATGGAAACAGCGGTCACGCTAGGCGCACACAGCCCCGCGAATCAGCCGCCCGATCTGAACGCCCTGCTGGCAAGACCGCTGCGTGAATGGTAGGGAGCGCTCCCCTGCAAAGTACGGTCCGCTTCTACTTCCGCCGCAAGCCGTGCCGGTCTCCCCTTACCTCGCCACTTCGATGCCGTATTCCCGCAGCAACTCCCCTGGAGGGGCATACACGCGCACAAAGTAAATGCCCCCTGGCATTCCAGGCACCGAAACTGCCGCCTTCGAATCCCGCGGCTGCGCCGTCCCCCTCCAGACCACCGTGCCCAGCCGATCCACCATTTCCACCCGAAAGGATGGCTGCGTGGGCAACCCGGTCAGCTCCAGACTCAGATTCAGCGCCCGCCCCGGCGGAGCCTTGGCGTCGATACCGGACCCGCGCGTGGAAACGAGGTTTACCGCGTAAGCCGGTGTCGCCGTGGCCCGGTTCCCTAACCACAGGCTGGCCAGCGCCACCAGGACAATCAAACCCGCGGCGGAAAAGAGGGGAATCAGGCGGGGAAAAAAGCGCCGGCGAGCTTCCAGGTTCCGCGAGTGGCGCAAACGCCCCCCCGCCCCTTGCATCGCCGCAACATAATCGTCGCTTTTTGTAACTTGATTTCTACAGAACTCGCAGATCAAAAGGTGCTCATCGAATGGGGCCGATTCCTCCTCGGTAATCGCCCCCATGGAATATCTCTCGATCTCGTCTCTCTCCATGTGCCGATCGGTGTTGAGCGCCATAAGCTTGGCACCTCCCTGGTGAATCACACTCACTCGAGGATAAAGTGCAAGAGAAGTACTAGTACTCTCATAAATTTCTAGAAATCAAGGCCGGGACCCGATACGCATTGCCAGCCGTCTCCTTCCCAGCTCCCCGAACCGGGCTTTCGCGCGAGATTTGATCAGCCGAAACTGCGTTTCCGTCAGTTCCATGTCATGGCAGATCTCCGCCGGCGTCTGCTCCCGCAGATAGAATCGGATCAGCACTTCCCGTTCCCGCTTGTGCAGGCTGCCCAGGATGCGCATCGCCAGCTTCAGGTTCTGCTCTTCAATGATACGCCGTTCCGGATTCGGATGGTAGTCGGTCAGGGCCACGCCGAAGTCCAGGTCCGTCTGGTTGCGGCGCGCCTGAACCACCTGGTTGATGTGCGCGGCCACCTGCCGCCGCACGATCGTGCGCACGTACCCCATTAAACGCTCCGGCTCGCGCAGATCGCCATTCTGAATCGACTTGGTAATGATCAGGAAAATATCGTGTACCTTGTCGTCCAGATCCTGTGGTCCAAGCTGCCGGCACAGAAAGAATCGGATGCCTTTGGAGAACACGCTATACAGATCCTCCATTCCGGAGGGTTCGCCGCTGCGGATACGCTCCACGAGGTTCGGCCATCCCGGATCCAACGGATCCGCGCTGTTGTCCACTTCCGTCCCGCTTTCAAAGTTCATTGGTTTCCCATCATAAAGTAAGCACCCCAGTAACGCGGCCGTGCCCGCCAGCCGCCGGCGCGGATCATCTCCTGTTGCGCCGCCCGCAGCGCCTGTGCCGGGCCGCGGCGCGATTCACTCAGGCTCCGATAGAAGACGCGAAACAGACCGCCGTCTTCGTCCGCGGTGGCCCAACGGCTGCCCATAACGGATTGCGCGCCGGCCGCCAGCCAGGCGCGCGTCAATCCCATCAATCCAGTCCCTTGCAGAACCGTACCCCCAGCCGACTCGCAACCGCTCAACACCACCAGCCCGGCCACGACCCTCCACCGCGCGATTTCCCTGGGCGGCAGAAGCTCCGGCTCACCGTGCTCCGTCAGGCTCAGGGCGATCAGTCCATAAGCCGGACGATTCGCCGATCCCCGGACCCGGCCCTCGGCCGCGTGAGTTTCCGTCACCTCGGTTCCCAGAACGTGCGTCGCGAAGTGGATGACCGCGGGTTTACGGCGGACCTGCTCGATCAGATTCAGGCGCGAGGCCTCGGCGCCCTTGAGCAGGACGCTCTCGCCGCGCCAGGCCCGCGCGCACGCATCCAGTTCGGCGCCGCTCCCCACCAGCCGCGGCAGAATCAGTCGATCTTCGCGGGGCGCCGCATCCAGACGCAGAGGCCGCCACCATCGCAGTTTGGCCGGCGGCTGTGGCTTCTTCCGCTGGTCCGCCGAATTGTAGATCGCGTCGCCAATGCCGACGAACAATGGAGAAAGCTCGACCGCGCCTTGCCGCCCGGATGCCTCCAGCCAGTATCCGGCCCCGGGAATCACCTCGGTGGTATGCCGCTCCACCACGTAGATCGGACGTGGCGCCGTCTCTTCCAGCAGCGCCGCCACGGGAACGTCCAGCAGCGCCGGGTCCAGTGACAACAGCCAGTGGGGCTTCCGCCGAAACCGCGGC
>JBGPKH010000073.1:0-20996 GCA_041485845.1 Bryobacteraceae bacterium
CAAGATGAACATTACTCCGTACGGTTTTTTGAGGATCCGGCAGGTATCGCTGGTGCGATAGCGGCCCATGATGATGCACTCACCAGAGCCGAGGAATGAAGATGTAGTGAACGTTCATAAACTCAATCCCAGCGCCATCAAATGGGCAACGAATTGCGGTGAGGCGATGTCCGGACCTGGAAGTCAGGATGTCGTGTTCGGGAACAAACGTGTTTTGTTGAGGAAATCGGCATGAATTCAAGGGTAACGGGCATTCTCCTCTTGGCGCTCCTGATTTCGGGGGGCGCTACCTACCTGGTTTATCGAGTCGTTGCCGCGCGCGCGGGGCAATCACCGGCGGCGACCGCGCAGGTGGTAATGGCCGCACGGCAGCTCGACATCGGCACGCTCGTGAAAGATACGGATCTCACGATGGGTCCCTGGGTGGGGTCGATACCGGTGGGGATGGTCACGAAAAAAGAAACCATCCTGGGCCGCGGCGTGATTGCGCCGATCTACGCGGGTGAAGCGATCATGGAGAACCGCCTGGCGCCGATGGGCGCGGGCGCCGGGTTGGCGGCGACGATCCCTACAGGCAAGCGGGCGGTCGCGGTGAAAGTCAACGAAATCGTCGGAATATCGGGGTTCGCGGTCCCCGGCATGCGCGTGGATGTGCTGATTTCGGGCAACCCGCCGGGCCAGAGCGCCAACACCACCGGCACGCAGGTGAAGACGATCCTGCAGAACATCGAGGTGCTGTCGGCGGGCCAGAACTACCAGAAGGACGCCGAAGGAAAGCCCGTGGTGGTTCAGGTGGTGAATCTGCTGGTTACGCCCGAAGAGGCGGAGGTTCTGAGCCTGGCGAGCAACGAGACGCGTATCCAGTTAGTGCTGCGGAACCCACTCGATACGCAAACGGCGAAGGTACCGGGGACGCAAATGGCCAAGCTGTTCGGCGAAGTGCCGAAGCCGCCGGCTCCCGCGCGCCCGCGGGTGACACCCGTCGCGGTGCAGCAGACGGAGCGCGTGCCGGAGAAGATCATTCTGCTGCCGCCCTATCAGATCGAGATTCTCAACGGAGCTACGCGATCCGAAGCGAAATTTGCTCGACCTCCAGAGGCAAAACAGTGATGCCGCACAAGCTGATACGACTCGCTCGCACTCTCGCTTTCCTGAACGGGAGACTATTCGCCGCGTCCATCGTGATGATCGCGGCCATCCCCCCAGCCGTCGACGCGCAGACCCAGGCGCCCGCCCAAGGGGCGCGCGAATTGGTGCTGACCGTCGGTAAGTCGCTGGTAGTCAATAGCGCCGCGCCCATCGAGCGGATCGCCGTGGGATTCGGCGATGTTGCCGAAGCCCGCGCGGTTGGGCCGCGGGAAGCGCTCATCAACGGCAAGGCGCCGGGAGAGACCAGCCTGATCATCTGGCAGGAGGGCGGGAACAAGCTCTTCTTCGATGTGATCGTCCGGGTGAACTCGTCGGCCCTGCGAACGAAGATCGACACAGTGCGCAGGCAGATACAGGAGCAGTTGCCGGGTCAGGACATCAAAACCAATTTCGAGAACGACTTTGTCTTTCTGACCGGAACCGCGAAAGACATCACCAGTGCGGAGAGGGCGACTGCGATCGCCAGCGCTATGGGCAAGGTGGTCAACCTTCTTTACGTGGATGTGCCTCCCACCGATACTCAGATCCTGCTGAAGGTCCAGTTTGCGACGGTGGACCGCACCGCCAGCACGGAGCTCGGCATGAACCTGGTCAGCCTGGGCGCGACGAACACCATCGGCCGGGCCACCACGGGCCAGTTCTCCCCTCCCCTGGTCACATCGCCGAGCCTCACGCCCACGCTCACGCTGAGCGATGCCCTGAACTTTTTCCTCTTCCGCAGGGACCTCAATCTCGGCGCCACCATCAGGGCCCTGCAGACTCGGGGACTGTTCGACATTCTGGCTGAGCCGAATGTGCTCGCCATCAACGGCAAACAGGCCAGTTTTCTGGCCGGCGGCGAATTTCCGTATCCCATCCTGCAGGGAGGCGGAGCGGGCTTGGGCGCGGTTACGATTCAGTTTCGCGAGTTCGGGGTTCGCATCAACTTCCTCCCCGTGATTACGCCGCGGGGCACCATCCGGCTGGACGTGGCGCCGGAGGTCAGCGCTCTCGATTTCACCGCGGGCCTGACCTTTCAGGGATTCACGATACCGGGTTTGACCACGCGGCGCGTAGAGACGGAGATCGAGTTGCAATCCGGCCAGAGCTTCGCCATTGGCGGTCTTTTGGACCGGCGGCTCACCGAGACACTGAACAGGGTGCCGCTGCTGGCGAGCGTGCCGGTGCTGGGGAAGCTCTTCCAGTCGAAGTCGCTGAACAAGTCGAATAACGAGCTGCTGGTGATTGTGACGCCGGAGATCGTGCGGCCGATCCCGGAAGGGCAGCCTCGGCCGACGCTGGATATGCCGGGACAATTCATGGGTCCCGACACAGCTCCGAGAACGCCGGGGATGAGCGCGACGGGGCCGGTGCCGGTAACCCCTCCCAACCCGTCGATCCCGCTGGAAAAGCTCATCGAAAGCCTCAAGACAGAGAGCGGAATGAAACTGGAAGGGAAATCGAATGCCGCCACCTGGCCGGGTGCACAGCCTTTGACGGGGCCCGGCATGACCACGCCGACTCCGCCGGCAACCCCGCAGAATCCACCGAAATAAAAGGGACCCTACCATGCTGTATCATATCGTTCGTCAAAATTTGATTTTGCTGCCCGCGATCCTGGCGCTGGCAGTGCCCCTCGCGCCCGCCGCGACCTTCGGCCGCGTTGTGCCCATCGGCGGGCACGCTTCGGACATCGCGCTCGATGAGGCCCGCGGCGTGCTCTACATCGCCGACTACACCTCCGGCCGCGTCCACGTAATGTCCACCACGGATTTGACCATCGGCCGCTCCATCACCGTTCCCGCGTATCCTGGCAGCCTGGCCCTATCGCCCGACGGCCATTACCTGGTGATTACGCATTACGCGTCGTCGGCAGGCGCCGGTCTGTCGCAGCCCGGTCAGAATGCGGTGACCGTGCTCGATCTGAACAGCAATCAGAGACGGACGTTCGGACTCCCGTCGGGGCCCGTTGGCGTGGCTATCGGGATCGACGGGCTGGCCCTGATTCTGACCCAGGACGAGTTCCTGCTTCTGGATCCCGCATCGGGGGCGACCATCAGTTTGGGCACCGTTGCCAGCGTGCAGAGCCAGACCCTGCCGGTCGAGCAGGCCAACTTTCCGACTCAGATCCTGGCGGGCGCCATGACGGCTACCGCGGACGGGAAGCATATCATCGGCTTGGGCGGCAAAGCGCCCGATGATGGGTCGACCTCCAGCCTGATGCGCTTCAGTTATAATGTTCTGACCCGTCAGATCACCGCTGCCGCGCACTTGACCACCAGTCCCAGCTTGGGACCTCGAGTCATCTCGGCCGCCAGAGACGGCTCTTACTACATGACCGGATGGGCGCTGGTCGGGTGCGGCACGGGCTTTCTGGCGGACTGCACGGCCACGGGCCCCATCCTCGCGCAGTGGCCGCATGCTTCCGGAGCGTTGAATATCGGCTCGATTGCGATCCGCTCCTCCAAAGCGCTGATCTACGGGCAGATCTCGCAAGAAGGGCAGAAGGCGGCCTCCGACTCGCAAACTGTCTGCCTGCCAAACGGAACGTGCGTGACCGTCACCACACCGGGCGCGACACCGCCCCCCACCACCGCCGCCCCCCCCAATCTGCTCATCTTGGACGCGGACAATCTGACTGTTCGGGATCGCATCCAGTTATCCGAGAACCTTGCCGGCAGATCCGTCTTCAATTCCGACGAAAGCGTTCTTTACTCCATCTCCGATAGTGGCGTGATGGTCCTTTCCATGGCTCAACTCGAACGCGCCCCCCGCGTTGTCGCTTCGCAGCCGGACGTGGTCTTCCGCGGAAATTTCTGCAATAGCGGGCCGATTACGCAGCAAATCGATGTCACCGACCCGTCCGGAAATGCGGTGCCCTTTCAGGTGTGCCTCGCCAATTCCAGCAGTTGTACGGCCCCGGGAATCTCGATCACGCCGTCTGCCGGGGTCACGCCGGCGAAAGTCAAGATCTCCATCGATCCCAGCCGCATCGGCAGCCTGATCGGCACCCAGGCCTTTTTGTTCGAGCTTTTGTCGGGTGCTGCCGTCAACATGCCTCCGCCGCCCACGCGCGGCCGCGCCGAGACCGTTACGGCTAACGTGCGCAGCCGCTTCCGGGTGCTCGTGAACAACCGTGAGCCGGAGAACCGCGGCGCGTTCTTCAACACCCCGGGAGAGCTGGTCGATCTGCTGGCGGATCCGGCACGCAACCGCTTCTACGTACTGCGCCAGGATACCAATCAGGTGCTGGCATACGAGGCTGCCGGCTACAACCTGCTCGCCACCCTGCGCACGGGCAACACGCCCACCGCGATGGCCATCACGTTCGACCGCAAGTACCTCCTGGTTGCGAATGATAATTCTCAATTGGCCAATCGGTACGACCTGGATTCACTGCAAGCCGTGCAGCCCATCCTATTCCCGCTCGGACACTATCCGAGGTCGATCGCGGTCTCCGGAAAAGCCGTTCTGGCCGCTTCGCGGGTCGCCGGGCCCATCCATACTATCGATGCCATCGATTTCAATACCTTGACCGCGGCTCCGCTCGCCAGTCTAGGCCCCTACAAGAACGACATCCACAGCGGCACCACCTTGACCGCCGCTCCCAACGGATCGTCTATCATGGCGGCCATGCCGGACGGCCGGTTGCTGCTGTACAACGCCAACGTGGATGCGTTTACCATCTCCCGGAAAGACGTCGGCGCGCTCAAAGGAGCGATCGCCGCTTCGAGCTTTGGCTTTTACATGGTGGATCACTTCCTGCTGAACGAATCCCTGGTCACCGTGGCGCCCGTAGTTGCCTCTGGAGACTCCTCCGCGGGCTTTGCGTTTGTCGATCAGGAGGGGTACTCGGCCGCGGTTTCGGCCGGCGGCCGCGGATACCTCCAGCGGGTCGTAACCACTACCGCGCGGTCGCCTCTCCCCACCATGATTGTGGAATCGCCCACCACCGGCGATACGGAGTTCCCGTTCCGGCGCGCGCTCGCGCCGCTCGCGGACCGCTCCGCGATCATTGCGCTGACCACGTCGGGGTTCACCGTCCTGCCATGGAACTTCGATGCGGCGACCGCGGTGCCGGTGCTCGACCGGGTGGTCAACGCCGCCGATTTCACCAAACCCGTTGCCCCCGGCGGTTTGGTGACGATTTTCGGCAGCCAGCTCAGCCCCATAACGCTGTCCAGCACGGACACACCGCTGCCCACGGTTCTGGCGGACTCCTGCCTGACGGTCAACGGAGTCATCGTGCATGTCAGCTTTGTGTCGCCGACTCAGGTCAACGCGCAGTTGCCGTTTCAGATCGATGGCAATGCGGAGGTCGTGCTGCGCACCCCGGGCGGCATCAGTGACGCGCTGAGATTTACGATCCTGCCGGCGGCCCCCATCGTATTCCGCTCCGGGACAGCAGGCCCCCTGACAGGCATCCCCACTATCGTTCGCGCCACCAACAACGAGCTGGTGACCGTCTCGAATCCGATCCATCTCAACGACCGCATTACGATCTACCTGACCGGGATGGGACAGACTGTGCCGGTGGTCCCCGACGGCGAGGCCGCGCCTGCCGACCCGCTGTCTTCCACGCTTCTACCCGCTACGGTCACGCTGGGCGGAACGCCGCTCTCCGTGGAATTCGCCGGTTTGACGCCAGGTTCGGTCGGGATTTATCAGATTAATGCGACGGTTCCCTTTAGGGGTGTGCCGACGGGCTTCGACATCCCGTTGACAATCAGCCAGGGAGGTCTCACCACCACGGTATCTGTTCGTGTCGTGAATTAGGCGGGTTACCAACTATTGACGAAAGCGGATTAACTCTTTATGCGACTGTTCTCACGTTTTGCCATGTTGCTGCTCCCGCTCCCGTGCTTGCTCACGGGCCAGCAATGGGAATTCGGCGGAAGCGCCGGCTATGGTCTTTTCCGCGATGTGAAGGTCACCGCCGGGGCGGCGAGCGGGTCCGCGGGATTTGCGTCCGGGGTTGCCTTCGGGGCGCTCTTGGGAAATCAGATGAGCCGGTGGGTTGGCGGCGAGACCCGCTATACGTTCCGCCGGGACGACTTGCGGGTTTCTTCAGGCTCCGCCCAAGCCACCATGCGCGCGCAGTCCCACGCGCTGCATTATGACGTCCTCGTTCACGGGGCATCGAAGGAGTCTCCCGTGCGCCCGTTTCTGGCCGCCGGCGCAGGCGTCAAATTCTATCGCGGAACAGGCGCGGAGACTGCTTTTCAGCCGCTGACCAACCTGGTGGTCCTGACGCGCACCAGGGAGGCGCAGCCGCTGATCAGCCTCGGCGGCGGCGTGAAAATCTCAATGTCCGGACGGGCCCTTCTCCGCCTGGATGTTCGCGATTATCTGACGCCAATTCCGAGCAGCCTTCTCGCCGTTCCGCCCAACAGCAGGATCAGCGGGTGGATGCACGACTTCGTTTTTCTGGTCGGCGTCAGCACTGTCTTTTGAGTTCGTGAAGTGGGGGTCTGATCGTGTCCAAAAGGGTTATATGGGCGGTGGCAATTCTCGGCGGGGCCATACTGTGCGCTCCTGCCCGATCGCAGTCGGACGTCGGTGTCGTCAGGGTGTTTACGGAGCCGCCGGGAATCTATTTTACGGTGGATGGTCAGTCGTTCATCAGCCAGGCCAGCTTCCCGTGGCCCGCCAACAGCAAGCACATCGTCACTTCTTCGGACCAGACCCAGGCTATACCTGGAAACAGGTTCGCCTTCAAGGGCTGGCTGACGAATCTGTCGGCGGGCTCGCCCAGCATGTCCCAGCCGATCACCGCCGGCAACGGTCTGCAGTGGGTCAAGCTGGTGTTCGACACCTTGTATGAGGTTACGATCCAACTGGTCGACTGCCCCGACCCCGCGCAGCCGTGCCCCAGTGCCGGCCGCGTCGAAGTGAATGGGGATTCCTTTGACCGGCGGACCAAGATTTATCTGGCGCCGAATGCGACCATCGAGGCGCGCGCCTTTCCCAATGCCGGATACGTCTTTACCGGCTGGGCGCAGATAACCGGATTGGGAGCCGTCCCGAAGGCCTTCGTGATCACATTTCAATTGCTCGGTCCAACCCAGCTTACGCCGTTCTTCCAACCCGCGAATTCCGTTCAGGTCCAGACCAATATACAGACGATTCCCCCGAATCTGCAGGTTCTGGTGGATCGGACTCCAATCACCGGGAGCGCCGCGCTCGAATGGGGATGGGGCACGATTCACTCGCTGGGCGCAAACCCGGTGCAGCAGGATCACGGCATTTCCTACGTATTCGACTCCTGGAGCGACGGCGGCGCCATCAATCACGACGTTCAGGTGCCCTCCGAGCCGGGTACACTCAACTTTACGGCCCGGTTTGTGCCCGGCTCGTATGTCCTGTTTGCAACCTCGCCGGCCGGACTGAGCCTGAGCATCGACGGCCGCCAGAACTGGCCGAACTATAGTTTTGAATGGGCCCCGGGCACAATCCATAAGATCTCCGCTCCCGCAACCCAAACCGACGCCCAGGGCCGCAAGTATCGGTTCGTTTCCTGGTCGAACGGCAAGCCCGCCGCCTTCGACTATACGACCGTGGCGGCGCCCGGGGGAGACGTCATCACCGCCAATTATCAGGAGGTCGGTCAGGTTACAATTACCAGCGTTCCGGCCGGCCTCGCTGTGGAGGTGGACGGCGCGGCTTGCAGCACACCATGTGCTCTCGAGCGGGAGGTTGGCGCGTCGGTCGGCGTTTCCGTCGCGGCCGTTCAAAACACCGATGACCGGTCGCGGCTGGTCTTTCACGGCTGGAGCGACTCGACCGCACTGACGCGCGTGATCGTACTGTCTTCCGGGTCGCGGACCTACACCGCGAACTACAGCCAGCAGCATCGCCTCTCCGTATCCGTAACGCCTCCAGAAGGCGCTTCGCTGGCCTTCACCCCCTCGTCGCCCGACGGATTCTACGATGCGCAGTCACTGGTCACGGTGACGCTCAAGCTGGCGCTGGGATTCCGGGTGAATACGTGGTCCGGCGATTTTTCGGGAACCTCCACCGGCGCCGCGGTGAGCATGGATTCGCCGCACAGCACGCTTCTGGTGCTCGACCGTGTACCCGCGATCGGGCCGGCGGGTATTCGGAACGCGGCCGCCGGCGCCATTTCCGATGGTCTTGCGGCGGGGTCTCTGATTTCGATTTTTGGGGCGAGCCTGGCGCCCGGCCTGCAGGTCGGCGTGCCGAGTCCCCTGGTGCAGACGCTCCAGGGAGTGACCGTACGCGTTGACGATACCTTCTTGCCCCTGGTCTTCGTCTCCCCGCAACAGATCAATGCACAACTGCCGGCGGCGTTACCCGAGGGCAGTCACAAGCTCATCCTGCGATGGGAAGGCAAGCCCGAAACCGTCGCCGCGATTTCGGTGGTTCGGAATGCGCCTGGATTGTTCATCGGCGGTACACCCGACCAACCAATTGGCGCCGTTGTCCGCGCCGGCGGCCAGCCGGTAACCGCCGACCATCCGGCTCGCGCGAATGAGGTGGTCAGTCTGCTGGGCACGGGCTTCGGGCCGTATGCAGCGATGCCCCCCGATGGCTTCCTGGTGGATGAAACCGGCGGCTACACTCTGGTGGACCCGGTACTTGTTTTCGCGGGCGAAACCGGCATTGCCGATATTCTTTATGCCGGCAGATCGGATGCGGGAGTCGGAGTCGACGCGATTCGCTTCCGCGTGCCTGCAACTCTGCCGGAATCGCCATTTCTCTCCGTGAGAATCCAGATCGGCGGCCGGGACAGCAACACGGTCCTTTTGCCAATCTCCCGTTAGAGGACCACCGCGTTATGAAGGTTTTGCTAAGGATCCAGCCCCGCCCACCCGAGCTTCTCCAGCCGGAGCCTTTGCTGTTCCGCGGCATGACCATGGGTAGGAGTCCCAAGCCCGGATCGCTGGCCGGGTCGGTGGCGGCGCACGTTCTGGCGATCTGCCTGGCTACCGTTTTATGTAACTCCTTGGCGCGCCTGCACGATGACGATGTGGATTGGTCCCGGTTCCGGGCCGAGCCTCTCCGGTTGCATCTTTCGGAACCTCTTACCTTCAACGCTGCCGCGTCCGGCAAACCGCAGAAGCCCCTCTTGAAGCCCGCACCGCAATCTGCGGTACGCACGGCGCAAAGAGCCTCCGGAACAGCCGCGCTGTCATATGCTCCCGCGGTCCCGCGCCGGTTGGAGTTGCCCCCGTCGCAGCAACCCGCCCTGAATGCACCGCTCATTCTTCAGCCCGATTTTCAACTGCAACCGAAAGCGCCTCCGGTGGAATTACCGCCCATGGCATTCTGGGCCCGGAAGGCGCCCGAACTCGTCAAACCCCCTTCTCCCACGGACGTGGTGGTTCCGGGCCGGACGGAAGCGCCGTCACCTGCCCCGAAGCTCGCGGCCCAACCTGTTCTCGAAGTTCCCAATCGTGAGCCGGCCGTCGCTGACGTCAACGTGAGTATGCCTCAAAACTCAAAGCAGACGCCGGCCGCGCTTCCGGTGCCGAACTCCGCCACCATGCCCGTACGCCTGCGGGATGCGTCCGAATCCCAGGCGGCATCCTTTGAACGCTTCGCGGGACAGCCGGTGAACGTAATGTCGCTGGCGAGCGAGCGCAGTGACATTCGAAACGTCACCATCCCCAAAGGTCTTCAGAACATACCCCGTGCGGCGGCGGGAGAGAACCCGGGAACGTCTGGCGAGGGGTATCGCGCGCCCGATCTCGCACCGGAAAATGGCCCGACGAGCGGTAACCGGGCCGCTGGAGCGGCGGGAACGAATCGGGGTGGACCGATCGCTGCTACGAGCCAGACGAGTAGCGCTCCGATCACCCGCCAAACCACCGCTCCGGTGAGTGGTTCGGGCAGTGGAGATTCGCCCCCGGTGCGCAATTCGAGCAGCGGCGCTGAAGAGCATCCCGTCGCCGTACCCGCGGGATCCCCGGAAGTATTGGCCCGCGGTGGCGCCCCTCCGGGAGTGACTCGGATCGATCACCCGGTCGACGGCAGTTTTGATGTCGTCGTCACCCAGTCGGCATCGAGGGACGACCTCTCCGAACTGGGAGGCATCCTCTCTGGAAATCCCGTCTATTCCGTCTACCTGCGCGTGGGCGATCAAAAAGAATGGCTCCTGGAGTACTGCGTGCCTGCACGCCGCAATGTCCAGCCGAACCCCTATCAGATCGACGTTGACGATGCCGGATCGATTACTCCTCCGTATCCCATTTCCACCGTAATTCCCAACAGCGTGCTGGTACAGCCGATCACCAGGCACATCGTACTGCATGGGGTCTTAACGGCGGCTGGGAACTTGCAAAGCGTGAAGGCCGCCGACTCAAGCAGTCCGCTGATGTCCGAGATTTTGGCCTTGCTCAGTCAGTGGCAGTTTCGCCCGGCCTTGCGCAACCGGAGACCGATCGACGTCGAGGTTCTCCTCGTCATCCCGCGTCATAGCTAGCTAAGCTAGCGGGCCTCTTCGTCCGGCCTCTTGATCAGCCCTTTCTAGAAACGCCCCTTCCCCGCTCCGTTCGCGCGACAGTTACAGATTTCAGTTCCAAGCGGCAACCATATCACTCGTCTGATGGATTGGTGGCCGAAAATCTCCGGCGCAAGTCCGCCTGCAACTGCAAGTCGAGCCGTTGGTCTCGGCTCACAGTGGCTTTCTTTAGCCGTGTGGCCGATCGCGTTGAGGAAGGGCCGTTCTTGGCATTCCCTGCCAGCAGTCGCCGAAGCTTACTTAGACCCTTCGTGTGCATGGCCGGAGTTTGCACGGTGTCACTTTTGCTCGATTGTTTCCGTTCTCCCATTCGTGGTACCCTCACCGCATGCGGAACCTTTGCGACGGAGTGACCATTGCTTTGGCGGCTGTACTGGCTCTCGAAGGCGTTGCGAGTCCTGCGCAAACGAAGGGGGGCTGCTCCCTCATAACCCCCGATGAAGCGGCCTCCGTCCTTGGCGGCAAGGGTGAGCAAAATGAGGTCGGACCGGTGTGCGTCTTTGTGGACAAAGTGCATCACCTCGTTTTAAGAGTTTCGAGCGTCACCTACGGGTCGAAGACCCAGCTTGTTTTTGATGAGTCGCGAAAGAGCGCGGTCGGGCAGAAGGCCGTAGTCAAGGACGAGGCCGGGTTTGACGGGACGGCCTATTCGGCTGTGTATAGCGGGATGAGTGGCGCGGAAAGCGCTATCGCCGCACTCAAAGGGAGAGTGATGCTCTCAGTCTCCGTCAGGGATGATGGCGGCAACACACATGTGGCGGGTTCCGCGGCAACCCTCGATAAGTTGCGGCCAGTCGCGAAAAAGGCGTCGGACCGGCTGTAAGGTGGAGTTTCGCGGGGCAAGGCTCGGCGCAAAAGGTCGTATGGGTGCCGGACGTCATCAGCCGGCACTTTCGGAGCCACGTGCGCAAGGTTGGCTGGTGTTCCAGAGGATAACGAAGGAAAGGAAATTGAGATGAAAACCTTACGATTAGGCAGTCTATTCAGGGGCCTTTCACTGCTTCTGGCTGGAAGCTCCGTCCAACTCGTATTGGGAGTACTAACCGTTGCTCTGGCGCTTCAATCCGCGCAGGCCGATCAGTTCGCGGCTGCGCAGATTTCACCCGGCGGCGCCACGGTTGCCGCCGCGCAGAGCCCGGCCGGCGCCGCGTCTTCGCTTACCTGCGCCGAGATTGAAACCTTCCTGCGGACAGCGAAAATCGGCGTTCAGAGAACCACGGCCAAAGGAGTGACGCAGCCCAAACACGCCACGTTCGATGACGGCACGCGCCAGCACGAGGCTTATATCCAGACCATCCACGAGAGCAAGACGGAGTTCAAGAGCGAACGCGGCGATGTCCAGTTGAACTTCAAGGACTGGTGGGAATTCGACGTTGCCGGCTACGAGCTGGCGAAGATCCTGGAGATCAATATGGTCCCGCCGTACGTCGAGCGCGCGAAACTGCCAGGGGGACAGCACGGCGCGGTCACCTGGGGGGTGGAAGGAATGCTCGAAGCGGAGCGCCTCAAGCGAAACCTCCAGTCGCCGAACCCGGAGGACTGGAACCGCCAACTGTACGTGGTGCGGATCTTCGATCAATTAATCCGCGACACCGATATCAACCTGACGAATTTCATCATTACCCCGGACTGGCAAGTGTGGAGGATCGACTTCACGCGCGCCTTCCGCGCGCAGAAAGATCTGGCTAATCCCAAAGACCTTGTGCAGTGTGACCGCAAGCTGCTGGCAAACCTCCGCAAGCTCGATAAGCCGCTGCTCCTGGAGAAGCTCAAGCCATATGTGAACTCAGCGGAAATCGATGGCCTGCTGGCCCGGCGGGACAAGATCGTGAAATTCTTTGAGGACCAGATCGCCGCCAAGGGGGAATCGGCCGTGCTGTTCGATCTGCCCCGTGTGGGTCAGCCCTGCGGCGTCGGGCTGTAGTAAGAGTGGGCGGGCCTGGCGACACCGCACTCTGCGCTCCCGGTATTGGAGCTGGTTTCTCGCGGCGGACTTCGACAAAAAGACTTGGGAGTGACTCTTTAGACCGCTTGCGGTGGCTGAACGCGTTTGACAACCAAGGCGTCCGCTTCCTGATTCGCGAGCTTCGCCCCAAAGCGGCATGGGAGAATAGCAGGGAGAAGGAGCACCGCGCGGCGGGGCCGCATCGGAACAGCGATGAAATCCTACGACGACGAAGGAACGGGCTCGATTCCATGAATGGGGATGATCTCAGAAAGCTCGCGTCGCTGACGGGGCGGAGAGTGCCGAGCAGGAAGGCGGACATGGCCGCGCTCATCGTCCTGCACCTCGCCGGGGAGGGGTTGCGTAAGGTCTGGGAGGGCCTTGATGAGTTGCAGCACGCTGCCGTAGCCGAGGCTGTCCATTCGGCGTCGTCGCAGTTCGAGGCCGGCCGGTTCCGCGCCAAGTACGGCCGGGATCCGGACTGGGGTCCGGCCGGCAAGTACGGCCACGACCATACGCCGTCGGCACTGTGCTTCTTCTTCTATAGGAACGTGATGCCGGCCGATCTCAAGGCGCGACTTTTGCCGTTCGTGCCGGCGCCCCGCCAGACAGCGATCGCCGCGCTCGATCGGCTTCCGCACGCATACGAGCGCCCATTCGAGCGGTGGAACGAGAAGCAGCGAACCCGTGAGAAGGGAACCGAGGAAGTGCCTCTTGCCGTGCATGAGACCGAGCAAGCGGCGCTGCGGGAACTGCTCTCGGTCCTGCGTCTTGTCGATGCGGGAAAGGTGGCGGTGAGCGACAAGACGCGCAGGGCGTCAGCCTCCACTATCGACGCCATCACAGGGATCCTGGATCGCGGCGACTACTACCCGCAAGTGCCGGCCAAGAACAAGTGGTGCGACGAGAGTGCCGGGCCGATCCGCGCCTTCGCATGGCCGCTGCTCATGCAGGCGGGAGGACTCGCGCAGCTCGCGGGGACGCGGTTGCAACTCACCAGGGCCGGCCGCAAGGCGCTCTCCGAACCGGCCGCGGGGACGATCCGCACGCTGTGGACGAAGTGGATGGGCACGACTGTCTTTGACGAGCTGGCGCGCGTCGAGTGTGTCAAGGGGCAGACCGGCAAAGGAAGGCGCGGACTAACGGCTGTGTCCGCGCGGCGGGAGACGATCGCCGACAGCCTCGCCGAATGCCCGCCCGGCGGATGGATCGCGACCGACGAGTTTTTCCGGTACATGCAAGCCACCGGCAACGATTTCGCGGTGACCCGCGATGCCTGGGGCCTGTACATCTGTGAGCAACAATACGGCTCGCTCGGTTATGAGGGGGGCGCGCGCGTCCTCAACCAGCGCTATCTCCTGAGCCTGCTGCTCGAGTACGCTGCCACGCTCGGCATGATTGATGTCGCGCTCATCCCGCCCGCGGGGGCTCGCCGCGACTTCCGGGGGTTGTGGGGAACGGACGAACTCCCCTTTTTCAGCCGTTACGACGGCCTGATGTACTTCCGTCTCACGCCGCTCGGAGCCTATTGCCTGGACGTGGAAGCGGACTACCAGCCGGCGCCCGTGGAGGTAAAACCGGTGCTTCGGGTTCTACCGAACCTGGAGATCGCGGCAACCGGTTCGGACCTTGAGCAGAGCGACCGCCTGGCCCTCAATGCCTACGCCACACCCGTTTCGGACTTTGTCTGGCGTGTGGAGGCCAGCAAGCTGCTGGCTGCCATCGAGGCGGGCAGGCAAGTGGAGGAAATTCGCGCATTCCTGGTGGCGCGAAGCGGCGCGGCGCTCCCCGACACGGCCACGCGCCTGCTCGATGACGTCTCCGAGCGAACCACCAAGGTCCAGGACCGGGGACTCGCCCGTCTGATTGAGTGTGCCGATCCCGCGCTCGCCGCGCTGATCGCCAATGACACGCGGACCCGCAAGCACTGCATGCGGGCTGGGGAACGGCACCTGGTGGTGGCCGGCTCTTCGGAGGCGGCGTTCCGCCGTGCCTTGCGGGACACCGGCTACCTCCTGGCCGCGGAGGACAAACGCCTGGTGAGAAGGCGGAACACGAATCCGCAGCCGTCCGGGGAGTAGGCAAGTGGAGACAACGCTGGAGACGCTCTCGGGTGCGGAGCGATTCCAGGCATTCTACGTCCCGCGGTCCAGCGGGGGTTCCGGGGCGCATAGCCATAAGGCCTTCGTTCCCAGGACGGGATACCACGGCGAAAAGTCGCCGGCATTCTCTGAAAGCGGCAATGTTCGCTGCTGATCAGGTGCATGCGCGGTCCAGGTTAATTAGGATTTCAGGGGCGCAGCCCTTGGCTATATTTAGAATTCGGCGCTGAAGCGAATCGACAAGCTCCGCGGCGCCGCGATTGCCGTGCCCGAGAACAGGCCGGCAAAGTTGATCACGTTCAACCGGTTGGTCAGGTTGAGCGCGTCGGCCTGTACGCGCACAGCGTGCCGGTCGGTCTTACGCAGGTCGACGCCGGCAGAGGCATCGAGCGAAAAAGAGGGAAGCACGCGGCCCCGATCGAGGTTCAGCCGATCGACAATCCGCTCTCCGTATTGCGTGACGGCGTCCGCGCGGGTTCCATCGAACTCCACCGGCAGACCGCTGCCGTACCCGCCTCCCATCGCCACCCAGGCCCGGGGGACGATCTGGTAGCGGACGCGTCCACGCACGGTGTTGCGCTGGTCCTGCGTGATCGGAAAACGACCGCCCGTGGTGAGCAGGCCGTTCGCTACATCGCCCAGGAAAAGGCCGCCGACCACGGGAAGATAGCCCACTCCGCGCATGTTGGAGTAACTCACCGACCCGGACACCGGACCCCAGCGCGGCAGCTCCAGCTTCGCCTCCACCCCGTGAATTGCAGCTTTCCGGAACGCAATCGGAAAGCTGACGCCGGTGTTTAGCAGCACGTCGTCATCGGCGAAGTTGTCCACGTTGCGCCGGAAGCAGTTGGCATCCAGCCGGAGCTTGCGGAACAGCCCCTTGGTAAAGCCCGCCTCGTAAAAATTCCCGCGAGAAGGTCGCACCGGCAGGCGCAGCGTATTATCGTTCAGCGCGGCAGCCGCGGCGGAACTGGCCAGCAGCAGGTTCTCGAAAGCCGGAGTCTGGAAAACGCGATCGTAGGATGCGCGCAGCACCAGGTCGGCGGCAGGCCAGTACCAGGCGGCGCCGAGCCTCGGGCTTGCGGCGTTCTCGTCCACGATCAGACGATAGTGGTCCCAGCGGAGGCCGGCGCTGAGGGTCCAGTTTCCCAGCCGCACCAGGTCCTGCACGAACACCGCCTGTTCGCGATCCTGCTTCCGGTCGGAGAAGCTGAACCGCCGCGCGGTGTCGGGATCGAAAACGCTCCGGTTGGTGATGCGGTAGCTGAACGCCTCCTGGATGGAACCGAAATCGGAATCCATCCCGGCCTTTAACTCGTGGTGGCCGAGGTGCGCCGATACCGTGGCCTTGATATAGCCCTCGCGGAAGCCGCGGTCCTGCGCGGCGATAATCGGCGTGGCGCGCGGATCCGACCATAGGCTGGCCGAGAGGTCGCG
Organism: Bryobacteraceae bacterium; assembly: GCA_041485845.1. GTDB lineage: Bacteria > Acidobacteriota > Terriglobia > Bryobacterales > Bryobacteraceae > OMOG01. Next base: position 16,097 of record JBGPKH010000073.1, read on the forward strand.
AGACATACCGCGGACATCGCCCAGCCATTTCGGCGAGAAGATGTGCTGGTAGGAGAACTGCCCGACAGTCTCGTAGCTGTCGCGGTCCTGGCGCTGCTCCGCAGTCTGCTGGATCTGCTCGTTGGGCACCAGGAAGCGCGACCGCTCGCGGCGCAGCACCACGCCCAGGCGGTCGCGATCGTTCAGGTCCCTCTCGTAGTGCGCGGCAAAACTCCCGGTGGTTCCGGAATTGGAGTAGTTTTCCTCCACCGGCGGGTCGAGGAACCGGCCTGTCCGTGCGCCGTCGCCACTGAGGCTCAGCGTGTTGCGCCCCCATCCGGATTGCGCCATCGCATAGCCGGAACCCGTATCGAAGCTGCCCCCCGCCGCCGACACTCTGCCGTGAAGGCCCTGCCGGGAGTCTCGCGTGGTAGTGACCTCGATGACGCCGCCCAGCTTCCGTCCGTACTCCGCGGGATAGTTGGCGGTCAAAACGTTCATCGACTGTACGTCGTCCGCCTCGATCTCCGGCGCAAACGATGGAGACCGGTTGTCGGTCATCGGAATTCCGTTGACGATGTACTGCGTCTGATACTCGGAGCCGCGCGGGTGCAGCACCGCGTTGGCCTCCAGCAACCAGCCCGGCTGCGTGTTCACAAGGTCCACGACGGATCGTCCGGGCAATGCGGCCGCACGATCGCGAAGCGCCTCCGAACCGATGCGATGGTTGACGCCGGTCGAGTGCGGATCGACGAGCGTCTCGGAATCGCTCACCACGACGGTGGTCTCGGTGCTGGCAATCGCGAGTGACGCGCTCCGCTCCAGTGGGATCGCCGAGCGGATTTCGACGATCTCGGCATAGGGCGCGAATCCCTGGTGCTGCACGCGAACGCGATAAAGCCCGAACGGCAGCCGCTTGGCCACGAGCTTGCCTACCGGGTCCGTGGTGAAGCTGCGGCGGTACTGGTTGGAGTTGCTGATCAGCTCAACGGAGCTGGGAAGCGGCAGGCCGGACGGATCGGTGATGGTGAGCCGCAGCTCGCCGGTCTCGCTTTGGGCGAAGAGCACCGAGGCGCAGACAAGAAGGAGCGGTCGAACCGTCATGATCCTACCACTTCCAGGGCCTTTTGAATCACCGGGTCGCGCTGTGCTTCCACTTCGTCGCCCTTTTCCACGCCGAACGCCTGGTTGAAGATTTCGGTCTTCAGGCGATTGCTCATAAACTCCTGCTCGACGGAAAGCTCGCTGACGCCCGGCTGGATACGGCGCTCCGAAAGGAAGACCTGGAACTCGGCGAGAATCTGCGGCGTGATTTCGAAATCCGTGTTGATCTTTCGGTTGCGCAAATACTCCGTCGCGAAGTTGGTGAACGAGCCGCTGGCATCCATCACCGCGCGCAGACGGCTCATCGCCGGGGGAAATACCACGAGGTCCGGACGAATGCCGCCGCCGCCGGTCACCGGCCGGCCCTTGTCGGTGTGGAACTCGGACTGCGTGTTGGGGTGGGCCGTGGTGGCGGCGAGCTCAAACCGCGCGGCATCGAGCGGCTTCTGAATCGAGCGGCCGCTGGGCGTGTAGTAGAGCGCGGTGGTCAGCGCCAGGCCGGTGTTCTGGGTGAGCGGGAATACGCTCTGCACCAGGCCCTTGCCATAGCTGGGCTCGCCGATGATGGTCGCGCGGTCGTGGTCCTGCATGGCGCCGGCCACGATCTCCGACGCGCTAGCGGACTTGGCGTTCATGAGAATCGCCAGCTTGAAACCGTATGGATGGGCGATCGAGGAGACCTCTTCGGACTTCTCGGGGACGCTGCGGCCGCGCACCGTCACGATCTTCATCCCGGGTTCGAGGAACAGCGATGCGGTTTCGAGCGCGGCGGTGAGCACTCCGCCGGGATTGTTGCGGAGGTCGAGAACCATCCCGGCGAGACGATCGCCGCCGAGTTTTTCGATGGCCTTCCTGATCTCGGCGCCGGTGTTGCCGTCGAAGCTCGAAACGCGGACGTATCCGATGCCCGCGGCCAGGAAGAACGCGCGTTCCACGCTGGGCGACTGCATGTCCTCCGGCGTGAGCACCAGCCGCATCATTCCGTTGTTGCCCGGTCGCCGCACATCGAGCTGCGCCTGTTGCTGCCGCGATTGCGAAAGGAGTTGCGTAAGCTGGTCGAGATCCAGCCGGCTGATGATGTATCCGTTGATCGCCAGAATCTCGTCGCCGGGAGCCAACCCCGCTTTCGCCGACGGCGTCCCAGGCAGAGTCTGGAGCACGATCACGCGGCCAGGCAGCAGCGATACCACGCTGCCGAAGCCCTTTTGCGTGGACGCCTCCATCTTCTTGACCTGGTCGAACTGGCCGGGGTCGAAAAAGATCGAGTGCGGGTCGAGGCGGCGCAGCAGCCCGGGGATAGCGCCCTGATAGAAAGCCTGCTCGGACGAGACCGGGTCGGAGGCGTTCCGTTCGACCAGCGCATACACCTCGATGAGGCTCTTCATCTGGCGGTCGAGGTCCTCTTGCGCCGGCAATGTAACGGTGGCGAGGAGCAAGACTGCGAGGGAGCGAAACATCAAACCGGCCAGATTTCGGAGATGGGGACTGCGACGGTGGGAAAGAACTTGGGCTTCAGGACGCCTTCGGTGAGAATGGCGTGGCGGACGAATCGTCCGTTTTCGACGTACAAGACCTCGACCGTGCGGTCTTCGGTCGAGAACGCCCAGACTTCGGGCACGCCGAGACTGGCATAGTCTGCGAGCTTTTCCTGGCGCTCACGGCCGGTGTTGGCAGGAGAACGTACTTCCACTATCAATTGCGGTGCGGAGAATATACGGCCGTCGCGCTCCACGATCGTGCCGGCTTGAAACACCGCCAAATCGGTTACCCGTGCCGTCAGAGGCTGCCGCCGGATGATGAGGTCGAAGGGTGAGTCGACTACGATCACCGCGCGTTCGTCGACCTGTAGGATGATAACCCTACTAAGCTTCTGTAAGACCCGGGCGTGGATCCACTTTGGTGAAGGCATTATTCGGATTTCACCGTTGACGACCTCCTCACGTTTGGTCTCGGGCATGAGAAGCCACTCTTCGTAGGTGACGGTCTTCGGATTGGGCAGGCTGGCCATGCTTGAGTCTATTTTACCGCCGGCCAGATTTCGGAGATGGGGACTTCGACGGTGGGGAAAAACTTGGGCTTCAGGACGCCTTCGGTGAGGATGGCGTGGCGGACGAATCGCCCGTTTTCGAGGTACAAGACCTCGACCGTGCGGTCCTCAGGCGAAAATGCCCAAACCTCGGGCACACCCAGACTGGCATAGTCCGCCAGCTTTTCCTGTCGCTCGCGGCCGGTGTTGGCAGGAGAACGGACTTCCACTATCAACTGGGGCGCCGAGAATATGCGTCCGTCGCGCTCGACAATCGTGCCGGTTTGAAAAACCGCTAAGTCGGGTATCCGCGCGGTCAGCGGCTGCCGCCGAATAATCAAATCGAATTCGGCGATCCTCACTCTGACTTCCCGCGGATTCACCTGTTGCCTAATCAGAACATACAGGTTCTCAACAATGTCGCCGTGATTCCACTTTGGTGCGGGCATTATTCGGATTTCACCGTTGACGACCTCCTCGTTCTTGGTCTCGGGCAAACGAAGCCATTCTTCGTAGGTGACGGTCTTCCGACTGGGCAGGCTGGCCATGCTTGCCTTCATTCTACCGCGTGAACCGCGTGGCCTTCTTCCGTTGATCGCGGTCGAGGGCCAGCTCGATCAGCCGGTCGATCAGCGCGGAAAAGCCGATGCCGCTGTGCTCCCACATCTTGGGATACATACTGATGGAGGTGAAACCGGGGATGGTGTTGATCTCGTTGATGTACAGCTTGTCCGTTGCCGCCTCGAGCAGGAAATCGACGCGCGCCATGCCTTCGCAGTCCACCGCGCGGTAGCAGTCCACGGCCAGCCGCCGCAGCTCATCGGTCCGCTGGGGAGACAGGTCGGCGGGGACTTTGGTCTGCGCGCGGTCGAGCAGGTATTTGTCTTCGTAGTCGTAAAACTCGCGCGAGGGCAGAATCTCGCAGGGATGGGAAGCCACGGGCGCCTCATTCCCGAGCACCGAGCACTCCAGTTCGCGGCCCTCGATCCCGCGCTCCACGATGATCTTGCGGTCGAACTGGGCGGCCAGCGCGATGGCGGCCTCGAGCTCGGTGACGTTGTGGGCCTTCGAAATTCCCACCGACGAGCCGAGGTTGGCAGGCTTCACAAACATCGGAAACGGCAGGCGGGCGCAGATTTCGTCGAGATTCACGCCATCGCGCGTGGCGGTGACGTAGTCTACAACGGGCAACATCCGTTCCTTACAGACACGTTTCATCATCTCCTTATCCATGGAGACGGCCGACGCCAGCACGCCCGCCCCGACATACGGCAGCCCGGCCAGCTCGAGCAGGCCCTGCACCGTGCCATCCTCGCCGAAGGTCCCGTGCAGCACCGGAAAGACCACGTCGATATCCGGCTGCGCGCCCGGCTCGGGCAGGATCGGCCTGGGCAGCCACTTGCCTTCCTGGTCGATGAAGTACTCGATCTTCTCGTATTTGGCGGGGTCCATCGCGTCCATGATGGCGCGCGCCGACCGCACGGACACGTCGTGCTCACCGGTGCGGCCGCCATAAATGACGGCTACTCGTAGTTTCATAGAATTCGTTTTCCCAATCCGGACATGATCAGCTCGACGGCCAGGTCGGCGGTGCGATTCACCTCGTCGATCACGGGGTTCACCTCCACCACCTCCATCGAGACCATGCGTCCGGAATCACAGATCATTTCCATTGCCAAATGGGCCTCGCGGTAGGTGGCGCCGCCGCGGACGGGAGTACCGACTCCGGGCGCGTCCTGGGGGTCGACGAAATCCATGTCGAGCGACAGGTGAAACCCGGCGGCGCCGTCG
>JBGPKH010000074.1:0-20885 GCA_041485845.1 Bryobacteraceae bacterium
ATTACCAAGATTGCGCGGCCCAGGTTTTCCTCCACACCGGGGAATGGGCCAAGGCTCGATCGGAGTACGAGCGAATGCTGAAGGTGAACCCGAACGATGCGCTGGCACACTACCATCTCGGATTGGCGCTGGGACGGACCGGGGCACTGGCGCAGGCGAAATCCGAGAATCGGAAGTTCCTCGACCTCTGGAAGGACGCAGATACGGACATTCCCGAGGTGATCGCCGCCAGGCGGCGGACCGTACAGTAGAGCCGTTCGCGAACCGCACCATCCGCACCGCACGGCGCTTGCTGCGATGGTGGTTTGCGTTGCGAGCGTGGGCATCGCCGTAGAGGTCGCGGCCCCCGAGGAACTCGGCGCGGTGGTGCAGCGGAAACTTGCTGGGGTAGTAGGCGACGATGCCGCCGGCGTTGACGATCACGCCCCGGAGGTGGGTGCGCTTCCAGTACTCGCGCCAAAAGGGGATGTCGTAGCGCGTGGGATCGCGTTCGGTGATGTTGGTCTGGCCCCAGCGGGCTACGCGGCGATATCAGGGGACGCTGGTATCGGCGGCGTGGGCGGAGGCGGCTGCTCCAGCCACGGCGCTGGTCTGGATAAAACGGCGTCGAGTCATTGAGAAGATGATACTCCCAGGAGGCGGTTGTGGAGACACTACGGGTTAAAGTTCGAGTCGAAAGAATTCGTTGCGGCGGGGGGCTCATCGGACGGACCCAGAGGGTATCCCGCCGCGTTTTCCCCGGGGTTGCTATCCCCCTACCCGACCCAGAGAAATGGTCATCGGTTTTCGCGGGGCGCGATAATTCCGATTAAGGTAAAATGAACGCGCCGATCTTCATGCCCAACCTGCTCCACCTGTCGGATCTGCATTTCGGATATGATCAGGACGCCACAGCCTGCGCGCAACGCACCGGGTCGCTCGACTTACTGGTGAAGGAGGTCCGCAGATTCACGGCGGATTGGAAGCCGCATGTCCTGGTAATTTCGGGTGATTTGACCTGGCAGGGCAGGGCGTCCGGGTACTTGGAACTTGCCGAGTGGCTGAGGAAGAAGCTGTTTCCAGCCACAGGTCTTACGGCCGCGAATTGCGTGATACCGCGCGCCTGACGCGGACTCCGCGATGCGGAGACGGCGTCGAACAGCAATGAGATGCCCGGCCCCGTGGTAGCTTCCAGCGAAGCGGGGTTGGGCATGGCGCTGCCAGGTGATGGGCCAACTCGAGCAGGTCGTCGGCATATGCCATCGGTCATGCCCACGCTTCTTCCTGGAGCACGGCCTGCTCGGACTGGCTGCGGAAACTGAAATAAGGGAGGACCCCCATTGTTCGAGAAGTTCGAGGCGCTGCACGATCGCATTTTCGATTTGGTTCGTGGGCTCCACAAGTGATTGCGGCGGCTCGATCCGAAAGGACGATTCTGAAGAAGATAGCTGGTCCCGCTCCAATCCTGCCCCAGCGAGTACCTCAAGACCACGATGTCGGGGTAGTTCGCCGGCTGAAAACCTTGGCTGAAAGCCGGCGCTGTGCTTCATCGTAAAGCGGAAGAGCAGGGCCTCGTCTTCGCGTTTCATCGAGGTGGCGGCGGCGGCCATCGGGACCGGTTCATTTCCAGCTTGGTGGCAGTCACCACCTGTAAGTTGCCGGGCAGCGCGCGCTGAAGAAGGGGACCTGGCATCCGAACCAGCGGTGACCCTGGCCTATAGGGCGAGCAACTGTTTGAGCTTGCTGGCCACCGTGGTCAAAGAAGAGGGGTCCAACCTACCCAGAAATCGCGCGAGGCTCGAACAATGAATGGTGGCCAATTTGTGCAACCGCAGCACCGATGTCGTTTTGAGATTCGTTGAGCGGTAGTCCGAACTGCGCGGGTCTATTATGAGGTCCGAGGGAAGAATTTGGGCCGGCATCACGGAAGAAATATAGGTCACAAGAACCTCAGGAACAGACCCGAGCGAGCCAGTCAGAAGCAAGACCGGGCGGAGCTGCATGCCTGGCACATCTCCGAATGGGAACTGAGCAAGATAGATCTCACCGGCTTGCATTGAAGGGCTGCCCGTCTTCCAGCGAATAGAGGTCCTGGCGAGGATCGCAGAGGTCGTCTGCCCACTCTTTGGAAACCCCCTGAGCCCAAGCTCCACCTGTCTCGTCTTCATCGGGTAGCAGTACGATCAAGCGAACGCGCCCGGTAGGAAGCTCATTCGGGACGCGGGCCTGGAGCCGATGTTGTTCATCGATATCACCCGTCAACTCGATCGCTCTCATGAGAGTTTTGTCCATTAGGCCCGAGGCAATCATAGCAAATCAGCGTGCTGGTACGGGAGTTGTTGAAGCGGCTTGCGGGCAAGCTCTGGCTGGCACGAAGGTAGACAGAGGATGACGGGGCCGGCTGTGACATCGCGCCGCCACAAGGTGGACGCGTGAGTTGGGGTCTTTCGTCTAAGTAGCAGAGGATGGACAGGCCGGGAGGCCCGTCCCACTCACGGCGCCCAGGACGGCATGACATACGCGTAGAACACCACGATCAGGCCGATCACGCTGGCCAGCAGCACGCTGTGCTTCAGGGTGAAGCGGAACAGCAGAGCTTCGTCTTCGCGCTTCATCGACGTGGCGGCGGCGGCCACCGCGATGCTGGTCAGGCTGATCATCTTGCCCATCACACCGCCGGAGGAGTTGGATGCCGCCATCAGGATCGGGTTCATTCCCAGCTTGGTGGCGGTCACCACCTGCAAGTTGCCGAAGAGCGCGTTGGCGGAGGTGTCGCTGCCGGTGAGGAAGACGCCGAGCCAGCCGAGCAGCGCGCTGAAGAAGGGGAACAGGGCGCCGGTGGCGGCAAAGGCCAGCCCGAGCGTGGCGGTGGCGCCGGAGTAGTTCATCAGAAAGGCCAGCGCCAGGACCGCCGCCAGCGTGAGCTCGGCCAGCGCCAGTTGTTTGGCGGTGTGGGCGATCACTCCCACGAACTGCCGCGGCTTCAAGCCCGCCACCATGGCGGCGAGGATCGCCGCGAACAGGCACGCGGTTCCGGAGGCCGAGAGCCAGGTGAAATTGTAGATGGCGCCGTACCCCGATGGCTTCGCCACCACCGGGGGCACGCGCTGGATGGTGTTGTGCAGCCCCGGCCAGTTGATCGGCAGGTTGAAGCTATCCAGAAACGGCTTGATGACTGGAGCGCTCCAGACCAGGACGAAGACCACCAGCAGCACGTACGGCGCCCACGCTACGGCAATTTCGCGCCCCGTGTGTTTCGACTGTGGGCGCGGCCCGCCGGTCAGGCGGATCACCACAATCAGCGCGCCCATGGCCGCGAGCGAGGACAGGATGTCGGTGAGAAGGCCGTTGACAAAATTCGAAACCACGAACTGCGTTCCGGCGAAGGCGATGCCGCAGGCCGCCGCCGAGGGAAGGACGGCGCGCAGGCCTTTCCACCCCGACATCACCAGAATGAGATAGGCCGGCACGATCAGCGAGACGGGCGCGCAGATGCGGCCCACGCCGGCGCTCAAGCGGTCGAACGGCAGCCCCGTGGTCAGCGCCAGCGTGGTGATGGGAATCGCGATGGAACCGAAGGCCACCGGCGCGGTATTGGCAAGCAGGCAGATGGCCGCGGCGTAGAACGGCTCGAAGCCCAAGCCTACCAGCATGGCGGAAGCCACCGCGACCGGCGTTCCGAACCCGGCGGCGCCTTCGATAAACGCCCCGAACGCAAAGGCGATCAGCAGGGCCTGGAGGCGCGGATCGCCGGTGAGGTGGCCGATGGAGTCCTTGAGCACGTCGAACTTGCCGCTCTCGAGCGTGATGCGATAGAGCAGGATGGCGGAGAACACCACCCACCCGATGGGGAAGAGGCCGAAGGCCGCGCCGTAGGTCATGGCCGCCACCAGCTTGCCCAACGGCATGCCGTAGACGGCCGCGGCCACCAGCGCGGCGGTTCCCAGTCCCACCAGCGAGGCCATCCAGGCAGGCTTGCGAATCACGCCCAACAGCAACAGCAACGCGAAAATTGGAATTGCGGCCACCAGCGCGGACCATGCCAGGCTGCCGCCAACAGGGGTGTAGTTTTGCTGCCACATGGTGTTTATCCTTGGACGCGCCTTTCCTTGCCGCTCCAGAATACCTCGCGGAGCTCGCGTTTGATGATTTTTCCGGTGCCGGTCTTGGGCAGGGGCCCATCCGAAAATTCGAAGCGGCGCGGCATCTTGAACTTGGCGATGCGGCCTTGCAGGTACTCGCAGAGGCACTGCTCGGTGATTTGCTGCCCGGGCTTGAATACCACGATGGCCGCGGGGACCTCGCCCCACTGCGCATCGGGCGCCGAAACCACGGCGCACTCCAGCACCGCCGGATGGGCGAAGATGGCGCGTTCCACCTCGATCGAGGAAATGTTCTCGCCGCCGCTGATGATGATGTCCTTCTTGCGGTCCACGATGTGGATATAGTTGTCCTCGTCCCACACCGCCATGTCGCCGGTGTGCAGCCAGCCACCGGTCATGACGTCCTGGGTGGCTTTGGGCTCCTTGTAGTAGCCGTCCATCATGTTATCGCCGCGCATGACCACCTCGCCGATGGATTGCATGTCGCGGGGCACGTCGTTCAACTGCAGATCCACCACGCGGACCTCGCAGCCGATGAGCGGCCAGCCGGCCATGGAGCACCGGCGCAGGCGATCGTCTTCATCGGCGCAGACAATGGTGCTTTTGGCGCGGGCGCTGGTGGCCACCGGACCACTCTCGGTGAGGCCGTAGCCGGCTTCCACGCGGCAATGGAACATCTGCTCCATACGGGTGGTGAGCTCGGGCGAGGAGGCGGCGCCGCCGATCATGACGCGCTCCATGCTGGAGACGTCGAAGGCGGCGGCCTCGGGACAGTTGAGCAACGCGTTGGCCATGGTGGGCACCAGCGACATGCTGGTGGCCTTTTCCTCTTGAATGAGGCGCAGCACGTGCAGCGGGTCGAAGCGCCGCACCATCACCTGCCGGAGACCGTTCATGGTGGAGGTATGCGCCCGGCCCCAGCCGTTGGCATGGAACAGCGGAATGGTGTGGAGCTCCACCTGCAGGTCGTTGGTGACGAAGGACGCGGCGCAGGCGAGCGCGTGGAGATACACGGTGCGGTGCGAGAGCATCACGCCTTTCGGTGTGCCCGTGGATCCGGAGGTGTAAAACAGCTCGGCGATGGCGTCTTCATCCAGGGAGAAGGGATCGGGCCGCCCGATGCGGCCGCGGGAGAGCAGGTCTTCATAGGGCTCGCCAAAGCGCGAGGGCTCGCCAAAACGCGAGGGCTCGCCAAAGCGCGAGGGCTCGCCGATTTCGACCCAGCGCTGGACCGCGGGGCAGGCCTGGCGCAGTTGCTCGACGACGGGGGCGAAGTCGGATTCGAAAATCAGGATGCGGGGCTCCGCATGGTTGAGGATGGCGGTGAGCTCGTGGGGAGTCAGCCGTACGTTGAGCGGCATGACCATGGCGCCCGCAAGAGGAACGCCGAAGTAGCCTTCCACGAGCTGATTGTTGTTGAAGCTGAGGAAGGCGACGCGGTCGCCCGGTTGGACGCCCTCGGAGAGCAAACCTGCCGCGAGGCGCTCGCAGCGCTCGCCGAATTCGGCGTAGGTGTAACGGCAGTCGCCGGAGACCACACCGACCTTCCTGGGGTAGAGATCCACTCCTCGATACAGGCACCGGATCGGCGAAAGAGGCACGTTCATGACTTGAAAGTATAACGCACCCGGCTGTGCCACCATGGGAGAATCGGAAGAACGCGCGTGCGGATCACGATTTCCAAAGAAAACTATCTCAAGGCGATCGCCGAGGCCGAAGCGGAAGGCGAGGTGGTCAAAGCGGTGACGCTGGCCCGCTGGCTGCAGGTCTCCGCGCCGGCTGTGACCATGGCGATCAAGCGGTTGCGGCGCGACGCGCTCATCCGCGTGGGCAGCGAAGGGCAGATCGCACTGACCGCGGCCGGACGAGGAATTGCCAATCGGCTCTTGAACCGGCACCAGTTGATCGAGCGCATGCTCACGGAGATTTTCGGGCTGGAATGGTACAAGGTGCACGATGAGGCGGAGCAACTGGAGCATGCCGTGTCGGCGGATTTCGAGCGCAAGCTGATCGAGAAGCTGGGCACGGGCGTGGTCTGTCCCCATGGAAACATAGTCGGCAAGGACTCCCCGCGCGCGCGCCGGCGGCGGGGGCTGAAGCCGCTCGAAGAGGCCGTGGTCCACGAACGGCTGGCGATCGTCAGCGTGTTCGAGCGCGACCGGAAATTCCTGGAGTACCTGGATCGGGCGGGAATCCGCCCTGGCGTTCGCGTAGAGGTGATTTCCGCCGGCGGGGAACTGGAGTTGGCCAGCGCCCAGCGGGCCATGCGCATCGACCGCGCGGCCGCGGCTAAGGTCTGGGTGAAGGTGGAGTAGCGGGAAGGGCCGCAGATAAATGAGATAGCTTTTGGCGTTGCTGACTACTTCTTCGGCGGCGTGACCGGGGACGGGCGGCGGCCTTCGCGACCGGCTTCCCGTAACGGCGCTGCTTTGACTCGCGCGTCCAGCTTCTCGGCTTCTTCGGTGCGCTTGAGCGTGCGCAGAATGACGGCGTAGGTTCGCAGCGCGGGATCGACGGCGTCGTCCGGCGCTTCCGCCAGGCCGGCGATTTGCAATGCGGTGCAGCTTCTACCTCCAGGATGGCTGGCGCAACAAGGCCTGCCGCAATTGACTCGCTGACTGGGAAACAGGATCGTAAACGCTTTTTTTGAAGGGGATTATTCAAAAGGTCTTGACATAGCGCTACGGTCGCAGGACTATGGATCAGACGCCAGAATGGGAGTCTTTTATGAGTGTTTCTTGAAAAGAGGCACTCGGTTCATGAGGAAGTCGCCCGTGACCCCGTGGGTCATAACTGCTGGAACAGGAATAGCCGGGGGGCGGCATTCTCTCTTCCCGCGGCTATTCCCGTGAGGTGAGTGAATTGCGCAATTCTCCGGCAGTAGGGCTGCTAGCCCTTGTTTTCCTGGGGGCAATCCCAGTGTTCGCGCAGATCGACACCGGCATCATTTCCGGGAAAATTACGGATCCGAGCGGCGCGGTCGTAGCAGGGGCAAAGTTAACCATCACCCAAACCGAGACGAACTTTACGAGCACGAGCGAGACCAACAGTGAAGGTCTGTACCGCGTGCCATCCCTGCGGCCGGGCGCCTATAAGGTGGCCGTCAGCGCCGCGGGCTTTAAGGAGCTCGTGCGGGATGGACTCACACTCCGCATCGGTGAGAATTTGGGAGTAGATTTGCAGCTCCAGGTGGGTGGGGTGACGGAATCCATCACGGTCACCAACGCGCTTCCCTTGCTGGAGACGCAATCCTCGTCCAGCGGCCAAGTAATGAAGGGCGAGTATTTCTACAAGCTGCCCAATTACCAACACTGGGAGAAGGGCGTGCTGTTTTACACTCCTCAAGTCCAGCACAGCAACGCCGTGTGGCCCGGCTCGCTGGGCGGCTGGTCCATCAACGGCGGCAATGCCTACCAGATCGGTTACTTTGAAGACGGGCAGTTGGCCACCAGGATGGACGGCGGCACCACCTTGAATTCCATCTCGGTGGGGGTGGAGGAGGTCAAGGTGTTGAGCACCGTGCTGCCGGCCGAATACGGCCACGCCACCACCGGCGCGATCACCGTAGTGAAGAGTGGCGGCACCAACCTGCTCCACGGCACCGGCGGCTACCTCGAAAAAAGCGACAGCCTGGTCCACCGCCGTTTCTTCCAGTTACAAACCGTGCAACAACAAGGCATTACCGCCCTTTTCCAGCAGCCGGATTTCTCGGTCAACGGCCCGGTTTACATCCCGCACCTCTACAACGGTAAGAACAAGACCTTCTTCGCGTTGGCGGGCTCGTACCACATCGACACCAATTCCAATCCGGACGCCTATGCGGTTCCCACTGCGGATATGCTGAACGGCAACTTCAATTTTCCGGGTGTGACGGCCAACACGATCTACGATCCAGCCAGCACCAGCGGGACCTTCGCCGCCGGCAACCTGTCGCGCACGGCCTTCCCGAACAACACCATTCCCCAAACCCGGTTCAGCAATATGTGGAAGGCGATTGCGGGCAACAATCCGTTCGCCAAGCCCACCGGCACCGGCTCGTATACCGCTACCGGCGTCACGGGAAACATCCTTTCCAACGGCCACGGAAATTACTACAACCTTGCCACCCAGGTCCGCCTGGACCACCAGTTCACCGAGAAGCTGAAGGTGTTCGGCAGCTACGTCAAGAACAACAACCATCAGCCCTCGGTCAACAATGCGATCGTCTACGCGCCGCTTGACGGCAATCAGAGGTACACCGTAACCCTGCAGAACGTAGCCACCGTCGGGTTCACGTATTTCCTCTCCCCCACGTTCATCAGCGAGACCAGAGTGGGTGAATACCGGCAGTCCAATAACCCGTACTCGACCTCGCCGGACTACCAATATGCGATCGCGAAAACCGTTCCCAACCTCCCCGCCAGCGTGTTCCTCAACCCGATCGGCACCGGGTTTGCCGAGGGTAAGTACGGCAATTCCTCGCTCGGCATGGGCACCTTGAGCACCCTGGTGAACAACAACCACACCTTAAAACAGGACTTCACCAAGGTCTGGGGCCAACACGGCTTCAAATTCGGATATGAATGGCTTTGGCAAAACGGGATCTCTCACGATATCGGGAACCCGCGGCTGAGCCTCGGTTTCGGCGGCACCAACGGCCTTCAGGGCAACGGCCAATCCATCCCCAACACGGGCGGCATCACGCTGGCGGAATTGATGCTGGGCTACGTCTTCAATTACAGTTATGTCCAGCAAGGGGCCTCTTTCCTTCCGGAAGACTCCATCCACAGCTTCTATATTCAGGATGACTGGCGGATCCGTTCCGGGCTGACCCTCAATCTGGGTCTTCGCTACAGCAGCGAGAGTCCGGCCCATGGCAAGTTCCCGGGGCAAATGAGCGTGGGGAGCCTGACGACTCCAGACACTTATTTTCCCAACTCGATCTCCGGTGTGGTCACCTGCCCGGCGGGCGGCTGCGTAGGCGGCTGGATCCAGCCTAAGGGCGGGCTTTACAACCGCGACAACAATAACTTCCAGCCGCGCATTGGCTTTGCCTGGAACGCCACGCCCAACACGGTGATTCGCGGAGGCTGGGCGTTGATGACGCTGGATATGAACAACTGGTATAACAACCAGTCCGAGATCGGCGGAAACAGCTTCTACAACACCGGCACCATCAACGCGGGGAACAATGTCTACACTCCGCTCTTCAACATCAACCAGGGTGTGCCGGCGCCCGTGTATCCCGCGAAGCTGGCGAACGGAACGATACCCTCCGCGGGTACTACTCCGTCGAGTCGCGCCAACGGCACGCTGACGATCATCCCGGCGAACTTCCATAATCCGTACACCCAGAACTGGAACCTCAGTATCCAGCGCGCGCTCAAGAAGAATTATGTGGTGGAGTTGACGTACTCCGGCAGCCACAACGTGGGCTTCCAGGGCGCCTATAACTGGCAGTCGCGGCCGTACGGGACCGGTCTGGACGCGAGCGGCAACGTGATCGATCTGACGCAGTCCGCCAATTGGGCTTACCGCAGCACCTGGGTCCAGAATGCGACGCTCACGCAGGCCTATAAGCCCTATCCCAGTTGGAACAATGTCAACTACGACTGCAACTGCATCAGCAGGATCTACCATTCGGGTACCATCAAGATGGAAAAACGGTACTCGTATGGTCTCAGCTACCTCGCGTTCTTCACCTACCAGAAAGGTCTGGAGAACGCCCCGGGTAATCTCTACCAATCGAACAACGTGGGCCGGAATGTCACCAGCCTGACTCAGAAGTTTCGCTTCACCAGCTCCATGACGTACGAATTGCCGTTCGGCAGGGGCAAGCGCTTCATGAACCATGGCCGCTTGATGGACTGGCTATTGGGCGGTTACAGCCTTGCCTGGAACTACTCCCAATGGGTTCCCACCCCGCTGAGTACCAGTTATTCGGGCGCCTCGTACGTCAACCCTGTGACTGGCGCACTCGGGAGCCGGCAGGATTATCCGGGTTACGAGCCGTTACCCGGCGGCAGCCTCGTCCGGTTGCAGGACCCGCAGATTCGGAACGGCTGGCAGGACCTGGGAGGGGACCGCTTCGTTCAGGCCAACCAGAACCAGTTGATCACCAACTGCGGCACGGCGATCCCGAATTGGGGCAACCAGTGCGTTGCGGTAGCCCCGTCGTTCACCAATGGCAACATGCCGAGCAACATGTGGACGCCGCAACGGATCATCGCAGCCAACCTTTCGGCGTACAAGGACTTCCCGATTAAGGAGCGGTACAAGGCGCAAATCCGGCTGGATTTCTTCAACCCGTTCAAGTGGTTCAACTGGAGTACGGTGACCACCGCGATGTCCCAAACTACGCCGCGCCTTTTTGGCACCGTGAGTGGTCCGAGTGACTTCGCCGACTCAGTTGAAGGTGGACCGCCGGAAATGCAATTGTCGATCCGCATCAGGTTCTAACGCTTCCGGGCTTTCAGCTCGGAAGGTTTCAAAGCGGGGCAGGTTTCGAAGTCTGGAACCCGCCCCGTTTCTTTCTTGCGGATCCCTCGTCTGCGGTAGGACAGGCCTCCTGGCCTGTCTGGGCCGCAGAACGCGCCTTGTGGCGCAAGACAGGCCGGGAGGCCTGTCCCACTCCCGTCCGATCCGGAGTTACAGTAACTGTTTCCGGATGGGGGAAGATGCAGAAGCGGGAGTCGATGGGATGGGCGTGAGGCGGGGTCGGGCGAAAGAGCGTCGGGCGGGCGGTCCGGATCGGCAGCGAAGCCGTCTTGGGCAACGGAACAAGTCGCGGACGTTCAGCCTGCCCGATGCCGCAACGTGGGCGTTGATTCTGTGCGCTACCCTGGTGGCTTACCTGCCCGCGCTCCGTGGAGGCGTGCTTTGGGACGACAGCAGCCACCTGACCAGGCCGGACCTCCAGTCGCTACGCGGTCTGTGGCGCATTTGGTCCGAACTGGGCGCCACCCAGCAATACTATCCGCTGCTGCACACTGCCTTCTGGCTGGAGCACCGGGTCTGGGGCGACGCCGTATTGGGCTACCATCTGGCCAACATCGTTCTGCACGCTCTATCGGCTTGCCTGGTGGTGACGATCGTCAAGCGCCTTTCGCTCGCGGGCGCGTGGCTGGCGGGCTTGGTCTTTGCCCTGCACCCGGTATGCGTGGAGTCAGTGGCTTGGATCTCGGAGCAGAAGAGCACCCTCTCCGGGGTCTTCTACCTGGCAGCCGCCCTCACCTACCTGCGCTTCGACCAGACGCGCCGGAAGTCCCCATACTTCATGGCGCTGGGACTGTTTGTTCTGGCCCTGCTGAGCAAGACGGTGACGGCCACATTACCGGCCGCGCTGGGGGTGCTTCTCTGGTGGCTGCGCGGCCGGCTTGAGTGGCGGCGCGACGTGCTGCCATTGCTGCCATGGCTCGGGCTGGCCGTGCCTGCCGGGCTTCTCACGGCATGGGTAGAGCGGGTCTTCATCGGCGCGCAGGGCGCGGACTTTGCGCTCACACTACCCCAGCGTCTCTTGCTGGCCGGCCGCGCCTTGTGGTTCTACGCCGGTAAGATTCTCTGGCCGTCGAACCTGATGTTTTCGTACCCGCGCTGGAAGATCGATCCCGGCGAGTGGTGGCCATCCCTCTTCCCGATGGGAATTGTGGCGCTGGCGGTGGCTCTCGGTCTGCTGGCCCGGAGAAACCGCGGGCCCCTGGCCGGCTTTCTGATTTTCGCCGGCACGCTCTTTCCCGTGCTCGGTTTCCTGAATGTTTTTCCGTTTCGTTACTCCTACGTTGCCGACCACTTCCAGTACCTGGCAGTTTTGGGAATCGTCGTTCCCGCGACCTCCGGGCTGGTGGCGGCGGCTGGGCGGATCTCCCCGGGTAAGATTGGTAGGATTGCCCTTCCGGCGCTCCTGCTGGCGGCGCTCGGACTGTCGACCTGGCGGCAGGGCGGCATGTATCGCGACGAGGAGACCTTATTCCGGGAAACCCTGGCGCGTAATCCCGACAGTTATTTTGTCCACCTTGACTTTGGGACTTTGCTATTCCTACAGCCCGGGCGACTCCAGGAAGCCATCGCCGAATTCGAGGCGGCGGTGCGCCTGAAACCCGATAGCCTCGAGGCGCACGAGAACCTGGGAGTTGCCCTGGCGGCGGCGCCCGATCGTCTGCCGGACGCCGTCGCCGAGTATCAGGCGGCGTTACGCTACAAACCGGATTCCGCGGGCGTACACAACAACCTGGGACTTGCTCTGTCGTCGCTGCCCGGCCGCCTGCCGGACGCCATCGCGGAGTATCAAACGGCGCTCGGGATCGAGCCCGATTTCGCGGCGGCCCACGACAACCTGGGAAACGCCCTGGCGAAGCTGCCCGGCCGCCTGCCGGAAGCCATTGCAGAGTATCGGGCCGCGCTCGGCATCCAACCCGATCTCGTGGAAGCGCACACCAATCTGGGAAACGCCTTCTCGCTGATGCCCGGGAGACTGCCCGACGCGGTCGCGGAGTATCGAGCGGCGCTGCGGATCGACGCCGGTCTCCCGGAGGTACACAACAACCTGGGATATGCCTTGGCGCAGATGCCCGGCGGGCTGCCGCAAGCCATTGCCGAGTACCAGGCGGCCTTACGGATCAGTCCCGATGCCGCCCCAGTGCACTTGAATCTGGCGAAGGCCCTGTCGCGAACCCCAGGCCGGCTGGCAGACGCGATCGCTGAATATGAAGCGTTCCTTCGCATCACGCCGGATCCGGAAGTGCGGCACACCGTGGAACGGCTGCGGGCTGGCCGGCCTTAGGCCTATCAAAGACGACGTATATCCCATGGGGGCGGGCTGGCGGCTGCATGGGCGGCGTCCACCAACGGCGGACCGCCGATCATCAACCTGACGTTCTCGGTCAGGTGGTAGCGGGGTCCTAACGCCCCCCGTGTTCATTTCGCGCCTTTCAGGCCCTGCCAGGGGTTGAGTAAACT
Organism: Bryobacteraceae bacterium; assembly: GCA_041485845.1. Taxonomy (GTDB): domain Bacteria; phylum Acidobacteriota; class Terriglobia; order Bryobacterales; family Bryobacteraceae; genus OMOG01. The sequence goes on from JBGPKH010000074.1 coordinate 13,017, forward strand.
GAAAACGCTATGAACCAAAACAAGCCGCTGGCGCTGATCACCGGAGCGTCGGCGGGCATCGGGGCGACCTTCGCCAGGCGTCTCTCCAGGGACGGATACGGCTTGATCCTGGTGGCGCGGCGGCGCGACCGGTTGGAGGCCGTGGCGAGCGAGGTCGGCGGCGCCGAAGTGCTGCCGGCCGATCTTACGAAAGAGGAGGACCTGAAGCGGGTAGAGCGGCGCATCGCGGCGGCGCCGAATCTCGATCTGCTGGTCAACAACGCCGGGTTCGGCACGCGCGGGCGGTTCTTCGAGATCGCGGTCGAGAGCCAGGACCAGATGCACCGTCTGCACGTGATGGCCACCATGCGGCTGACGCACGCGGCGCTGCGCGGAATGGTGGCGCGCGCCAAGGGCGGGGTGATCAACGTGTCGTCTGTGGCGGCGTTCGGGCAGAGTCCGGAGAACGTCGGCTACTGCGCCACCAAGGCGTGGATGAACAGCTTCACCGAGGGCCTCGACGTGGAGTTGCGGAGCGCCGGTTCGCCGGTGAAGGTGCAGGCTCTGTGCCCGGGGTTCACGATCTCGGAGTTTCACGACGTGGTGGGGATGGACCGCAAGCGCATCCCGGCGCGCCTTTGGATGCCCGCGGAGGAGGTGGTGGACGCCTCGCTGCGGGGGCTCGCGCAGGGGAAGCTGTTCGTCGTGCCCGGAGGATTTTACAAGCTGATCGTGGCGCTGGAAAAGGGCATGCCCCGGTGGTTGCGCACGGCGGCCGTGGTGCGGCTCGCGCGACGGAGGGCGGGGAAGTGACCGGCCTGTGACAAAAACACTCCCTCACAGTCGTGGCTCCGAACAGAGCCGCGCGCGTCAGCAGGCGGTACTCAGCTTCCCGGATGATACTCCCGCTCGGTGTGCCCCTTGAGTTGCGAGCGGTAGAAGTAGACCTCCCGCAGGTCGCCCGTGCTGTACCGCCTGGCCTGATCGTTGAAGTGACGGGACGCCGGAGCGCCGCTCTCCCCACCGGCCGTCACGGCCCTGGCGCGCACGGTCTTGCCGAACTCGACCACCGCGACGAAGCTGTTCCCGCTGGCGCCATACCACTTCTTCGTCCCCGGATACGCGCGCGCTCCGAATGAGGCCAGGGAGCCCCACTGCGAGGAAGTGAAGCCCACCGGAATGCTCGGCCCTGCGTCGTTGAACGGCTGGACGATGTCGCCGGTGAGGCGCTGGAATCGATTGATTTCCCCCCACGGCGTCTTCCAATTCCCGAAGTCGGACTGGAGTCTGTCAGACGCCGCCGCCAGCGACTGCAGGAGTTGCTCGGCCGGCGCGCTGACGATATTGCCCTCGGCAGATCCGCCCCCTCTTCTCCCGCCGCCTCCCACGCGCCGCCGCACTTCGTCGCCCCAGAACACCGCGAGGGATGTGGGAACGGACGTCGCCGACCATCGCAGATCCCACGCGCGCAGGAGTCCGAGCTGCTCGGCTGTTTTAGCTTTCAAGGGATTGGAGGACGGGGTCTCGTCCCAGGCCTTGATCAGGGCGGGGATGGGCTTCTCAAACCACGTGAGGTAGCTGTCGTAAGCCGCCGCAATGAGGGAGTCGAGCGTGAAATCCTTGGTGTTGTGCAAGACCCGAATCGCGTGCAATCCACGCGCGGATTCACCGCCGTTCTCTACATAAGCCGGATAGTCTTCCCTCTTCGGGCTGTTCGGCCCCGCCGCGGACCACGGCCAGTTGTTGGTGTTGTAGAGCCAGCCGCTCTTGGGGTTCAGCAGGTGCGGCGTCTCGTCGACCGAAAGAAGTCCGTGCCACTCCGTCTCCGGATTGCTGCCATCCACCGGCCTGGTCCAGTCGAATTTGGTGTCGCGCCGGGGAATGAAGTTGCCGTGGAAGTAGGCGATGTCGCCGTCGGCATCGGCGAAGATCGTGTTGTTCGACGAGTTCGTGTGGAGTTCCATGGTCTCGCGGAACGACTTGTAGTCCTTCGCCTTGGTGCGCGTGTAAGACTGCGTCAGCGCCTTGATGGGCTCCTGCATGATCCGGAAGCTCACCCACTTGCCGTTTGCCTCGCGCACGATGGGCCCATGATGCGTGCGGTAAACGGTGAATTTCTTTTCGGCCAGGCCTTTGTCGGTCTTGTACGGCGCCCGGATCTCCGCCGCCACCAGCGGACGCTCCTCGTTTCCGTACTTGTAATAGAAGCCATCGCCCTTCTTCTGCACCGTCTCGAGATACTCATCCATGGCGTCCACGCCGCTCGAGGTGTGCATCCAGCCGGTGCGTTCGTTGAACCCCTGGTAGATGAAGAACTGGCCCCACGTCACGGCGCCGTAGGCATTCAAACCTCCGTCGCTCACCATCTGGAGCTCCGACCGGAAGAAGAAGGAGGTGTGGGGATTGATCAGCAGCAGGGCGTGGTGCGCGGCCGTATTCGAGGGCGCGACGGCGGCGCCGTTCGATCCCGTGGGCTCCGCGGGCGCGCTTTCCTCCGCAGCATTTGGCTGGCCTGCGGGAATCTGGCGGTAAGCCGCCAGGCTCACGGGACCTTTGCCGTAGAACGCCTGGAGCTGGTTGAGGTTCACCTTCTCGATGTCGCCGCCGATGCTCCCCTCGGTGAACGACAGCGCCATCCAGGGCTCGAATCGCGTGATGACCCTCGGTTTCACCTCGGGGTGTTTGGAGAGGTAATAGTTCAGGCCGTCGGCGAAAGCGTTCATGAGGGTCTTCAACCACGCCGGGCTGGCCGCGTATTGCGTCTTCAACCCCTCGGGGTCGATGAACAGCTTCATCCGCAGATCCTGGTAGATCCGGGACTCGCCCTCGGCCTCCGCCAGGCGCCCCATGGCGTTGATGTAGTTCGTCTCCACGCGATTGAAGTCGTCCTCGGCCTGGGCGTACATCGTGCCGAAGACCGTGTCGGCGTCCGTTTTTCCGTAGACGTGGGCGATGCCCCAATCGTCGCGGACGATGGTGACCTTGCGGGCTTGCTGCTCCCAGCGCGCGGCTTCCGGATCTCCGGCTGCCTGGAGAGCGAAAGAGGCGGATGCGGCCGCCAGGATGAGAACCAGCTTCTTTAGGCAAAGTTTCTTGTTCATGAGTTGCTCTCCTCGATTCTAGCTTGCGCTGCCGCCCTTCAGCCTTCCCTCGGATCGTTCCCCCGTCACCGTGTTGTTCGGTGATCGCTCTCCTGATGTAGAATTATGGAACCTTGGAGCCGCCTCCTTCGATAGCCCATTACCGGATCGCCGCCAAGCTTGGCGAGGGCGGGATGGGCGCTGTTTACCGTGCGACCGACACCAAACTGGGGCGCGATGTCGCCATTAAAGTGCTCCCACCTGCGTTCGCCGGGGACGCGGCGCGCACGCAGCGCTTCGAGCGCGAAGCCCGAGTGCTGGCCTCGCTCAACCATCCCAACATCGCCGCGATCTACCTGCTCACCATGGGCGTCTTGCCATGGCTCGTATTGTCGGCAGCCTGCGGCCGCCAGGCATCCACCGTCACGCCCGAGTGTGACGTACTGTTGGCCGGTGGCCGCATCGTCGATGGCTCCGGCGCACCCGCATTTCGGGGAGATGTCTGTGTGCAGGGCGATCGCATCGCCGCTATGGGTACGCTGGGCAATCGGACCGCCCGCCGCCGGGTCGACGCCGCGGCTCTGGTGGTCGCGCCGGGATTTATCGACCTGCTGGGCCAATCCGAGTTCCTGATCTTCCTGGACAATCGGGCTGCCAGCAAAATCACCCAGGGTATTACCACTGAAATCACCGGTGAAGGCAGCCAGGGCAGCGCGGCACACCGCGATGCGCGGCGCCTGACCGCTCGCGGCAAGTATTACGACGAGCACGGAGTGCCCCAGTGGATGGATCTGCAGGGCTACTTTGCGGCCTTTCTCAAGAATCGGCCGGCCATCAACCTCGGCACATTCATTAGCGCCGGCGGAGTGCGCGACCACGTCATCGGCCGCGCCAATCGGCCGGCCACTGCCGATGAGCTGCGAACCATGGAAGGGCAGGTCGCCGAGGCAATGGAAATGGGCGCGTTCGGCGTGTCCTCGTCCCTTCAGTACGTCCCCGATCGTTTCTCCTCGACCGGGGAGTTGATCGCGCTGGCACGCGTCGCCGGCCGCTACGGCGGTTCCTACGTCACACATCAGCGCTCCGAAGGCGATGAAATCGACGCCAGCCTGGACGAAGTGTTTCGCATCGCGCGCGAAGCCGGGGTCCCGGCGACGATCCATCATCTGAAAACGGCCTACAAGCAAAACTGGGGTCGCATGCCGCAAGTGATCGCCCGTGTGGAGAAGGCCCGCGCCGCAGGGCTGGACATCGCCGCCGATCAGTACCCTTACGCGGCGGCCTCCAACCGCCTCGATGCGAATCTTCCCGTATGGGCGCGGGAAGGCGGCCGCGACGCCCTGCTCGCCCGGCTGAAGGATCCGGCACGGCGCGCGCGGATCAAGGCGGATGTGATGCGTCCCGATGCGACTTGGGAGAATCAGTATCTCGGCTCGGGAGGCGCCGCCGGTATCCTGATTTCGGGACTGGATAAGCCGGAAATGAAACGCTACCAGGGGCGGCGGCTGGATGAGATTGCGCGCACCGGCGGCAAGGATCCGCTGGACGCGCTGATGGACCTGATCCTGGAAGACTCGACCGTCGGCTTCTGCATCACTTTCCTGATGCTCGAGGACGACGTACGTGCCGCGCTGCGGCATCCCCTGGTGGCCCTCGGCACGGACACCGGGGCCCAGGCGATAGACGGCGCCACCGCCGATACCTTTTCGCACCCCCGCGGATGGGGCTCGGCCACGCGGATTTTAGGCTACTACGTGCGCGAGCAAGGCCTGCTCACGCTGGAAGAGGCGGTGCGCAAGATGACGTCGCTCCCCGCCTCGCGCATGAAGTTGTGGGACCGCGGGCTGGTTCGGCCCGGGTTCATGGCGGACCTGGCGGTGTTCGATCCGGCGACTGTCCGCGATCGGTCGACCTTCACTGACCCGAAGCAGTACAGCGACGGTGTGCGGTACGTCCTGGTCAACGGCGAGTTGGTGGTCGACCAAGGCCGAATCACCGAGGCGCGGCCGGGGCGTCCACTGCGCGGCCCCGGATATCGAGGAACCCGATGAAAATCCAAGCAGATCGTTTGCGTGATTTTGCGGAACGTTATACCGCTGCGTGGTGTCGTCGAGACCCTGCGGGCGTGGCCGCGTTCTACTCGCCGAATGGCTCGCTCAGCGTCAACCGCGCCGCCCCGGCGGTGGGACGGAGTGCCATCGGCGAGATTGCCCAGGGATTCATGGCTGCGTTTCCGGATATGGAAGTGATCCTGGACGGCGTCCTGGTTCAGGGCGGCCGCGCCGTTTACCATTGGACACTCGCCGGTACCAACACGGGGCCGGGCGGGACCGGGCAGCGGGTTCGCATCAGCGGGTTCGAGGAATGGGAGATTGGCGCCGACGGGCTGATCGCCGAGTCGCAGGGCCACTTTGACGAGGCTGCTTACCAGCATCAGCTTGAACACGGGATCGAGTGACCGCCCTCGGCCTCCTGGCCCTCCGCTGCAACGCCCCAATCGTCGCGGACGATGGTGACCCTCCGGGCCTGTTGCTCTCAGCGCGCCGCTTCCGGATCTCCGGCCGCCTGGAGAGCGAAAGAGGCGGATGCGGCCGCAAGGATGAGAACGAGCTTCTTGTTGATTCCGACATCGTGATGTTTTCGGGCTGAAATGAGAGCGCTCAAGGCGGAGAAACCTACCGGAGCACATCGTCATTTCACTCGCTTCAGATGGGTCTCTGAATATACTTCGAAACCCTTTCCCGGAGCCGCCATAGAAAACGTCTCGACGAATTCATCCGGCGACAAAATGCGAAGAGACTCCTTGGCCCTCCATCCTGCCGGGATGTTCTCGATTCGAACTGTTGTGAACTCAAGAGACTTTCCATCAGCGCCAACCGAATCCAAGATGTATTCGTTGACAAAACCCTCGACGTGGAATTGTCGCAGGATCACTTTCTTTAAGGTCCGGTCGTAGCTATACCAGCCGAAATCTTCGTGCACCTCGGGTTTGGCATCGGGCGACTTCGGCTCATAGACGCTCTTGTTGCGGGCCGAAAGGAAACGCCCATTGAGCTCAAACCGGTACTCACGGGAGCTTATACCTTTTCCAGGCTCGCCAGTCGCCTTGCCCTGCCACTTGCCTTCCAAAAAGCCAAGAGCCGCCCAGGGGTCGGACTGGGCCCCGGCGCCTGCGACGGCTAACACTGCGATTGCAACAATCCTGGCGACATTCGATTTGCCCATCAGCTCCCCCACTATTTATTACGCGTGGAACGCAATTCCTTTAAAAGGTCCCAACAAAAAACTTGCAGGTCAAGTTGCCTTTTCATGGGTTGCTCTCCCCCATTCCACGTGCCGGTCGATGTCGCGCGCGCCACTCTCTCACCCGCCGCGAATAGTGGATAATGCCGCTCCTTCAGCCTTCCCGTCGGGTAGTGTCGCTTCTTCGGCCCCCCGCGGCCTGTCGCGGAGAATTGGGTGTTGAGGATGGTAGTCTGAACGGTAGACTTGAAGGGAACGCCCTGGTGGTATTGCCCGTATGAAAAAAGCGAATTCCGGTGATCGCGGTTCGGCAGCGATAGCCAACGCCGCTCCGAAGAACGTGGACGAATACCTCGCAGGCGTCCCGGAACCCGCCCGCAGCACCTTGAACAGGGTTCGCGCGGCGATTCGCTCCGCTGTGCCGCCGGGGGCCACGGAGGCCATCAGCTATCGGATGCCCACGTTCAAGTACAAAGGACCGCTGCTGGGGTTCGCCGCGTTTTCGGACCATTGCGGTTTGTACCCTATGAGTCCGTCTGTGATGGAGGCGTTCAAAAACGAGCTCAAGGACTTCCACACATCCAAAGGTGCCATCCGCTTCCCTGTGGACAAGCCTCTGTCGGCCGCTCTTGTGAAAAAGCTGGTGAAGGCGCGGATCGCGGAGAATCGACACAAGAAGCAGCGCTGAATCCCTCATGGAGCGAACCACACAAGGCAAACGCCTCCACCGTTCAATTCGACACTCGCTTTGCCGTCATCGCAAAATTCTGGGATCAAGCTGTGGGTCACAGCCTCGGGGGAGTGCATGGAGACGATCCAGGCGGGCCAGACCGTCATGGCGGCGGCTCTCAGTGCGGACGGAAAACGCCTTCCGGGCGATGGGGCGGTGAATCCGTCCCGGAATCCGCCAGAAAAAGCACCACCCAATTTCGGCATTCACGAGGTTTGAGACAAAATCTTCTGAATCTCTTCAATCACTTAGCTCACTCACCGGCCTGCAGCCCCAAAATCGTGTGCTGGAGTTGAATCGGGAAGAGATTCTATGGCTACACAAACTCAAACCGGCGCCAACCGTCGTAACTCGGAGAAATCCACCGGCTCCACCTCCGCCGCGGGCAAGGCCGCCTCCGTGATCGTGCGCGGCAAAACTGCTGACAGTCTCGACACCCTCGCCGCTCAGTACCAGGACGATTACCAGCCGCAAACCGCCGGCGAGCTGCTTCGCCGCCTCCTCAAAACCGAAGCTCATCTGTGGCAGCGCCAGTTTGCCCGCCTCGACAGACGTCACGACCTGGACGAAAGCACGTTCCTGGGCGACGCCTATGACTACTGCGGAATGACCTTCTCCCGTTCCCAGCGATGCTATGACTCCGTCTCCCGCGAATTCCACCGCACTTTGAACGACCTCATGCGCGTCCAGGCCGCCCGCCGGAAGGCCACGTCGCCCGTCGAGTCCCAACCCGAGCTTGATTTGCCACCCGCTGCTCCTCCGCAACCTACTGATAGCAAACCAATTGCCAACGAAATTGGCTTCGTTCCATCAACTGACCCCCATCCCGCCCCGGCC
>JBGPKH010000075.1:0-20875 GCA_041485845.1 Bryobacteraceae bacterium
CGTTCGGCGAGATTGCCGCGGGTGTGAAGCCTTCGTTCCCCGGAAGCACGCCGAGCTCCGCCGCCGGGAACTGGGGGCACTCGATTCCCTCGCATCGGACCGCGTCCCCGGTGACGATCAATCGGGCCTGCACCTCGCCTTGAATCCGCCTCACCAGTTCGATGGAGGATCGATAGTCCACTGGAACGACCTGAATCCCTCGCGCTACGCAACCCCAAAAAGCACATACCCACTCGGGGCGGTTTTCGGCCCACAGCATGACGCGGTCGCCCTTCTGCAATCCTGATCGGTCGAGATGCGCCGCGAATGCCGCGATCCGGCGGTACAGATCTTCGTAACTGAGCTTCCACGTACGAAAGCCGTTATAGAAACGCAGAGCTTCACGTTCCTTCAGCCGGCGGATTTCCGCAATGACATCTAGAAGAGTCTGCATTTTCGGCTGGAACGAAGCGATTAGCTGCTCACAATTTGCGGGATCGGATCCCCATACACATCCGTTAGCCGCATGTTGCGGCCATTGTAGAGATAGGTCAGCCTGGTGTGGTCCATCCCTAGCAGGTGCAGCATGGTGGCGTGCAGATCGTGAATCGCGATGGGCTGCTGCTCCGCCTTGTAGCCGAACTCGTCGCTGGTTCCGATGATCTGGCCGCCCTTGACTCTCGCGCCGGCCATCCACACCGTCATGGTTCCGGGATTGTGGTCGCGCCCCACGCCTTTCTGCGAAATCGGCATGCGCCCGAACTCGCCGTGCCAGACTACCAGGGTCGAATCGAGCAGACCGCGCGACTTCAGGTCGGTCAGCAGCCCGGAGATCGGGCGGTCCACCTGGGCCGCGTTGCGGGTGTGGTTGTCCTTCAGGTCGTCGTGCGCGTCCCACGTGTCGCGGTTCTGCTGGCCGATACCCCCGTGATAAAGCTGCACGAAGCGCACGCCGCGCTCCACCAGGCGGCGCGCCATGAGACACTGCCGGCCGAACGGCTCGGTGATCTTCTCATCGAGTCCGTACAGCTTGCGCGTGGCTTCCGATTCGCTGTTCACGTCGACCGCCTCCGGAGCGCAGCCCTGCATGCGAAACGCCAGCTCGTACGATGAGATGCGCGCCGCCAGCTCGGAACTCCCGGGATAGTTCTTCAGATCGAGGTCGTTCAGCTTGGCGAGCAGATCCAGGCGGTCGCGCTGCTGCTCCGGGCTCACTGCGGCCGGCGGCTTCAGGTCGATGATGGGATCGCCGGCGGAGCGGAAAACGGTGGCCTGGTAAGCCGCGGGCATGTATCCCGCGCTCCAGTTGGAGGGCCCGCCCAAGGGCCCGCCGCGATGATCGTAGATCACGACGAACGCCGGCAGGCTCTGGTTCTCCGAACCGAGCCCATACGTCACCCACGACCCCACGCTGGGGAGCCCCATCTGAATCTTCCCGGTATTCAGCTCATAGGTGGCCTGCACGTGGTCGTTCGATTTTCCATAGACCGATCGCAGAAACGCCAACTCATCCACGTGCTGCGCCAGGAGTGGGAACAACTCGCAAACGTCCATCCCGCACTGTCCATACTTGCGGAACGAAAACGGGCTGGGCATGAGCGGGCCGGGATCTCCCTGGCGGACGACGATCTCGCCTTTGCCGGTGAGCGGCTGCCCGGCATATTTCCCAAGCGCCGGCTTGGGGTCGAAGGTATCGACATGGCTGACCCCGCCGCTCATGAACAGCGAGATCACGTTCTTAGCGCGCGGAGCGAAGTGCGGCTTTTTCGGTGCGTAGGGATTATAGCCGGTGGCCTTGGCGTCGCACGCAGCGCCTTGAGTGGCGCCCAGCAGACCATCCTGGTGCAGCAGATACGCCAGCGCCAGGCCGCTCACACCGCCGCCGGATTGAAACAGGAAATCGCGCCTGGACCAGAAGTTTTTCATGGCTCACCGCACGTAGAGAAACTCGTTCAGGTTCAGCAGCACATGGGTAAAGTCGGCGAGCGACCTCTTTTGCAGGAAGTCCACGGCGAGCTTGGCTTCGTCCTCGCGCGGCGGCCGCGAGAGCGCGATCCGGTACGCCAGATCGACCTGCTTTGCGGAATCCGCCGGCGCCGCTTCCTTCACCCGATCGGCGAAGAGCTTGGCTTGCCGCAGCACCAATTCGTCGTTCAGCAGTGCGAGCGCCTGCGTCGGAACCGTGGATACATTCCGGCGTCCGCAGCTGGTATTCTGATCGGGCAGGTCGAACACCTCGAACATGGGGAACGGAAGACCGCGCTTGCGATAGACGTAGACGCTGCGGCGCCAGTTCTGCGGCCCGTCTTCCTCTCTCTTCCAGATGCCTCCCGACATGGATGCCAGGATCTCGCCCGGAATGTGCGGGAACACCGGCGGGCCGCCCATTTTCAGGTCCAGCGCGCCGCTGGCCGCCATCATGGCGTCGCGCACGATCTCGGCGTCCAGCCGCTGGATGGGGAATCGCCACAGGTCGTGATTCTCGGGATCTTTCGCGACGGCAACCGCATCCTGGTATTGCGACGACATGCGCCAGGTTTCCGACGTCAGGATGAGGCGGTGCATCTGCTTGACGCTCCAGCCGCGGCTGATGAATTCGACAGCCAGCCAGTCGAGCAACTCGGGGTGCGTCGGCTTCTCGCCCATTTTGCCGAAGTTATCCAGCGTGGCGACGATTCCCTGCCCGAAGTGGTGACTCCAGATGCGGTTGACGATCACCCTGGCGGTCAGCGGGTTTTCCGGCGAGCCCAGCCATTCGGCCAGCGCCCTTCTCCGCCCCGAGGTGCGGCCATCGGCGGGCGGAATCTCGACCGGCGGGTTGCCGCTCGTGATCACGCCGATGAAGCCAGGCTTCATCAGGGGGCCGCGGCTCCCGGAATCGCCGCGAATCAGGAAATAGGAAGGCGGCGCCTGATAACGGCCCGGCCCTTGGAACAAAAAACTGCCTTCGATGGCCTCGCGCTTCACGCCCTTGCCAAAGGCGGGCTCGTCGCCCGGGCCGTCGGGAACGAAGCGGTAATCGCCGTCGGTGACGATGGCGGCCATGGGAAGCGGCTTCGGCCGGTCGTTTTGTAGCGCCCGGATCTGCTCGTTGAGCGCCTTCTTCTGCGCCAGATCTTCGGAGGGCATTGCACGGTCAATTTCGTCGCTGGAAACCGAAGTGGTGCGAATCACCTGACCCGCGAGTAACGCTTCTCCCGGCGTGCGCTTCTCTTCCGGAATCGCAATGGCCCGCTGCACGTTCTCCGGATATTTCTTGTACTTTACGTGCGCCAGTTTGGTGCGATAAGGATCCTCGATCTGGCGCACCTTCTGCCGCAAAGACGCGATTTTGCCATCGATCTCCGCGGTCTTCTTCTGGTACGCTTCGGCCTGCTCCTTCGGCGCCAGCGGATAATCCGTCTCCACGTACCCGAACAGCGAGGCCTGCATCCGGTAATAGTCGAGCTGCGAAATCGGATCGAACTTGTGGTTGTGGCAGCGCGCGCAATTCACCGTAAGTCCCAGAACGCCGCGGCCGATGGCGCCGATCATGTCGTCGAGATACTCGTACCGGAACTGCGGATTGTCTTTCTCGCGATATCCCACCTTGGCATAGCTGCGCAAGAATCCCGTCGCAATCATGCTGTCGCCGGTGACGCGAGCAAGCTCATCGCCGGCAATCTGCTCCGCAAGAAAGGTGTTGTATGGCTTGTCCTGATTGAAGGCGCGGATGACATAGTCGCGGTAGCGCCAGGCGTTGGGCCGGTCGAAATCGTGCTCGAAGCCGTTGGAGTCGGCGTAGCGCGCCACATCCAGCCAGTGACGTCCCCAGCGCTCTCCGTAGTGCGGCGAGGCGAGGAGCTTGTCGATCAGGTCCTCCCAGGCACGCGGCGAGTTGTCGGCCAGGAATGCGGCGGTTTCGGCCGGAGTCGGGGGCAGCCCGATCAGGTCCATGTAGGCCCGCCGCACGAGCGTGGTCCGATCGGCTCGCGGGGCGGCCTGGATGCCGTAGTCGCGGCGCGACTTTTCCAAAAAGCGATCGATGGGATTGGTCAGGTCTCCGGAAGCAACCGGCACGGGAGCCTGGACCGGCTTCTGGAACGCCCAATACCGGCGCGCTTCGCCCGAGATTGGCATCTCCTCGATGGCGAGCTCGGTGGCTTTCGTTTCGGCCGCCGCATCCCATACTGCGCCCTGGTTGATCCACTCCCGGATTGTGGCAATCTGGTCCGCCGTGAGCTTGCCGTCCATCGGCATGGACGGCTTCTCGAGTCCCGACACCAAGCGGTAGAGTCGGCTCTCCTCGGCCTTCCCCGGGACAATTGCGGCGCCTCGTTGGCCGCCTTTCAGGGCGGCATCGCGCGTCCGCAGGTCGAGCTTGGAAAGCTGAACGGCCGCGCCGTGACACTTCCAGCACGAGTTCTCGAATACTGGCCGGATGTCGGACGTGAAAGAAACGGGCCGGTCCGCCGCCCCCATGGACATCGCCGCGCTCAAACCCCAACCCAGCCAGAGGTTAATCCGTCGCGTAATCGGCATTGCGAGTCGCTTTGGAGATAGTATACTCCTCAGGCGCGCTTGCGGGGTGACAGACACTCCGGGTACTCCAGGCGCTCCGGGTGACAGACCACAAAAACCGATGGTCTGTCCCACGGCCGCATAATTCGGACCGTGAAGCTCTGCGTCATCCTTGCCGCTTCCGCAGTCGTACTCGCTGCCGGCTTGGCTGCCGGTCAATTTGCGCGGCCAGCCGGAGGTGCGGGCTATGCTTCCGCGGTCGTACTCGCTGCCGGCTTGGCTGCCCAGGAGACCGCGGACACCATCTTGTGGTGTACCGCAGCCGCGCGATGGCGGAATAACGATTGGCCGCCACCTCAGCATCTCGAAGCGACTCCAACGGCAGGCCCAGCCCAGCGGCGTGCTCTTGAGGAATGGGACGGCCGGGACAGCGGCTTGCGCCGCTTCCAGGTGAGTGGCGAAGCCGAGGTGGCGATCGAACCCCGAGTGCGGACCAGCGGAGGGTGCTCGCAGTGCGAGGACGCGGCGGGGCGCTGGGGGTCAGTTTGCGGATCGAGATCGGCGAGGGGGTCGGACTGGGGGGCCGGCTGATTCGACGGAACGAAGCCAATTTCGGGATTCACTGGTTCGGCATCAGGAGGTTGCGGAGGAGGGGGGAGTGGCGGATCGGGCTCGGGCTGGGCCTCGACGGGCGGGTTCGCCTTCTCGCGGGCGGCCTGGAGGCGGGTAAGCTCTTTCAGATTGCAGCGGAAATCGCGGGAGACAGCGTCATAGCGGCGCTGGTAGCGGGAGAAGGTCATGCTGCTGTAGTCATAGGCATCGCCCAGGAACGTGGCTTTATCGAGGTCTTGACGCCGGTCCATGCGGGCAAACTGGCGCTCCCACAGGTGAGCTTCGACCCTGGGAAGGCGGCGGAGCAGCCAGGCGCCGGAAACGAGGCTGTCGACGAGGGTCTGCTCGCCGGCGGTTTGGGGTTGGTAGTCTTCCTGGTATTGCGCGGCGAGGGCATCGAGGGAGTCGGGGGTCTCGCCGCGGATGATGACGGAATTAGCGTAGAGTCCGGATTTGAGCGCGTTCATGCGCGAGGCGGCCTTGCCCGCAGCGGAGGTGGGGCCGGTGGATTTTTCGGAGTTACGACGGTTGGCGTCGGTTTGGGCTTGGGTAGTCATGGAATCTCTTCCTGATTCAACTCCAGCACGGCGTTTTGGGATGCAGGCTGGGGAGTGAGCTAAGTGGTTGAAGAGATTCAGAAAATTTTGTCCAAAAACTTGTGACCGTATTTTTCTGGGTAGCTCATTCTGGGGGAAATCCAGGAAAACGAGCCCCGTTTAGAAAACTATTCGACGGACATGCCGGAGTTCATCTGTTGGGTGAGAGCCAAACGCCACGGCCCTTTCCCGATCCGGCGAGTCGGCCAGCCTGGGTCTCGGAGACTCCCCGACAGTGCTGGCCAGCCTGGCGCCGGCGCTGCGGATTTTGCGCCTGGATCCGGCGCGTACGCCGCGCAGCGAGTAGCGCCGGCGGCTGTTGAAGCCGCCCCCTGCCTGCCAGCCGGTGGCCGAAGTCGCGGGCAGGCTAAATGCCCGCTCCACTCCACTGAGTCAATGGGCTAACGTCAGTGAGTCAGTGCAGGACATACCTACAGGTGAGTTCCTTAACCCCACGGCTGCTAACGCGGGAACCTATCCATCGTTATCGCCCTGCTATACTCCAATTCCAACCTTGTCCCGCGGAATCCTCGCGCCGTAGAGTCAGCCTATAGACATGCGCCATCTCATAATCACGGCGTGGGCGGTCACGCTCTGCGCTGCGATCTCCAATGCGCAGCCGGTATTGCGCAAAGAACCTGCCCTGTATGCCGGAACGGAGCGTACCTCACGCGTCGAGGTACCGCCGCCGGGAATCCGGTTCGGTCTCCGCAAGCCTCGGGAATTCGCTCTTGCGCCACTGAGCGTTCCCGAACGCGCGGGGCTCGCTGGGCCGGGTCCCCGGTTGAGAACGGGCGTTCACCGCAGTCTGCCCGCGAACCTGCTGTCCGCGGGCGATTGGGAAACTACGGCCGAAGGAAAACGGGTGTGGCGGATGGCTATCCGCTCGCCGGGCTCCCTCGGGATCCGTGTCGAATTCCGCAATTTCTCCGCCGGCGGCGGGAGGGTGTGGCTTCACAACGGCGACCAAATCGCCGGTCCCTACAACGGCCGCGGCATCTTTGAAGACGGCCATTTCTGGAGCGCCACGGTCTTTTCCGATTCCGTCACGCTGGAGTACGAACCGGGGCCGGATGGGCCCGAACAGACCGTGCCGCCCTTTGAAATCCGCACCATCTCCCACCAGGCGCGGCCGGCCTTGGGCGCGGCTCTCCCCTCTCCCGATGCCGGCAAGTCCGACCCGGCCGACTCTTGCCACCTGGATCCCAACTGTTATCCCGACTGGAAGAGCGCCATGAACATGGTGGGGCAGATTTCCTTCGAAGACAACGGCTCCACGTACCTATGCTCCGGCTCGCTGGTTTCCACCCGCGACAACAGTTTCAAGCCGTATTTCCTCACCGCCGGCCATTGCATCCACAGCGAGGATTCCGCCCGCACCGTCGAAGCCTACTGGACCTACCAGACCTCCACTTGCGGCGGCGCTCCTCCAGCCAGCCGCGACACCAGCAAGAAATCCACCGTGGGCGCGCACCTGATCGACTTCGGCTCCATCGACCAGGGCGATTACAGTCTGGTGCTGCTCAAAGACGTTCCGGCCGGCGTCACGTTCTCGGGTTGGGACGCCTCCGATCCGCCCCGCAACGCGCCGCTTGCCGGCCTGCACCATCCCGCCGGATCCTGGAAGCGCATCTCTTTCGGGGAGCGTGTGAGCGACTTCACGGTGGACGTAGCGGGTAACGTGGCGCCCGCAAGCCGGTACCTCGAAGTGCTGTGGGACAAAGGCCGCACCGAGCCCGGATCCTCCGGCTCGCCGATTTTCTCCAGCCCCGGCGTGATCGTCGGCACTTTGAGTTATGGTCCCTATTCGCCGGATGTGTCTGCGTGCCAGATCGATCCCAGCATCGCTGGCTATGGGAGGTTCTCCAGTACCTACGAGCACCTGAAGGACTACCTGGAGAATCTACCGGCGGCCGAAGTCAAACCGGACCGCACAGGCCTGAACTTCGCCGTCTCCGGCCGCACCGCGCCGGGCGCCCAAACCTTCCGGCTGACAACCCAATCCACCGGACAACTCACGTACAAGCTGCGCGCCGACGCGCCCTGGATCCAGCTCTCCGCCATCACCGGCAATGTCTCGGCGAACGCGCCGGCGCAGGTGAGCATCGCGATCGACCCCTCGCAGTTCGATCGGCCCCAGCAATACACGAGCACCGTGACGATACTTTCCGGCGCGGCGGCGCCTCAATTCCTCAACGTGACGGTAGTGGTTTTCGGACCGCAATCCAACGTGCTGGAAACCATCACCCCCAATCCGGTCTACCAGTCCGGAGGCCAGTGGAGCTTCAAGGTCCGGCTGGGGGAAACGGGAGGCGTGGCCACCCATGTCACGGGCATGAAGATCGACGGCACGGACTACTCGTCAAGCGTCAAGTCCTGGTTCGGAACCGACCGCATTGCCGCTAACGGGGCGATCGAAGCTCCTTTACAAGCGCCCGGCTCGTTCCCCGGCGGCGCCCAGTTCTTCGAATTCTGGGGAGTCGACGACGTGAGCGGCCAGCCCTGGTATCGCGTGGCGAGCGTGAGCTTCCTGTAGGGGGAAGGTGGGACAGACCATGGCCTTCTGTGGTCTGTCACGCCCGCACTGGGATGACAGACGACAAAAGGCGATCGTCTGTCCTACTTCTTGCACAACGCCGTGAGGAACCGGCCGTCCGGGCTGCGATACTCGCGGAGGATCTCCAGCCTGCCCTGCTCGCCGAGCAGCCAGCGGAAGGCCTCGGGCGTGTAGGCATACTGAAAGTTCATTCCGATGCGCTCGCCGCGCTCCAGCGGAATCTCCTGCCCGGCAACCGTCGCCGAGAGGTCCCGCTCCGCCCGGAAGTACCGCGTAATCAGGTGGAGCCCTTGGTGGCGGTCGTCGCGCTTCAGGTTGAAACCGATGTCGCCGTCGGCGCTTCCGATTCCCACGCTCGCCAGCAGGGCGGATACGAACTTCCGCGCCGACGGATTGTCGCGCCGCGCCATACTCGTTTTTTCGTCGAAGATTTCCCCGTCGACGATCAGACGGTCGTCGGGCTTCATGCCCTGCGCGATGTAGCGAATCTCCGCCAGGGGGTCGAAGGCGCCCATGGTGTTGCCGGACATGATGAACAAGCGCGGCGGCTCGGCGGCATCCGCCGCATAGACCAGGTGTACGGGGCTCGAAATGTCCGCCTTGATCCCCACGGTCTCGACATCTACATCGTCCGCCCCGGCGCACGCCATTTCGAGCATGGCCTGGCTGGCATCCACGGGAAAGTACTGGCACTCGGCGCCACAGTCTTTGAGCGCAGCCATCAGCAGGCGGTCGCGTCCGCCCTCGCCGGCTCCGAAACTGATGACCGGCACGTGCCCGCCGAAGTGCTTGGCCAGCGCGGGCGCCCCGGCGGCGATCTCCTTCCAGGTGTTCCACAGACCGCCATAGAGCTCGGGGTTCTCGGCCAGCGCCGCCCATTCCGCCGCCGACCGGGGGAACCAGTAAAAAAACTTCTCCGGCAGATCGCGCGCCTCGATCGCCTCCGCGAATTCCTGTGCGATATCCGCTTCCGTGAGGACCACTTCCACTCTCATAGGGGAACTACCATTATGGCAGGCCGGCGGCCTCAGAACGCCATTATTTGCATTCCCGCGTCCACGAACAGAACGTTACCCGTGACTCCGCGTCCCAGATCGCTCGCCAGGAAGACGGCGGCATCGGCCACTTCCGCGGGGTCCGTATTGCGCCGCAGGGGCGTTCGGTCCTGCACCTCGAGGATCGCCGAGAAGCCCTTGATGGCGCGAGCGGAAGCGGTCTTGACCGGTCCTGCCGAGATGGCATTCACGCGGATTCTCTGCGGTCCCAGGTCGTTCGCCAGGTAACGCATGGCCGCCTCCAGCGCCGCCTTGGCCACACCCATCACGTTGTAGCCGGCGACCACGCGCGAGGAACCCAAATATGTCAGCGTGCTCAGGGAACCGCCTTCGGTCATCAGCGGCGCCGTGGCGCGCGCCACCGCCACCAGGGAGTAGGCGCTCACCTCCTGCGCCAGCAGGAACCCGGAGCGCCCGGTCTCCACGAAGGGCCGGTTCAGGTCCTCGCGATTGGCGAACGCCAAGCTGTGCATCACCGCGTGCAACGGCCTGCCCAACGCCCGCAGCGACTCGGTGAGCGCCGCCAGTTCTTCCTCCTTGGTGACATCGCAGGGGAGAATGGCGGCCACTTCGAATTCCTTCGACAGTTCCTGGATGGCCTCCTTCTGCCGCTCGCCGAGATACGTCAACACCAGCGTGGCGCCCTCTCTCGAAAACGCCTGGGCGATGGCGTACGCCAGGCTCCACCTGTTGGCAATCCCCAGAATGAGGGCCAGTTTGCCCTCCAGCAGTTTGGACATGAATCTCTCAGTGTAAACCAGTCCCCAAGTGGCCGACCCGATCACTTGGAGTTTCGCCGGCGAATGCGACGTGGCACTGAAGGCGCAACGCGAAAGTCTTGAACCGCACGACCGGCGGCGTCGATTTGCGTGGCGGCGCCCCGGCAAGGCTAGACGCTAGCAGCACGGCTGTTTCAGAGAATTGCGAGTATTGCGAGTATTTCGAGTATTTGGTATCCTGATGTCATGAGCGTAGATGCCCGAGAACCGATTACCCTGCCACCGACAGAGCGAGAGCAGGTTCGCGATCTTGAGCGGATGCTCGACCTCGGTGCTCCAGCGTTGGTCAGTGTGTCTGGAGAACGGCTCGTCGTCCCTCCAACGGTGTACGAAGTTTTCAGGAAGGTGGTCGAACTCATGGCAGAAGGCAAGGCACTCACACTGTTACCGGATAATCAGGTTGTCACCACACAACGTGCGGCGGACCTGCTCGGCATGTCCCGGCCGTTCTTTATCAAGTTGCTCGAGACCGGCGCAATGGCCCACCACAGGGTTGGGAATCAGCGTCGCGTCTATTTGCGAGACGTCCTTGAATTCGCCCACAAGCGCGACGAAGAACGTCAGGCTGCTCTCGACCGTCTCTCCCGGCAAGCATTTGAAGCTGGTCTGTACGACCGCAACGTGATGCCAGAGGGTGGCAATGACGAGTGAGAGAGTGGGGTGAGAGCGGACTTCAAAGTTGTCCTGGATGCCTGCGTTCTCATCCCGATGCCTTTGGCTGACACTCTGCTGCGGCTTGCCGGCGGGCGAAGGCTCTACCTGCCAAAGTGGACCGATCAAATCATGACCGAAGTGAACCGCAACCTCGCCGGGAACTTCGGTCTGACCGATGAGCAAGTCGCCTACAGAGAGAGTGAAATTCGGCGCCACTTCCCGGAAGCGTGGGTGGAAGGCCACGAGGATCTGATCTTCCGCCATGACAAACCATCCCAAGGATCGACACGTCCTGGCGGCCGCCGTCCGGTGTAATGCGGAAGTGATCGTCACTCTCAACGTGAAGGATTTCCCAAGAGCGGCGTTGGATCCTTATTCGATCACCGCGATGGGGCCGAGTACGTTCCTGCGCAACCTCTATGATCTTGACCCTGAAGTTGTGGCGAACACGCTTATACGGCAGGCAGCCTCGATCAATAAGACTGTCGAGTACGTGCTCGAGAGATTGAGTATCAATGCACCCGGGTTCGTCAGCTTTTTGAAGACGATGGACCCCCAGAAATCGGGAGGATCGGAAAGATGACCTGCAGCGGGTTCTCGTGCCCCGAAAACCTTGCCTTTTTTGCCCTTTTCATGCAACCGAAGTTTCCAACTGAGTGCTTGCCGATGCAGCAAAGGTTCTCCGAGCAGTGAGGTTACGATCTAACTTACCACGAAACGTAGATAGACCAGGCCTCTTTCAAGCCGCGACGCAGAAATGCGTCGCCGATTCTTGCTAACTAAGTCGTTTCCTGTCACCGACACGACCTTCCACGGCGACGCAGATCTGCGTCGCCAAGGCAGGCGAAAGCGCCTGGAAACGCCACCTGTTATAATTCACGAGAGGGCGGCCGGGAGGTCTCAATGAGTTCCAATATCAAGGCAATTTCATTCTGGGTGGTGCCGATCGGCCTGGCGATCGTCCTCTTCGCGTTCTTCCGGCCAGGACAGGGAACCAAGGAACTCCGGATTCCGGTCTCCGAATTTGTCAACCGCGTCGAGGCGGGGCAGGTGAAAGAAGTCACCATCGCGGGCAACGACGCGAAGGGAACGCTGGAGAATGGCAGCATCTTTCGCACCCAGATTCCCACCAACTTTCCCGACCTCTACAAGCGAGCGCGAGATCCTGGATGGCAACGAGGTAATGCAGATCGTCTCGGGCCAGGAACTGCCGCCGGCGCCGCCCTCCGTTTCGAAGGACGCCGAAGACCACGTCCAGCATGTTTTCCGGCCCGAAAGCGGGCGGCGCGTGCCGAAGCTCTCGGACGGCGAACGTCCACAAACGGCGTAGGGCGATGACTGGCCCCAATCCGTTCAATATGGCTCCGGCAGGCCGATTGCCAATCGGCCGCAGGTTGCCAACCTGCCCCACATGCCGCTGGCAGGTGAGATGACTGGGGCCAGGGCTATCATGCTCGGCATGCTGGCTTTGTCGCTGGCCTCGGCCCTCGCCGCCAAGTCCTACCCGGTGGATGGAATCGTGGTGGCGGTCGATCCGGTGGCCCGCACCATGCTGGTGGCGCACCGCCCTATCGGCAAATATATGGGCGCCATGATGATGCCGTTTCGCGTCGAAAACGCCGCGGAACTGACGGGGCTTTATCCCGGCGTGCGCATTCAGTTCGATCTGGTGGTGGGCAAAGATCGCTCACTGGCGCGGAACGTACGCAAGTCCGGGGGCGCGGACGCCGAGATCGCACCGCCCAAGGAGAAGCTCAAGATCGGCGAACCGGTTGCAGATTTCCGGCTCTCCGACCAGCAGGGGCGCGAGGTGCGTCTCGACGAGTTCCGCGGCAAGGTGCTGGCGGTCAATTTCATTTATACGCGCTGCCCCTTGCCGGACGTGTGCCCGCGGCTCTCCGCCAACTTCGCCGTCTTGCAGCGGCGCTTCCAGCAGGCCTTGGGGAAAGACTTGATGCTGCTCTCGGTGACCGTGGACCCGGACTACGATACGCCGGCGATTCTGGCCGATTACGCAAAGCGCTGGGGCGCCGACAGCCGTGGTTGGCGGTTCCTCACCGGCGATGTGGCCTCGCTCGCCGCCCAGCTAGGTGAAGTATATTGGACAGACGAGGGCTCGATCGGCCATAATTCTATGACCTCGGTGATCGGCCGCAACGGGCGGCTGGCCGCCGTGGTGGAAGGGGCCGGATACCGGGTCGATCAGCTCGAGCACCTGATCGCGCGCGAACTGGAGGAGGGGAAATGAAGATCGGAATCACTCTGCTGGCGATTGCGTCGCTGGCGGTTGCCCAGGCGCCCAAGGGCGGCGACAATTGCACGCCGCCGCCCAGCGCCCTCGCGCCCACGCTGCCGGCGAAACTGCTGCCGGGCATGGGCACGGTACACCTGGCGATCACCACCGGCAACCCCGAGACGCAGAAATTCTTCGACCAGGGCCTGGCGCAGATGCATTCCTTCTGGGCGCGGGAGGCCGAGCGCTCGTTCCTGCAGGCGGCGGCGCTCGATCCGGAAGCGCCCATGCCGCAGTGGGGCGTCGCCATGGTGGCGGCGGGCGATTGGCGCCCGCGATTCCAGATCGACCTGCTGTCCCAGGTATCGGGCCGGCAGACGCCGCCCGCGACCAATCGTGCGCGGACCGCGGCGCAGAGGGCCGTCGAGCTGAGCCAGGTTGCGGGCAAGGCCACCGATCTCGAGAAGTTGTACATCGCCGCGGTGGCCGCGCGCCGCGACCCCAACGCCAAAGACGCCGACGAGGCCTTCGTGCAAGGGACTCGGGCCCTCCTCGGCAAGTATCCCGGCGAGGTGGAGGCGCAACTGGATCTGGCACTGACGATCATGCGCGGGTTTACGCTGCCGGACAAGAAACCCAGGGCCCCGGGCACCACGGAAGCGGTCGCGATCCTGCGCAGTCTGTTGCCCAAGGTCCCGGACCATCCCGGGCTGCACCACTACATCATCCATGGATTCGAAGGCGCGTCGTTCGCCAAAGAAGCCTGGCCGAGCTGCGAGAAGTACGCGCAGCTCGTGCCCAACATTCCGCACGCGCTGCACATGCCCGGGCACATCTACTCGCAGACCGGGCGGTGGGCGGACGCCGCCAAGGCGTTTTCCGCCGCGGCCGAAAACGAGCGCGGCTACATGCAGCAGGACAAGCAGTACGGGGATGGGCACCACGGGCACAACGTACACTATCTGGCGACCGCCTATTCGTTCGAAGGCCGGTATGACGACGCGGTGGAAGCGGCCAAGGAACTGCTGGCGTTCAAAGAGAATCCGCGACAGGCGGGGGCGCCGGACCTGATGACCGGCGCGATGGCACAGGGCTGGTTCGCCATGCTGCGCACGCTGGTGCAGTTCGAGAAGTGGGACGCTATCCTCGACGGCCAGACGCTGCCGGAATACGCGAAGCCCCGCCAGCAGGCGTGGCGGCATTGGGCTCGCGCGGTGGCCTATGCGAACAAGGGCAATGCGGCCGGGGCGCAGGAAGAGTCGCGCCTGTTCGAGCAGGCGATGACGGATTTCCGCGTGAAGACGCAGCGTCCGGAGCCGCCGGAGCTACAGGTGGCGCGCGAGGAGTTGGCCGGCCATCTGGAGGTTGCCGCAGGGCACATCGATAAGGGGCTGAAGCAACTGGAAGGGGCGTCCAAGGCCGAGCGCAAGCTGACTTACACGGAGCCGCCGTACTATCCGCGGCCGGTGGCGGAGGCGATGGGCCACGCGGCGTTGCGCAACCACAAACCCGCTATCGCCGAGCGGAGCTTCCGCATTGCGCTCGAGCAGTATCCCTCGGACGCTCACGCCGAGAATGGCCTGAAGGCGGCGATGAAGCTCCAGACACCGTCGCTGGCGTCGCGGTAGCCGGGCTAGTGCAGAGTGCCTGCCCGGTTGCGATCCGGGTGTTACACTGCCGGTGATGCGGACATTGGTGTGGATGCCGGCGCTCGCGTTGGCGTGCGTAGGAGGGGCGAGGGCTGGCGCGCCCGCGCGAAAACCCCAGATCACGACCTTGATGTACCTGGTGAACCGGCCGGATTCGATCGCGAGCTTCCGGGCCCACGCGGATCGAATCTCGATCGTCGCGCCGCAGACGTTCTCGATGGACGCGCAGGGATTCGTAGCGGGCGAAGTACCGGCGGAGGTGATACGGATTGCGGCGGAGAAGCACGTCGCGGTGACGCCCCTGGTGGTGAATCGCGGATTCAACCAGCCGCTGATGCACAGCGTGCTGGATGCTCCGCAATTGCGGGCCAGGGCGATTCGTTACCTGGTCTACTATGCGCTGCGGGATGGATACCTGGGGTTCCAGTTCGACTACGAGAACATTCACTACACCTACCGCGACAAGTTCACGGTCTTCTTCAGGGAAGCGGCGCGCGAGTTCCACAAGCACCATCTGCAACTGAGCGCGGCGGTGGTGGGCAGGCAGGACGACACGCGCCACAGCAACAGTCCCGGCGGGTACGACAACTGGAGCGGGGTCTACGACTACCAGGAGATGGGAAAAGACGCCGACTTCATCAGCGTCATGGCCTATGCGGAGCACGGCGCGAGCGCCGACCCGGGGCCGGTGGCGGGGTTCCCGTGGGTCAAGAGGATCGCCCAATACTCGGTTCAGACCGTGCCGGCCAGAAAGATTTCGTTGGGTGTGCCGTTCTATGGCACGCGGTGGGATGCTGTAGATCCGGCGGCGGCGCCGCCCGCGGATGGCTCCCGGCCGAGGAAATGGCGCGGCCGCTCGGCGCGGTACAGCGATGCAGCCACGGCGATGGCCGGCACGCAAGCAGTGTGGGATGAGACCGAGAACTCGCCGCACCTATCGTTCGACAGCAATGGCCGGCGGACGGAGTTGTGGTTCGAGAACGCGCGTAGCCTGCAAGCGAAGATGCAATTGGCGCACGAAATAGGGTTTCTGGGGATTTCGGCGTGGGTGCTGGGGCAGGAGGACCCGGCGTTCTGGGAGTCGCTGGACGGGTGGCAGGTGCGGCATCCACGGAGCGTGCCGGCATCCGGCCCGCTGGAGCAGAGGTCGAAGAAGGCGGCAAGAGCCCTGGCGGCGAAGGCGCGGAAGCTCACGCAGGCGGGATGACAACCGGGTGCGGTGATCCAGATCCCGGCCGCGGGCCTGCTCCGGCGGCACAGCATCCACGGTCGCCACGACGATCTGCGGTACAATGCCCTCCATGAAACGAACATTCGCACTCCTCGGGTTTCTCGCGCTCTTGACCACTCTCCTGTTTTGCGCCGACGCCAGCGGCAAATGGAAGGGATCGTTCGATGCAGGCGGCACCAACCGCGAAGTGACCTTCGACTTGAAAGCCAACGGCGACGCACTGACTGGTACGGTCGGTGGTTTGCTCGACCGGACCTTGGAGATCAAGGACGGCAAGATCCAGGGAGCCGACGTATCCTTCTGGTTCACCACCGAGTACCAGGGCAACCCCATCAAGCTGGTCTGCAAGGGGCAGCTCTCGGGTGACGAAATCCGCTTCACGATGGGTCTGGAAGACGGGCAATGGAGCACTAATTTCGTGGCGAAGAGGAGTTGACTCACGCTAGCGGGTAGCGGAAATGACCGGCGGCACGGCAAACGCGGAACCGATCACGGCCGGCGGCTTATCCATTTTGGACAGCAGCCTGATTCGGCGTCCGGCGAAATCGTTAGAGTAGATTTCCGGCTAACTGAATCGAAATCGGGTTTGCTCCGGTTCTGGCAGGGAATGCGGACTGACGCACCGGGACACCACAAAGGCCGCTGCTTCTGGGTATTACATTGTCCGTGAGACGGGCGGGTGATTCAGGCGTACCGGCATCGGGCTGGTATTAGTTACGGCAGGAACGCCTCCCGCGCCGCCGCCACCGTCTGGCGGATATCCTCGTCTGTGTGCGCCGCCGAGAGGAACGCCGCCTCGAACTGCGATGGCGCCAGGTAGATTCCGCGATCCAGCATTGCCCGGAAGAACCGGCCGAATCGCGCGGTGTCGCTGCGCTTCGCCGATTCGTAGTCGGTCACGGGCTGGTCCGTGAAAAAGAACGTGAACATGGAGCCCACGCGGTTCACGGTGATCCCCGCCGGCGCCGATCCGCACAATTCCGCGGCGCGCGTTTCCAGGCGGCCGTAGATTTCGGGATGCGCCTTCAAGTGCCGCAACATGGCGAGCCCCGCGGCCACCGCCAGCGGGTTGCCGGAGAGTGTGCCCGCCTGGTAGACGGGGCCCGCGGGCGCCACCTTGTTCATGATGTCCTTGCGCCCGCCATACGCGCCGACCGGCAGCCCGCCGCCGATCACTTTGCCGAGCGTCGTCAGATCGGGCCGGATGCCGTATCGCTGCTGGGCGCCGCCGAAGGCCACGCGGAAGCCGGTCATCACTTCATCGAAGATCAACAGGGCGCCCGCGCGTTCGGTGATCTCGCGCAGGGCTTCGAGGTAGCCGGGCAGGGGAGGGACGCACCCCATGTTGCCCACCACGGGCTCGACGATCACCGATGCAATCTGTCCGCCGTGCGTGCGGAAAGTCTGCTCCACGGCGTCTATGGAGTTGAAGGGCAGCGCGATGGTGGTATCGCAGAAAGCCTTCGGCACGCCTTGCGTATCGGCGATGCCCAGCGTGGCCACGCCCGAGCCGGCCTTGACCAGCAGCGAATCCACGTGCCCGTGGTAGCAGCCCTCGAACTTGACGGTGAGGTCGCGGCCGGTGAAGCCGCGCGCCACGCGGATCGCCGACATCGTCGCCTCGGTGCCCGAGTTGACCAGGCGCACCATTTCGATCGACGGCACGGCATCGCAGATGGCCTCCGCGAGTTCGACCTCCTGTGCGGTCGGCGCACCGAAACTGGTGCCGATGGTGAGGGCGCGCTCGAGCGCGGCCAGGATTTCCGGATGGCGATGGCCGAGCAGCAGCGGTCCCCACGAGCCCACGTAGTCGATGTACTGGTTGCCATCCACGTCGAAGATGTGCGAGCCTTCGCCGCGCGCGATGAACAGCGGATTCCCGCCCACGCTGCGGAAGGCGCGCACCGGGGAGTTGACGCCGCCGGGCATCAGTTGTTGGGCCCGGCGAAACAGATCTTCGGATTTCGAATGGATCATGTGGGCTCCAAAGCGTGGGCGACCCCCTTAAACACCAACCATAAGTGTCTCTCGGTTCGACTTAGCCCGAAGTCCCTGTAGAGACGTCGGGAACAGAATCGCGCCTGAGAAGCTGTAGTTCGCGGCGAATATGCTTGGCCCTGGCTAAACAAGGACGCAGAAACCAGACTATGCCGCCAGCGAAGCAGTAGAAAGCCCACCCGAGCCTGGCAATTGTTATATCGCTTGTTCCGACACTCGTGCCTAATACTGGCGTCAACAGCGCGCCAAGAAAGATTACGACCATACAAGTGCCGCCGGTCTGGAAGATAGCGAGGCATGATTGATGCTCCAGCTTTAGCGCTTGCATCTCAAGATCAGAGTCCTTTGAACCCATGATGGGACGCAGCAGAAGCATTAGATAGATGACCACTCCGAATAGGAATGAGAAGATCAGGTACCCGACCATCGAGACGGCATCCTGCACGACTTGTTGGCCACTCGGTGGCTGCCTCAACCAACGGATTGCGAACGGCACCATGGCGCCGACACAGAGGACCGACATCGCGGAGATGGCCCTGCTGGTTGCCCGGCTCCAACGCCAGCTTTCTGATTCATCCTCGTCAGATATTATGTTACGTGAACCCCAGAACAGGAGGATCATGGCTGCGATCAGCGAAGTGATAGTTCGGACCCAAGACGGATCAATCGTGATCAAACCCACGAACACATATAGTGACAACGGTATACTTCCCTTAGAGATCCCGAACTTGTAACGGCGCATAAACCTCCTTTGCTGAAAACGCACTCTGCTCCGGCCGAAAGCAGATTAGGCATTCTGCTACAATCCGTCATCAGCGGCACCGGGGCAAGTCTTAGTCCAGAGAAGATCCCCCATCAAGATTATGGCCCCAAATTCCTTTCCCTTTAGGGACCCCTATTCACGCCGCCTTTGTGAGCAGTAAGAATGACAATGCGCGCGCATAATAATCGATCAGGTTTGCCGCTTCACTCTGCTTCGGTCGACCTTTCGTCGGACTTGTCATTATACACCTGTCGAAGGTGTCTGTGCTCACTCGTGGACCGGGAGCGCTCCACAATCAATGCCGAACTTGATCGGTTGTGGAGAAGTTGGCGTCATTGGGCAAGAGTGTACGTTAGCCGGCTTTGCGGGGCACCAGGCGGCTGAAGCCCAAACTCATCCCGATTTCGTACAGACTGGGATTGAGATTCCGCAGCAGCCGCTGTTTGAGGCCCAGGTAGGGCTGCTTTCCTGCGAACAGGTCGCGCATAATGGCCGAGAAGCGCGGGCTCCGGCGGGTAAACTGCACCATGCGCGAAGGCACCGAGCCGAGAAGGAAGCGACCCAGAAACACGCGTTTGGCCAGGCGCGAGCCGAACTCCAGATCGGCGGTGAAATCGTGCCGCAGCAACTGCCGGTAGTGAGTCATTTTTTCCGCCAGCCCGGTGACTTCGGAAAGCAGCGCGCGCGCCGCCAGGTCCGCCGAGCGGATGGCGTAGTACAGGCCTTCCCCGGTAATGGGGTCGACCAGCCCCGCGGCGTCGCCCACCGCCATCCAGCCCTCGCCCGCCACGCGGTTCTTCTTCCACGACCCGGTATCGAGCGACGGCAACAGGTGGCTATAGAACGAGGCGCCCTTCCAGGAGATGCCGCGCTCGTTCATGTACTGCTCCAGCCGCTTGCGCAACGAGGTCGCCGGTTCGCCCTTGCCGCAGATCCCCACCGACAGATGGCCGCAGCGCGGAAAGATCCAGATGTAGCCTTCGAGGCGCGGCAGAAACTGGATGTCGATGCGTGCCTGATCGCCGGGGATGTAGTAGCCCAGGGCCGTCATGGCATCCTCCGGCCGGAGTTGCGTGCCGACTTCGCGCAGCGGATTGCGCGCGCCGGTGGCCACGATGCAGAAATCCGCATCGGCGATTCCCGAATTCGTGCGCAGTTGCCATCCCGAACCGTAGCGCGACATCTCGGTCACGCGCGCCTTTTCGATCTGCGCGCCGGCGCGTTCCGCGCGCTCGAGCAGCATGCGGTTGAGATCCAGCCGCGAGTAAATCAAAAGGGGCTCGTCGAGTTTAAGGCTGACTTCTCCGGCGCGCGGCGCCGCCAGCATGGTCTCGGTGACGAATCGCTTGGGCGTGGAATTGTGGATCAGGAAGGGATACTGGCTGTACGCTTTATACGTCAAGCCGCCGCCGCAAGGCTTCTCCCAGGCGAGTTTTTCATCGAACACCAGAACGCTCAGGCCGGCGGATGCCAGTTGTTCCGCGGCGAACGCTCCCGCCGGTCCACCACCCAGGATAGCCACACGTTTCATTGCTTTTTGCTGGCCGGCGGCAGATCTTCCGGAGAGGGCATCTTGGCCGCCCCACCGCCGGGGGCCGTCGTAGGGACACCGCCTCCACCGTGCGGGTTGGACGCTCCGGGCATCGGGTCTCCGGGCATCGCCACGCCGTCGTGCGGACTGCCGGTGCTGTCCTGCGTGCCCACCACCACCCATTTGTTGCCCTGCTGTTTCAGGTGGTAATTCATCGACATGCCCGCGGCCGGATTGCCGCCCTTGGGCATGATCGACGCCACTACATCGGCCTCGTCGCCGTTGAACTTGACCGAAGTCACGGTCACATCCACGCCGGCGACGCCTTTCTGGGCCATGCGGTCGATCACTGCCTGACGCACCGCTTCGTTGTTCTGGAAGCCGCGATTGCAGGCGGCAAGGGACACCAATAGCAGGAGGACTGCGCTCATTCGCACCCCTTGATTATAGCTGGCCCGCTTCCTTTGGTCGCGGCTCGGAAACACTTGCCGAGCCGCGACGGCCTGGCGCTTTGGCGAGCAAGCGAGGTCCCGATGGGCCGCGGCGGCCCACCAAATGGCATGAAGACGCGGCCGGTGCGGGCTGGGTATTTTCGCCGGTTCTTCGCCGCGTCTTCAACCGAGCGGTATTCGCCCGCGTACTAGTACAGGTACGGATGGAAATTAGGGTAAGGCTGCTCCATAAATAAGGTGCCTATGCGAAAACTCCTAGTGTTAATCGGAATCTGGGCCGGTTTCC